>JBEAZY010000142.1:0-3441 GCA_041159205.1 Pseudomonadota bacterium
CGGGATGGACATGAAGATCTGTTCGTCTGAAAATGACTGGCGCAGATGATTGACTTGGTGCTCGTAAAGTCTCTTGTGACCCAAAGGAAGAAAGGCGGGTGGGATTCGACCTATTTCTGCCTGAAATTCCGAGGCGATCATGGCGCCCGATGCGATGATGATCACGGAAAGCCCCTCACCGCACCCCTTAGGTGTAGACCGCTCTCAAATAATGATAAAAAATGATTCACATTAATATTATAGATATAAAAGTGTTATTTAAAAATAAATCCATGTTCAAATGCCATACATCCAACCTCTCTGGGTAAGTTCTGCAAAACTCTGTTGCCAGGTGGCACACGGATCAAGGAGGTCAACTCAAATGGGTATCAGAGGGACTTCCCTTGGTCGTTCGACAGACACTTGCCAATTAAGGACTGCTCCATAAAATGAAACAGTCTCGGTTTTTGAGGTGGATATGAAACGACGAGTTTGGATCAAAAGCATCGGTGCCTTGTCCGCAACCCTGGCCACACCTGCCCTTTGGGCACAAAACCTGCCTGGTGGGCCGGTGCGCATCGTGGTCGGTTTTCCGCCCGGGGGCGGCACCGATGCACTGGCGCGTGTGGTGGCGCAGAAGTTGCAGGTTCTATGGAACACCTCGATCGTGATTGAGAACCGCGCCGGTGCCGCAGGTGTGATTGCTGCCGACTATGTGGCCAAACAAGCCAGCGACGGCAACACTTTGCTCATGGCACACATCAATAGCCATGCCATCGCCCCCGGTCTTCAACCCAAGTTGAATTATTCGGTCGAAAACGATTTTGTACCTATTTGTCTGGTGGGTGTGACGCCCAATCTGCTCATCGGCAACGAGGCCTTGCCGGCCAAGACTGTGACGGATTTGGTCGCCCTTTGCAAAGCACGACCTGGCCAGGTTACTTTTGCTTCGGCTGGCGGGGGCTCGGCCCAACACCTGGCCTTGGAGATGTTCAAGCTTCGGGCAGGCATAGACGCTTTGCATGTGCCCTACAAAGGGTCCGGCCCATTGCTGGTCGATCTGATGGGGGGGCAGGTCAACTATTGTTTTGAAACCATGACCGCCGCCACGCCTCATGTCAAGGCCGGCAAAGTCATCGCGCTGGCCCAAACCCGAACCAAGCGCGCCAAAGGCCACCCGAACGTGCCGACCATGGATGAACAAGGATTTGCCGGTTTCGATGCCACCACCTGGTATGGCCTGGCCGGACCTGGAAAATTACCCCAAGCCATGGCGCTGCGCATGAACGAAGACATTAACAAGGTGCTGGCCATGCCCGATGTCATCGAAAAACTCGAACAGTACGGTGCCGAGGATGGCGGTGGCAGCGCAAGACGTTTTGCCGACTTCATCCGTTCAGAGCAGCTTAAGTGGGCCCGCGTGATCAAAGACGCCAACGTCAGGGTCGATGCCTGATACCCCCCCCGACCCGTACACCGCTTGGGCATAGTTCAATCATGAAGAGAAGACACTTTCATCAAGCCGTCTTGGCCGCTATCACCCCTGCGCCATGGATCCAGGCCTCGGCGCAGAGCAGCCCTCTGAAAATCGCAGTGGGCTTTGCCCCTGGGGGTTCGGTCGATTTAACCGCCCGTGCCATGGCCGACTCGATGCGCGACAGTCTCGGGCGTTCGATCCTGGTTGAAAACCGACCCGGCGCATCGGGGCGGTTTGCCCCCGATACCGTCAAACCTACCCGACCCGACAACCCGACATTGATGTTGGTGCCCCACGGCCCGATGACTTTATTCCAGTGGCTATACAGACAACTGCGCTACGACCCGGTCAAAGACTTCACCCCTCTGGGCCGGGTGTGCGTGGTCGACTACGCCCTGAGTACCGGCACGGCGACCCAAGCCAAGACCATGCTTGAGTTTTTGCAATGGGCCAAAGACCCAGCCCATAAAGCCGCCTATGGCTCGCCGGGCGCAGGCACCGTGCCGCATTTCATCGGCCAGGGTCTGGTACAAAAAACCAGGATCGAGATGGTGCATGTGCCCTACAAGGGCGCGGCCCCGACCATGGTGGACTTGATCGCCGGTCATTTGCCCTTGGGGGTCTCCCCCTTGCCAGACGCCATCGAGCACCACCGCGCGGGCCGGGTGCGGATCCTGGCCACCACGGGCACGCAGCGCAGCCAGGTGCTGTCCGATGTGCCCACTCTGAAAGAGTCGGGCATCGATGTGGTGGTGGACGGCTGGTATGGGCTCTACGGCCCCGCGGGACTGTCAGACCTTCAAGTGAAGTCTTATACCCAGGCCCTGGAGGTGGCGGTGCTCAAACAGGCAGATTTTTTCAGTAAAAATGCCATGCGCGGGGCCTACCTCAAACCCGAAGTCCTGGCTCAGTTGCAGCAGGCTGAGGCTGCTCAGTGGGAGCCTTGGGTCAAATCCTCCGGGTTCAAGCCTGAAGATTAAGAAAGCGTAAAGGCAGTGCCGGGGCAGGGAACACCCGAACTGGAACGTCGAACTTTGGGCGTATAAATGCAAGTCATTGACCGCATTCAGACGGTCAAGTCACACACAAGGAGACAAACATGTGGCGTCGTACCATGGCTCGGGTGCTGGCAGTTTTGCTCGGTACCCTTTTGTGGGGCTCAATGGCCTGGGCTCAGAATTACCCCAACCGTCCGATCACCCTGATTGTTCCCTGGGGAGCGGGCGGGGGCACTGACGCGGTGGCGCGCATCATTGCCGCCTTGCTGGAAAAAGACCTGGGCCAACCCGTCAACGTGGTCAACCGGACTGGCGGCAACGGTGTGGTGGGCCATTCGGCCATCGCCACCGCCGCCCCTGATGGCTACACCCTGGGCATGATCACGGTCGAGATATCCATGATGCATTGGGCCGGGTTGACCCAGCTTAACCCCACCGATTTCACCCCATTGGGTCTGATGAACATCGACCCGGCCGCCGTCACAGTGCGAGCCGACTCGCCCTACAAGACGCTGGATGACTTGGTCAAGGCGGTCAAGGCCAACCCGGGCAAATTCAAGGCTTCGGGCACCGGGCAGGGTGGTATATGGCATCTGGCATTGGCGGGCATGCTCAAAGACATGAAGGTCGATGTGGCTGCCGCACCCTGGGTGCCGTCGAACGGTGCCGCCCCGGCCATGAATGACTTGGCCGCAGGGGGGATCGAATTCGTCACCTGCTCCTTGCCCGAGTCACGTGCCCTGATCGATGCTGGCAAAGCCCGCCCGCTGGCGATCATGTCCCCGAACCCATCTGCCCTGTACCCGCAGGTGCCCACACTCAAGGCTGCCGCGGGAAGTGACTGGGCCATTGGGGCTTGGCGCGGCATCGCCGGGCCGAAGGGCATGCCAGCCGATGTACAAGCCAAACTGGTATCGGCGCTTAAAAAGATCTATGACAGCAAAGACTATCAAACCTTCATGGCCGGGCGTGGCCTCGGCATGATCT
>JBEAZY010000143.1:0-6952 GCA_041159205.1 Pseudomonadota bacterium
TGAAAGGAGCAACCATGTCGAATCGGACTTCCATTTCCGGTCTCACCGACGAAGAGGCTCAAGAGTTCCACCACTACTGGATGCAGGGGTTTGTGGGCTTCACGGCGGTCGCCGTGCTGGCACACATCCTGGTCTGGGCGTGGCGGCCTTGGCTGTAAGTCGGTTTTTTTTGACGGAGTAACTGTCATGCAACACACCTCATCTCATCGCGGCGAACGTACCCTGAACGACGATTCAGTCGCCTTCAAAACCATCTTTCTGCTGGCCTTTGGCCTGCTGTTTCTGGTGGTCATGCTGGCCCGTCTGGGTGGCATGAGCTGGCGCGAATGGTTGCCAGGCGCCGAAAGCGCCAGCAGCATGGGGCAGGGTGTGAAGACGGCGGTCTATACCTTCATGAACCACATCATCTAGGAGAAAAAACATGTGGCGAATTTGGCGTCTTTACGATCCCCTGCGTGCCATGGTGGCACAGGGCATCTTCCTGTTCGGTCTGGCAGCGATGATTCACCTCATCTTGTTGAGCACCAACAAATACAACTGGCTCGACGGAGCCAAAAAGGCCCCCGCAGCCTCGGCGCAAAACACGCCGATGCCTGCTTCGGTACCGGCCAAGTCCTGAGCGGCAACGCTCGCGCAGGCGCCGTCTCCGCACGGGATACGGCACGGTGCCTGCAATTTTGAATTCTGGAGGTCTTGCCATGGCCATGTTGAATTTTGAAAAAAAATACCGGGTACGCGGCGGAACGCTGCTCGGCGGTGACCTGTTCGATTTTTGGGCGGGCCCGTTCTACGTCGGCTTCTTTGGTGTGACCACGCTGTTTTTCTCGTTTCTGGGTACGGCGCTGATCTTGTGGGGTGCCTCACAGGGACCCACCTGGAACCTCTGGCAGATCAGCATCGCACCGCCTGATTTGTCGTACGGACTGCGCTTTGCGCCCTTAATGGAAGGCGGCCTGTGGCAGCTCATCACGGTGTGCGCTCTGGGCGCGTTCGGTTCCTGGGCCTTGCGCGAAGTTGAAATTTGCCGAAAGCTGGGCATGGGCTACCACGTACCCGTCGCCTTCAGCGTCGCCATCCTGGCCTATTTCACGCTGGAAGTCGTCCGGCCCGTCCTGATGGGGGCCTGGGGACATGCCTTCCCCTACGGGATTTACAGCCACCTCGATTGGGTCTCCAATGTGGGGTATCAGTATCTGCACTTCCATTACAACCCCGCGCACATGATCGCGGTCAGCTTCTTCTTTGCCAGCACCTTTGCGCTGTCGCTGCACGGCGCGCTGATTCTGTCTTCGACCAATCCCGCGCCGGGGCACAGCGTACGCACCCCTGAGCACGAGGATACCTTCTTCCGCGACATCATCGGCTACTCCATCGGCACCCTGGGCATACACCGCCTGGGTTTGTTCCTGGCCCTGGCCGCCGTGCTCTTCAGCGCCCTGTGCATCGTGCTCAGCGGACCCTTCTGGACCCGTGGCTGGCCGGAGTGGTGGAGCTGGTGGCTCAATCTGCCCATCTGGTCCCAGTGGCCCATCAACTAGGAGTCGATGAACATGGCTCAGTACCAAAATCTTTTCACCACCGTGCAAGCGGTCGGCCCGGTCCACGACGGGGTCGAATTGG
Source organism: Pseudomonadota bacterium (assembly GCA_041159205.1). Classification (GTDB taxonomy): domain Bacteria; phylum Pseudomonadota; class Gammaproteobacteria; order Burkholderiales; family Burkholderiaceae_C; genus Limnohabitans. The sequence goes on from JBEAZY010000143.1 coordinate 1,621, forward strand.
GACACGGCAACAGCCCCCGCTCCGGCAAGCCCCTCATCGTCTACTGGTTCGGCTTGCTGGGCAACGCCCAACTCGGGCCCATCTATCTGGGCGGCCTGGGCCTGGCGTCGCTGATGTTTGGCCTATTTGCCACGACCATCATCGGCATGAACATGCTGGCGTCGGTCAACTATGACCCGGTGCAGTTCATCCGGCAATTGTTTTGGCTGTCGCTGGAACCCCCGCCGGCCAGCTATGGCCTGAGCCTGCCGCCGCTGAACCAAGGCGGCTGGTGGCTCATGGCCGGCTTGTTTCTCACCATCTCACTCTTCCTGTGGTGGGCGCGGGTCTACCGCCGAGCCCGCGAGCTGGGCATGGGCACGCATGTGGCCTGGGCCTTTGCCGCTGCGATCTGGCTCTTTTTGGTGCTGGGTTTGTTCCGCCCGGTGCTCATGGGCTCTTGGGGTGAGGCGGTTCCTTACGGCATATTCCCGCACCTTGACTGGACGGCTGCCTTTTCCTTGCGCTATGGCAACCTCTTCTACAACCCCTTCCACGCTTTGTCCATCGTCTTTTTATATGGCTCTGCCTTGTTGTTTGCCATGCACGGCGCGACCATTCTGGCCGTCACGCACTATGGCGGCGAGCGTGAGATCGAGCAGATCACCGACCGTGGCACGGCCAGTGAGCGCGCGGCGCTGTTCTGGCGCTGGACCATGGGCTTTAACGCCACCATGGAATCCATACACCGCTGGGCCTGGTGGTTCGCCGTGTTGTGCCCCCTGACCGGCGGCATCGGAATTTTGCTCACCGGCACCGTGGTCGACAACTGGTACCTCTGGTCCATCAAACACGGTGTGGTCCCCCCCTACCCGCAGGTCTTTGACGTCGTCACCGACCCGGCCCTGATGCAAGGAGTCAAACCATGAGAATCATTCTCTCTATTTGTGCCGCCTTGCTGCTGCTCAGCGGTTGCGAGCGCCCGCCCATCGAGGCGGTGCAACATGGCTATCGGGGCACCGGCATGTTGCAGGTCTATAACCCCCGCACGCTGGAAGCGCAGGCCCCCCTCAATGAGGCGCCCCCGGCCATTCCCAGTGCCGGCAGCGATGGCCCCAAAGCCTCGCAGGTGTACAAGAACGTGAAGCTGCTGGGCGACTTGAGCGTCAATGACTTCACGCGCCTGATGGTGTCCATGTCCAGTTGGATCGCCCCCGAACAAAGCTGTACCTACTGTCACAACCCGGCCAATTTTGCCGACGACTCGCTCTACACCAAGGTGGTCGCACGGCGCATGATCGAGATGACGCGGCACATCAACAGCGATTGGAAAAAACACGTCAGCGACACCGGCGTCACCTGCTACACCTGCCACCGTGGCCAGCCGGTCCCGGCCCAGGTCTGGTTCACCCGCGTCGACCAGCCCTATGGCGCCAACTTCATAGGCGACAAAGCCGGACAAAACACCCCCGATCCGGTGGTCAATCTATCGTCTTTGCCCTACGACCCCTTCACCCCCTTCCTGCTGAAGGCTGAAAACATCCGTGTCGGTGGCACCACGGCCTTGCCCACCGGAAATCGCCAATCGATCAAACAAACCGAATGGACCTATGGCTTGATGACCCATATGTCCACGGCCTTGGGGGTCAACTGCACGCATTGCCACAACACCCGTTCCTTCCAGACCTGGGAGGGCGGCCCACCGCAGCGCGTCACGGCCTGGCAAGGCATTCGGATGGCGCGTGACTTGAACAACGACTACATGACCCCGCTCACCGACGTTTTCCCGGCCCACCGAAAGGGCGAGTTGGGTGACGTGGCCAAGGTCAATTGCGGCACCTGCCATCAGGGCGCCTACAAACCCCTGTACGGGGCCGCCATGGCCAAAGACTTCCCCGAGTTACTCGCCACGCCCGCCGCCGCGCCGGTCAAAATGGCCAAGAAGTAAGCCATGAACCTGCGTATGACCGATCCCGAACCGTGCCTGCCAGGAGGGCAGGCATGAGCTTGGAAGAAATCGGTCGCATCGCACCCCCGTTATCGGGGGTTGTGTTCATTTTGCTGGTTGACTATGTGCGCCAACACCAGGGTTGGGGCTGGTTGCGTCTGGTGTCCGGTGCCTCGGCCCTGCGCGACGTGCCCGGCTTGAGATTCGCCAAAGTCATGGGTAGCGGTCAGGGCGGAGGGTTTAGCCTGCGACCCAGCGCCACCCATCAAGGTGTCATCGCCTCTTTCGACAACTGGGCGCATGCGCACGACTTCATGCAAGGCGAGTGGGTGCATGCGGTGCGCGAACGGGCCAGAGAGAGCTGGGTCGGCGTGTTTTCGGTTCAATCGGCACGCGGGCAATGGGACCAGCAAGATTGGGCGCCCACCACCGACGCCGCCGTGCAAGGCTGCCCCACCGAACCCAGCGCTGCCCTGGCGGTGCTCACCCGGGCCAGCATACGCCCCGCCAAAGCGATGGCGTTCTGGCGCCATGCCCCGGCCACCCAGACCGACCTCGACGCGGCCGACGGCTGCGAGCTGGCCATGGGTCTGGGCGAGGCGCCGCTGTTGCGGCAGTGCACTTTCAGCGTCTGGCGCGACGCTGCGGCCATGCGGGCCTATGCCCATCATGCATCGCATCAGCAAGCCATACAGGCGGCATACAAACACCAATTTTTTTCCGAATCCCTGTTCGTCCATTTCCGGCCCCTGTACATGCAAGGGATTTGGAAGGGGCATCCAATCGAACATGGCGATCCAGCCCTGGCCGGGGTGCTGACATGAGCGACAAAGTGGTCGTTGTCGGTGCGGGCATGGGCGGGCTGGTCAGCGCCTTGCTGCTGGCCCAGCGTGGGGTGGATGTGACCGTGGTCGAATCGAACTCGGTCACCGGCGGCAAGATCCACACCACCGAAGTCGGTGGCCTGTCCATTGATTCGGGCCCCACCGTGTTGACCATGCGCTGGGTCTTCGATGAAATTTTCCGCCAGCTGGGCACCGATCTGGACCACGAACTCTCGCTCAGCCCGCTGAGCGTGCTGGCCCGTCACTTCTGGCCCGACGGCTCGCGCATGGATTTGTGCGCCGACCCCTTGCGCAGCGAGGCCGAAGTCGAGCGCCTGGCCGGACCGGGCGAGGCGCAACGGTTTCGCCGCTTCAGTGACCGTGCCCGGGCCCTGTACGACACACTCGAATCGCCCTTCATGCGCACCCAGGCCCCCAGCATGGGCAGCTTCATGTCTGACTTGGGCTGGCGTGGTTTGTCTCAATTGACTCAGCTGGGCCCCATGCGCACCTTGTGGCGGCAATTGGAAAACGAATTCACCGACCCCCGTTTGCGCCAATTGTTTGGTCGCTATGCGACCTATTGCGGCTCTTCGCCGTGGGAAGCCCCGGCGACCCTGATGCTGATTGCCCAAGTCGAGATGGACGGTGTATTCAGTGTCCGCGGCGGCATGAACGAACTGGCTCAGGTATTGACCCGGCTGGCCCGATCGCGTGGCGTGCGTTTCTTGCTGCAAACCCCATGTCGGGAAATCATCTGCCGCCATGGCCGGGCGGTCGGTGTGCGACTCGATCACGACGAACTGCGCGCCGATGCTGTGGTCTTCAATGGCGAAATCGACGCCTTGGCGCTGGGTCTGTTGGGCGCGGGGCCGCGCCGTGCCTGGCCGCCTTCCGATCAGCCCCGTTCGCTCTCGGCCCTGACCTGGTCTTTGCTGGCCCCCAAACAAAACCTCGATCTGGATCGCCACAACGTGTTTTTCCAGAACGACTATGCCAGCGAATTCACCGACATCTTCAAGCATCGGCGCTTGCCCCGCACACCCACCGTGTATGTGTGCGCTCAAGACCGGCCCGAGTCTGCCCTTCAGATGACGACGGAACGATTATTTTGTCTGGTCAACGCGCCAGCGTCAGGCGACGGGCCTGAAGGCACACAGGAGATGGACTCATGCGAAACCACCACCTTCGACCAATTGCATCGCATGGGCTTATCCATTCAGGGTCATGCCAGGGTCCGCTCCAGCCCGGGTGCTTTTCACCGGCGTTTCCCGGCTTCGGCGGGCAGTCTGTATGGCAAGGCCACCCACGGTTGGATGAGCATCTTTGCGCGGCCTGGGGCCATGACCGCCATTCCGGGCTTGTACACGGTGGGGGGTGGGACGCATCCGGGGCCGGGCGTGCCGATGACGGCCTTGTCCGGCATGCGGGCGGCCGAGGCAGTCATGGCCAACCTCGCTTCGACCAAGCGGTCCTCCCGAATGGCTACCTTTGGTGGTATGTCGACGCCATGAGTGAAGACCAGCAACACAGCCTGACGCTGATCGCCTTTGTCGGCAGCGTGTTCTCGCCCTATTACCGCTGGGCGCGGCGCCAAGGCACGGCCAACCCCGACAATCACTGCGCCATCAACGTCGCCCTCTACGGCCAAGGTGGCCGCTGGGCCATGACTGAGCGTGGCCAGCGCCATTGCCATCGCGACAGCAGCAGCTTTGTCGTCGGCCCCAGTCGGCTCGACTGGGACGGCCAATGCCTGCACATCCGTCTGGACGAAGTGGCCGTGCCCTGGTTGCGTCGCCTCAGTGGCCACATCCGCCTGTGGCCCCAAACCCTGTTCAAGTATTCGGTGCCGCTCGATTCGGCGGGTCGCCATCGCTGGGGCCCGCTGGCCCCCAAAGCGCACATCGAAGTGGATTTGGACCAGCCTGACCTGAAATGGCAGGGGCAAGCGTATCTCGACTCCAATGAAGGCGATGAGCCGCTGGAAAACGAGTTTCATCTGTGGGACTGGTCGCGCACCCAAATGCCCGACGGCAGCACCGAAGTGACCTACGACTTGCACGGGCCGGATCGCCCCGATCGGCTGCTGCGCCTGCGCTTCGATGCCGACGGCAGCGTCACCGATTTGCCCGAAGTGCCGGTTCGCGATTTGCCCCGCACCGCCTGGCGGGTGCCACGGCGCGCCCGCAGCGCAGACCGGCCGGTGGCTTCGCGCCAACTCGAGGACACCCCGTTCTACCAGCGCAGCCTGCTGGCCCGTCCGCAACTCGGGCGCGGCATACACACCTTTCACGAGACCCTGTCGATCCCCCGCTTTGTCTCGCCCGTCGTACAAGCCATGCTGCCTTGGCGCGTGCCCCGTCGGAGTTGATACACCATGACGACACCCAAACTTCGTCATGTCACCCAATTCGGTGCCATTCCGGCACCGATGGCCTGCGTGCGGCCCGAGCACGAACCCTTCTCGCAAGGAGGTACCCATGTCAAACAATGACAAGGTATGGCCCACCGGTTTGACCGAGGCCGAGTCGGAAGAGATTCACCGCAATCTCATCCAAGGCACGCAGATTTTCGGCATGAT
>JBEAZY010000144.1:0-2747 GCA_041159205.1 Pseudomonadota bacterium
GCGACGCCACTTGGTCAAAGTACCCCAACACCAAGCGCCTGCTCGACACCATCAACGCCCGGCCTGCCGCGCAGCGTGCCGAGGCGCTGAAAAGCCGCCACGTCTTCAAAACCGAGCTCGACGCCGAAGCCCGCAAATTCCTCTACCCGCAAAACGAGCGGTTGAAGTAAAGCCATCCATGGGGACATGGCCCTCAATGGGTCAATGGCCCCCATCAAGCCGCGATCGCCACCTTGCCGCACAATCGTTCCATGATTTCTGTTTTGACCGCCACAGGGGTGGGGAAGCCATCCATCAGCGCAGGCCAATCGGCCTGAGCGCGCCTAACCATCTCGCGGCATTTCTTCAACAGACGGGACTTGCGGGTCAAACCTGCTGCCTGGATGAGTTCTTCAACTCGATCCCAACCAAACGCACAAAGGGTCTGGTTGATGTAACGGTTCTGGGCATAGGTACTTGCATTTTGACCGGCAAAAAAACTGGAGACACACACCGGGTCGTACAGAGGGGCCAGGGCAGGTTGAACGCCGTCCTCAAAAATCAGCGCCCAATTCTTCAAGTGAGCGTCGGTGTTGCCCATCAAAATGAAAGCCACCATGCGTCCCAGGAACTCGTCCACATCGGCCACCGGGCGCACTGAATACAGATTAAGCAGCCTGAGCATGCGGCCATAGTCCTGGATCAAATCGGTGCCGTATTTCTTGTTCGGCGGCAAAGCCATGGCCTGAGTGAATTCTTCCATGTGGACACGCCGCCCGTGCGCACGGTCAAAACGCTCTACCACCAGCACTGTGTCAAAGTCCACCTGCTCAGGCAGATCCACATCCGCCGGTGTGGCCAGTTCGGCATGGGCACAGTTCAGCCCCAGATGGTCGCACAACAAATAGCCCGTGTACTCGTTCAGCGCCAAATCGGGGTGCGAGGTGGTCGGTATTTTGATGATGTGGCTGCCCGCTGCGCCATGGCGCTTGACCACATAGCGACGCCCGTCTTTGATGGCCGAAAACTTGGTCACCACGCCAGGTATGGCGAAAGCATCCTGAGTCGGCACTTCGACAAAGCCGGGCTCAAGCGCGTCAAGCCCCATGCTGGTGTGCCAATGGCGTACCTCGGCAGGAATGTCTGTGTCGGCGGCAAAGGGCTCGACTTCCAGCGCACCCGTCAGGTCGTGTCCGGCTGCCGCCAGCAATTCGAACTCATCTTCCTCGGCGCACCCCCGCTGTGTGGCCAGCCGTGTGCGGTTGTGCCCTTCGGGCAAGAGGTTTTGCAAGAAGCTGGGCCAATGGCCATCTGTGCGTACCAAACGCACATCGCGTGGGCTGCTCAATATGTCTCGCGTCTTTTCATCGGTGTCGCCCTGAAACTGCATGGACAAAGTCAGCCGGTTCGGGTTGTCAATGTAACTCTGGTCAAACGACATGCGCATGATGTCGCCGTACTGTGAAGCGACCCCAATGGGCGCCACACCGCCCTGCGGGTGATGCAAAACCATGCGCAAGTACTGAATGACGCCCGGTGCTTTCATGTCTGGTCATGGCCCATTTTGGATGGACCCGCGTATGCGCCCAGCCCCAGCAGCTTGGCCGCCTCGTCGGTCAGCGTGGGGCGCTTGTGCGTGTGTGTGCCTGCAGAAGCTTTTGTGATTTCGTTGTGTCGCCGGACTGTTTCGGGTGGCGGCGTCACAGCGACCGGGCCTGCCGTGGATTCACTGGCCATCAACTGGCCAGTGAGGACAGATCGCCCCCGAGCCACTGCAGCCAAATCAACCACCGAAGGCGGCGCAGATGCCCCCACAGGTTGCGCCAAAGCACGCCCACCCGAACGCAAAAAAGCCTGTACCTCGCCGGCCAGCGACTTGGGTACCAGCGTGAGTTCCAGCCCCAATGCGCGGGCCAACTCGTAAACAGTCGACAGTTTGGGGTCAAAGCCCGCCTCGATGCGACCCACCGTCACCCTGGATGTGCCCGCCTTTTGCGCCAACTCGGCCTGAGTCAAGCCCGCCGACTCGCGAGCGGTCTCAAGGGCGTCAATGATGATTAATTTATTTTTCATTTTCTATCAAATGATAAATGCATTAATCATTCTGAGTCAAATCAAAATCAATGTCAAGCCCAATGAACCCACGTGCATTTTTGCCTAAACCAGAAAATCGGTAGCCGCAGACTGCAGCAAGACAACCAGCAGGTCAAGGAAAATTCAGTCTTCAGTAACATCCAACCCCATGCCCCCACCCATCCACGCCGCCCTCATCGACCTCGACGGCACCCTCATCGACACCCTGGCTGACTTCACCGTCAGCCTGAACGCCATGCTGGCCGACCTGAGCCTGCCGCCACTCACACAACAGCAGGTCGAAACGCTCATCGGCCGGGGCAGCGAGCACTTGATCCGTGGTGCTTTGGATCTGCAAACCAAGCCCGGCAACGCCCAGCACACCGAAGCCACCTACGAAAAAGCCTGGCAGCTCTACCAAGCCCACTACCGCGCCAACAACGGCCTGCACAGCCGCATCTACCCCGGTGTGGTCGAAGGGCTGGCGCAAATGAAGCAATGGGGCTGGTCACTGGCCTGCGTCACCAACAAGCCGGCAGCGTTCGCCCGCGAGTTGCTGCGAATCAAGGGGCTAGACCCATACTTCCACCATGTGACCGGGGGCGACAGCTACCCCCGCAAAAAGCCCGACCCCATGCCTTTGCTCAAAACCTGCGAGGTGCTTCAAACCGACCCGCAAAGGGCGCTGATGATCG
>JBEAZY010000145.1:0-8626 GCA_041159205.1 Pseudomonadota bacterium
TTTTTGCAGAGTGATGGGCTTTTCCAGAAAAGCCAGGGCGCCGATGCGGGTGGCCTCGACAGCGGTTTCTATGGTCGCGTGCCCGCTCATCATGATGACCGGCATGTCCAGTTGACCGATCGCCGACCACTCTTTGAGCAGGGTCACGCCGTCGGTGTCGGGCATCCAGATATCGAGCAAGACCAGGTCGGGCCGCCCTTGGGCGCGAATGTGCCGGGCCTGGGCTGCGTTTTCGGCCAAATCCACCTGATGACCCTCGTCATTGAGAATCTCAAACAACAAGTCGCGTATGCCCAACTCATCGTCGACCACAAGAATGTTTGCCATAGAACCGTCAGCCTTTGTCGTTGGATGCCTGAGTTTGGAATGATAACGATACTTGAGCGCCGCTCACCTGACCAAGGTGCTCCAGATTTTTCAGCTCCAGGCGGGCCCGGTGCTCGTCGGCGATTTTCTTCACCACGGCCAAGCCCAAACCCGTGCCCTTGGGCTTGGTGGTGACGTAAGGCTCGAAAGCCCGCTTCAGGATGGCCTCGTTGAAGCCTGTGCCCGAATCGCGAACGATCAGTCGCACGCGGTGGCTGGTGGGGTTGTATTGGGTGAGCAAATTGACTTCCGGTGCAGGTCGACCTTCGCAGGCGTCGAGCGCATTTTGCAACAAATTGTGGATCACTTGCCGCAACTGCTGGGCATCGCCCAAAATGTCAGGCGCCTGTTCATCGAGCTGCAAGCGCACGGGCGCCGCCTGGTGTTCAGACAAATAAAGTTGCAACAGGTCCCGGATCAGTGCATTCAGATTGAGCGGCGACAACTCGGCTTGCGGCAAACGGGCGTAATCGCGGAATTCGTTCACCAGGCGTTTCATGGCGTCCACCTGATCGACGATGGTGCGCACCGATTTGTCGAGCAAAGCGCGGTCGGCATCGGCCAGTTTGGGTTCGAGTTTGAGCGCCAGGCGCTCGGCCGACAGTTGGATCGGGGTGAGCGGGTTTTTGATCTCATGAGCCAGACGGCGCGCCACTTCGCCCCAAGCCTGGGCCCTTTGGGCCGACACAATTTCCGAGATGTCATCGAACACCAGCAGCCAGGCCAGATTGGGCAATATCGCCCCGCGCGCGAGCAAGGTCAGCGTGTCGTTGGACTCGCCCATGGGGATGGCCCGGGGTTGGGCGGTGGCGATGGGCAAATCAAAGGACTGTTGCCAATGATCGATGCCGGTGTCGCGGTGCTCGACGGCCAGCGTCTCGAACTGGCGTGTGACTTGCTGGCCGAACTCACCCATGCCGGCGATGCCCGCCAGCTCATGGCCCTCGTGGGCCGCCAGGGGCACGCGCAAGATGCGTGTTGCGCCCGGATTGCACGACACAATGCGGCCCTGCGGGTCCAGCACGATCACCCCGGCGGTGAGGTTGTCCAGAATGGTTTGCAAATTGGCGCGGGCCAGATTGGCTTGTTCCATGCTGCGCTCCACCGTATTGCGGGCGTCCGCCAATTGGCGGGTCATTTCAGCAAAGGCGCGGGTCAGGCCATCGAGTTCGTTTTGCCCCCACAGCACCGGCTTGGGTGAAAGGTCTCCGGCCGCCACATCGCGCACCCCGCCTACCAGCAACAACAGGGGCCGCGCCAATTGATTGCCCAACACCACAGCCAGCAAAACGGCGGCAAACACCGAGAGAAACAGACTCAGCGTGAGCGTGCCGATGTACATCTGACGCAGCGATGTGCGGGCCAAGGCCCGCTCTTGATATTCCCGGTTGGCTTGTTGCAACAGCAAGGCGTTGTCCACCAGGGTGGGTGGCAGATCAATCGTCACCTGCAATGCCCGGGGTTCGTTCATGCTGTCGATGCGCCCTGACGGCACCAGAGCCAAGGCCCGCACCCGGGCCCCCGTGGCGTTTTCTTCCAGGCCCTCAAGTCGCGTCCACACCCCCTGGTTGCGCAACTGGCGCAAAGCCGCCGCCGATGGTCGCTCGGTCTTGATCACATATTTCGACTGCGCGGCACTGCCCAAAGGTGTGCCCGAGAGCGTCCACAACACCACCTCCTGGGCCCCCAACTGGCTGCGTATGCGCTCGAGCGCCAAGACCGCCTGCGTGTCGGTCAGCTCGCTGAGTTGCATCGCCGCGCCATCGGTTTTGCTGCCCAAATCCTGGGCCAGTGTGTCGAATGTGGCGCGCCCCAGATTCAGGCCCGCGTCGAGCGCCCCTTCCACCTTGACATCGAACCACGCTTCAATCGAACGCGAAACAAACTGATAGGACACCGAATAAATGAGCAAACCCGGCAAAAATCCGACCAGGGTGAAGATGAACGCCAGCTTCAGCAGCAACTGGCTGCCAAATTTGCCCTGGCGCCAGCGCATGGTCAAGCGCCACACGATGGCCAAAATGACCCCCAGCAACAAGACGGCCAGGCCGATGTTCAGGGCGAACAACACCGGCAGGTGGCGGGCGTAACTCTCCCACCGGTCTGTGGCCTGCATAAGCAGAAAAAAGAGCACCAGGCCCAGCGCCAGCATGACACTTAAACCCACCAGCCAGACCCAGCGCGGCAAGCCCCGCTGCAAGACACTGGCCAATGTTTCGGGTGCTTGGCTCATGGTCTGACACCCACCTTGAAGGTCTGCTGATGCTGCACCGACAAGCCCCACTCGCCATCGTTGGAGCCCACCAGCCAGGGGCGCAACAGGGCACTGGGCTCAAGCCGGAAGCGGAATTCAACCCGATGCCGGGCCGCGTCATCCAGCGCCCCGGTGGGCAAGGCCCAGGTGCTGATGCGTTGCAAAGCCGACAAGGCCTCGGGGAGGGCGTCATAGGTTTGGGCCAGGCCCACCCCCAGGCCCGAGTTGTCGATGGGTTGCTGGCTGCTTTGCAAACGGTATCGGCGCGTCAGCGGCTGGTACGACAGGCGCCAAAAGCGCTGCCCCCGCGCCAGCAATTTATCGGTCCAATACCAGCGATCCAGGTACACACCGGCCTCGGCACTGAAAAACAAGGGCACCCCCCGCTGTAAGGCGTCCTCCACGGGGGTGGGCAATTCAAAAAACAACTGGGCGCTCAACAACACCGTTTGCTCGGTGGTCTGGATCGACAGGCCCTCGAGACGGGCCTGGGCGCGCGCGCCAGACAGGGCCAAACCATAGACCAAGCCCGCCAGGACCAGCCAAGACCAGCCCCTGAGCCACGCGCGGCCCATTGGCGCGACTTCAGCCCGATTTTTGCAACAAAGCGTAAAAAAATCCGTCAGGTTCACATTCGGGATTGTCCCCGACCCTGACCCCTTTGCCGTCCAGGGCGGGGGTCAAATGCCCCGGAGCGGGCTTGCGCAAGGCATCGGTGTTGTGCGCAACAAACGTTTGCACCTGCGCCTCGCCCTCGATCCGGAACACCGAACAGGTGGCATAAAGCAAAAACCCGCCCGGTCGCAGCACCGGCCACAGACCATGCAGCAATTCCTTTTGCTGCCGGGCCAGCGCGGGCAGGTCTTGCGGGCGCCGCAACCAGGGGATGTCGGGGTGCCGGCGCACGATGCCCGACGCGGAACAGGGGGCGTCGAGCAATATGCCGTCAAACCTCTGGCCCGGGCTGGCCCAGGTGTCGGGCCGTGCGGCATCGGCCACCCGGGTGTGCGCCTGCAAGCCCAGCCGGTGCAGGTTCTCTTGGACCCGCGCCAGACGGCGCGGGTCGACATCGAGGGCCAGCACATCGGCATCGGCGGCTTCGAGCAAGTGCGCGGTTTTGCCGCCCGGCGCGGCACAGGCGTCGAGCAACTGCCAGCGCTGCCCGCCCGGTGCCGGCCCCAAAGCCTGCAGCAGCAGGGGGGCCGCCATTTGGGCCGCCAAGTCTTGCACCGAACACTCCCCGGCCTCAAAACCCGGAATCTGTGCGACCGGCACCGGCTCGGGCAAATAGACGGCGGCCTCGCCCAAGGGCACGGCCGGCAAACCTGCTTCGCGACAGCCCGCCAGCCAACGCGGCATATCGGTGCGCCGCAGGTTCAGGCGCAACACCAAAGGGGGCCGTTGGCGGGCCCGGCTCAGCATCCGGGCCCACGCCGTGGGGTGATCGGTGCGCAATTGCTGGATCCACCAAAGCGGATGGTTGTGCTGCGCGGTCAGGTCTTTTTCGACCCCCTTCATCAGTGGCGATCGCTCTCGAATGAAGCGACGCAAACAGGCGTTAATCAACGGGGCCAGGGCTCGGATGCGGGGCTCTTTTTTGGCGGCATCGACCGCCTGGCTGACCAAGGTGTGCTCGGGGTACATGGGCGGGTCTTGGACCAAGAGCGCCAGGCTCAGACTGAGCAGGGCATCGACCGCAGGCGCAGGGGGTTTGGGCACCATTTGCTGGCGCAGCGCGCGCGCCAGGCCCAGATGGCGCAGGGCGGCCAGCAAAATCGCCTGCACCCCCGGCCGCAGCGCGGCAGGACACTGACTCAGCCACTCGGTGCTGGATTGCCCTGACGCCACCGCCTGCAAGCCACGCGCAGACCAGTGCAACTGGGTGGCCAGGGACAGGGCCTCGGTCATGCCGGGTCTGGCAGCCCCTGGGCCGGCTGAAATTGAAAACTGCGGGCAAGCAGCCAAGCCGGCCATTGCACGATCGCGTGGTTGTATTGGTCGATGGCCTGATTGAATGCACGCCTCAAGGGTTGGGCCAAGAGGCGGTTTTCCTGCCACTGCTGGCGCACCGGCTCGGGCAACAAACCCCAGGGCGACACCTTGAGCTCGTCCCACACCGATTCGAACGCTTGCCAGGCCACGCTCAGCTCTTGGGCCGACTGCGGCAAGAGGCAGTGCTCTTGCATGCGCGCCAATGCCACGCTGGCCTGGGCAGAAGTGGCGTTGAGTCGTCGCCAACAAGCGGCCACATGGATCGCGTCGTTAGAGGCCCGCCGTTGCAGATCAGGGTCGGCAGCGGCATCTGACAAGGTCTGACGGGCCAAATCGGTCTGCGCCGTCAACACCGCCATCAGCTCGGCATAACGCACTCCGACCTGGGCACGCAAACGCACCAGGCGGTTGTATGCACCCAAGGCCCAGAACACAGAGAGGGCACAAGCGGCCCAGAACCAACCCGACTCAAACATACCCCAAGTGTAATGGGGGGCAGGAAATTGGGGTCTGACCCCAATTTCCAACCATTAATTGGGGTCAGACCCCAATTAATGGTCAGGCGTCGGCTTCGCTGCTGCTGGCGGCGGCTTGGTCGGCGGCCAATTCGGCGGCTTCGGCTTCGGCGATGGCGCGGCGTTCGGCTTCGTCCATCTGGTCCTTTTCCTTGCGGGCCTTGTGATAGGCCATGCCGGAGCCGGCAGGGATCAGGCGACCGACGATGACGTTCTCTTTCAAGCCGCGCAGTTCGTCGCGCTTGCCCATGATGGCCGCTTCGGTGAGCACGCGGGTGGTTTCCTGGAAGGAAGCCGCAGAGATGAACGAATCGGTAGACAGCGATGCCTTGGTGATGCCCAGCAACAGGTTGCTGTAGGTGGCGGGCAGTTTGCCCTCGGCCTGCAGCGCCTCGTTGGTGTTGAGGATCTCGGAGCGCTCGACCTGTTCACCGGCGATGTAGTTCGAGTCACCCGAGTTCTCGACCACCACACGGCGCAGCATCTGGCGCACGATCACTTCAATGTGCTTGTCGTTGATCTTCACACCCTGGAGGCGGTAGACGTCTTGCACTTCGTCCACGATGTAGCGGGCCAGTTCTTCCATGCCCAGCAGGCGCAAGATGTCTTGCGGGTCGGCCGGACCGTCGACGATGCTCTCGCCTTTGTTGACCACCTGGCCTTCGTGGACCAGGATGTTCTTCTCCTTGGGCACCAGTTCTTCCCACACCTTGCCTTCGGGGTCGGTGATTTGCAGGCGAACCTTGCCTTTGGTCTCTTTGCCGAAGGACACGGTACCGGTCATCTCGGCCAGGATGCCCTTGTCTTTGGGGCTGCGGGCTTCGAACAGCTCGGCCACACGCGGCAGACCGCCGGTGATGTCGCGGGTCTTCTGGCCTTCGATGGGGATGCGGGCCAGCACTTCGCCGGGGCCCACGTCCTGGCCATCGCGCACCTGGATCAGCGCGCCGACCTGGAAGCCGATCGTCACCGAGTGGTCGGTGCCGGGGATCTTGACTTCCTTGCCGCTGGCGTCGATCAGTTTGACCTGCGGACGCACCACCTTGGCCGCGCCACGGCGCTTGGGGTCGATCACGACCAGGGTCGACAAGCCGGTGACCTCGTCCACCTGCTTGGCCACGGTCAAGCCTTCCTCGACGTTCTCGAATTTCACCTGGCCGGCGAATTCGGTGATGATCGGGCGGGTCAACGGGTCCCAGTTGGCCAGGATGGTGCCCGCCTTGATCTGCTGGTCGGCCTTGACGGTGAGGGTGGCACCGTAGGGCACTTTGTGGCGCTCGCGCTCGCGGCCGTTGTCGTCGTGGATGACGATTTCACCGGAACGGGCGATCACCACCAACTCACCTTTGGAGTTGGTGACGTAGCGCATGGTGCTGTTGAAGCCGATCACGCCGTTGGACTTGGCCTCGACGCTGGAGGCGATGGCGGCGCGGGAAGCGGCACCACCGATGTGGAAGGTGCGCATCGTCAGCTGTGTGCCGGGCTCGCCGATGGACTGGGCGGCAATCACGCCGACGGCCTCGCCGATGTTGACCAGGCCGCCACGGCCCAGGTCGCGGCCATAGCACTTGGCGCACAGGCCAAAGCGGGTTTCGCAGTTCAGCGCCGTGCGGACCTTGACTTCGTCGACCCCGAATTGTTCGAGGATGTCGATGGCGTCTTCGTCCAGCATTTCGCCAGCCGGGACCAGCACCGAGCGGTTCTCGGGGTGCAGGATGTCTTCGGCAGCGGTACGGCCCAACACGCGTTCGCGCAGCGATTCGATGACTTCACCGCCTTCGACGATGGCGCGCATGAATTGGCCTTCGGAGGTGCCGCAATCGTCTTCGGTGACGACCAGGTCCTGGGTCACGTCGACCAGGCGACGGGTCAGATAGCCCGAGTTGGCGGTCTTCAAAGCGGTATCGGCCAGGCCTTTGCGGGCACCGTGGGTCGAGATGAAGTACTGCAACACGTTCAGGCCTTCGCGGAAGTTGGCCGTGATCGGGGTCTCGATGATGGAGCCGTCGGGCTTGGCCATCAGGCCGCGCATGCCGGCCAACTGGCGGATCTGGGCGGCAGAGCCGCGCGCGCCGGAGTCGGCCATCATGTAGATCGAGTTGAAGGACTCTTGCTCGACTTCCTTGCCGTGGCGGTCGGTGGTTTTCTCTTTGCGCAGCTGGTCCATCATGACCTTGGAGACGGCGTCACCGGCCTTGCCCCAGATGTCCACGACCTTGTTGTAGCGCTCACCCGCCGTGACCAGACCGGACACATACTGCTGTTCGATTTCCTTGACCTCTTTTTCGGCGTCGGAGATGATGGCTTGCTTCTCGGGCGGCACCAGCATGTCGTCGATGGCGATCGAGATGCCCGCGCGGGTGGCCAGGCGGAAGCCGTTTTGCAGCAGCTTGTCGGCGAACACGACGGTTTCTTTCAGGCCGCACTTGCGGAAGGAGGCGTTGATGAGGCGCGAAATTTCTTTCTTCTTCAGCGCCTTGTTGAGCACGGCAAAGGGCAGGCCTTTGGGCAGGATCTCGGACAGCAGGGCACGGCCGGCGGTGGTCTCGACCAGCGAGGTGCTGGGCTCGAATTCACCGGTGTCCTTGTTCTTGTTCCATTCGACCAGGCGCACGCTGATCCTGGCGGTCAGCTCGACCACGCCGGCATCGAGGGCACGCTGCACTTCGGCGACGTCGGTGAAGACCATGCCTTCGCCTTTGCCGTTGATGCGCTCGCGGGTGGCGTAGTACAGGCCCAGCACCACGTCTTGCGAGGGCACGATGGAGGGCTCGCCGTTGGCGGGGAACAGCACGTTGTTGGAAGCCAGCATCAGGGTGCGGGCTTCCATTTGCGCTTCCACCGACAGCGGCACGTGAACGGCCATCTGGTCACCGTCAAAGTCGGCGTTGAAGGCCGAGCAGACCAGGGGGTGCAGCTGAATGGCCTTGCCTTCGATCAGGATGGGCTCAAAGGCCTGGATGCCCAAACGGTGCAGCGTGGGTGCACGGTTGAGCATGACCGGGTGCTCTTTGATGACCTCTTCGAGGATGTCCCACACCACGGGGGTGCCGGATTCGACCTCTTTCTTGGCCGCCTTGATGGTGGTGGCGATGCCCATGGCCTCGAGGCGACTGAAGATGAAGGGCTTGAAGAGTTCCAGCGCCATCAGCTTGGGCAGACCGCACTGGTGCAGTTTCAGGGTCGGGCCCACGGTGATGACCGAGCGGCCCGAGTAGTCGACGCGTTTGCCCAGCAGGTTCTGGCGGAAACGGCCGCTCTTGCCTTTGATCATGTCGGCCAGCGACTTGAGGGCGCGCTTGTTGGCGCCGGTCATGGCCTTGCCACGGCGACCGTTGTCCAGCAGCGACTCGACCGCCTCTTGCAGCATGCGCTTTTCGTTACGCGCAATGATCTCGGGCGCTTTGAGCTCGAGCAGGCGGCGCAAACGGCTGTTGCGGTTGATCACGCGTCGGTACAAGTCGTTCAGGTCCGAGGTGGCGAAGCGGCCACCGTCCAA
>JBEAZY010000146.1:0-14147 GCA_041159205.1 Pseudomonadota bacterium
TCAGGGCCAAACTACCCACCGAAAGCACAAAATCACGCCGTTGCAGGGTGAAGGCGCCCTCCAGGGTTGCTTGGGGCGAGTTTGAGGTATTAGGGTGGCTCATTCAAACCTTTCCATTGGTTGAAGCCATTGCAATAAACGGGTATACGAGCTGTCGAACTAAAAACAATTTGATACGTGTTGAGTGCGCCACAAGCAAGTGAATTTGCCGAACCATCGGTCTTCACAGGCTTCATCAGGTCAGCGTTATAGACATTTTTCCAGGCACATAAAATCCCATTGCCCCCCACAACGGTGGTCCCCAAATCCAATCTTCCGAATGCCCCGAAGATCACGTTGGGGTTAGCGCTGTAGCTCCTGGCCCCGCCGCCGGCCATGCTCAAGATGGCCAAATTGACCAAACTGTCGCGCCCCTTGGCGTCGGTATTCACCTGCCGGATGCTCATCGGCTGAGGTGTGCAGGCATAGGCCACGGTCGAGGAGATGGTGCCGGCCGCGCTGCCAGTCACAATGTCTCTGACGCCGATCACGGGTGTGCCGTTGCCGGCAGGGATATTGCTGCCCAAACCCAAACCGCCGGGTGTACTGAGAACATTCAAGCCCCCCGGGGCGGCACCGCCATTGGCCTGCGCGAAGCGTGCCACCGCGCCGGCCACAGACGTCAGGTAGGCACCCACCGCAATGGCCGCAGTCTCGTTGGTGGTCTGGTTGGTTTGCACCACGGTATTCGCCGCCAACAGGGCAGAGATGAGTATGGCCAGCAATAACTCTGTGAGCACATTCAAGAGCGCACCCCCAGGTAGAAAACCAGCGCGTTTCTATTGGCCGAATTGTAGTAATCGGGGGGCGATTGTAGACAGTAATTTCTATTAGTGCGGGCAATTTCTGAATTTTGGCTATTTGTAGTGGGATCATAAGAATTAATTATATTTGCAAGCATGCCTTTGTGTTCCAGCGCATTTCTGCCAAACATCGATTGACCCCAAGGCGTTTGCATCACCATGTAATAGCCCTTGCCAGTGACTTTTTTGATCAGGTTGTCCATGAAATCCATGCACAGGTCATAATTGGCTAAAAGCTGCTGTTTACTGGGTTGTACGCTCAATTGAATGAAGCCATTGATGGCATTCAGGGTCACCGAGGTGCCCGAAAAAGTCACATAGTTGCCCTGGCGAGGGTTCCAGCCATTTTGGTCGCCCCAGAAGTCACTCAGAAATCGGGTGGGATAGTAGGTATAGACTTTGTCTGCTTGAAATGTATCTATTGGTGAAGTCGGATACGGATATAGATTGTTAACCGGGTCAGGCACAAAAAGCCAGCACCACTCAGCCACCGCCTTATAGGTGACGTCAAGTGCATAGACCTGGTCGTTGCAGCTGGGTTTGCTCAATTGATGCGCCAGCATCAGGTTTTCCAGGCCATCGATCAATATTTTGGCGGCGTTGTTCTCGACGACTTTTTGCGGTTTCACAGACCGGATGACCGATACCGCCAAGGAAGTGGCGATGACGATGTACAACAACAACTCGGCCAGGGCAAAACCACGCCATCGCACGCCTTTTCCCCCTCGCCCTTCAGGGCGAGGGGAATAGGGAACCCCGCCAGGTTTCATCACAATTTACTGGAAAGTAAAGACCAATGAGTTGGTGGAACCAGAAGTGCAACTGGTCGCAGCAGTCACACCGTTGTATACCGTCGGTGTTGCCAAAGTAGAGTCTTTCACAGATGTGCCATTGACCGAGACGATCACGGCCGCCGTTTGCAAGAGGCTGGTTAAATCCACGCAGGCTGCGTCATGCACTTGAGCGAAGGTGATCTGCAATGCAGCGTTGGAGAGTGCAGACGCCGCAACGACTGTGGGTGCGGACCCTGTGGAGAGGCGGTGGTTGATGGTGCTTGCCGTCGTCCTGTACACATTGGATGAACTCAGGAATGGAATCAACTGAGTGGTGGTAAAGCCCGAATAGGACACAGTTGCCCCTGCCCCACTCGAATTGGCCGCGCTGACGATGCGCTGCACGGCATTGTTAAGGTCTGTGGCGGACGCCTCCACCCGGCCGCTGATGATGATGGGCTGCACAGATCTGAAGCCTATCACCGCCAGCACACCGATGATCACCAGCACCAGCAACAACTCACCCAGGGTGAAGCCGCCTTGCCCTATGTGCCGTGGGCTCTTGAGCGGTGTGCTCAGGACCGGTACATGGCGGTTCAGCCATGCTCGCCACTGATCCCGGGGCTTAAAAAATGATTGAACGCTTTTCATGGTTTTCCCTTTCAAAAAATCATCGATTGGTTGATGTCAGGTAGTTGAGACTGGCGGACTTCATCTCAAAATTCGTCACTTGAATCAGGCCCATCACCCCCATGCCGATCAGCAAAGAGGGCACGATCATCATCCAGCGGATGATGGTCAGGCGCACCATCAGGCGCGGCAACATGAGCTCTTGGATGTAATCGCTGGTGGCGCGAAAGGCTTTGGCCAGCCCCTGGCCCTCTTCCACATCGCGCATGCGCCAGTAAATTTCACGCGGCAGCAAACCGGTATTGAACACCGACGAATCGGTGGCGCCGCTCACCACCACGCGGTACAGAATCTGGTCCAGTCGCCACCACACCCAGGGGTTGGGGGCGCTGCGCATCATTTGTTGCAAGGCGTCTTCCAGGGTTTGCGGGCTGCCGCTCTGGCTTGATGTCAGGGTGCCCAGCATCAGCAACAGCCGCATGGCCATCAGGTCGCGCAGGGTGTTGATGCCGATCAGCTTCTCATCGCACCAGGCGCGCCAGCGCCCGGTCCAGCGTTGCAGCTGCGACAAGCCGAAGGCGAACGCACCCAGGGCCACCAAGACGGCCCATCGCCATTCCTCGGCCCAGCGGCCTATTGAGACCAGAATCTTGCCCACAGGTCCCCAAAACTCGAAAGGAATATCCAGCGACTCTCTGATCACACTCACCGTCCACGGAATCATGATCAGCACCATGCCCGAGGCCAGCGACACCGTCACCATCCCCACCAGCAGGGTGGCCACGGCCTGTTGCAAGATGCGCTGCGACAATCGTGCCATGCGTGCCATCTCGCGCAAGGTGTTTGAAATGGCTTTGTCACCGGTGTTCGACTGCACCCGCAACACCGATATCTCCAGGTCGGGCAGGGTGCCCGACCAGGCGCTGGCCAAGTCGGCCCCGTAAACGATGAATCGTTCTTCCCACAAGCGCGAGAGCACGCCGCGCGGTTCATTGCCAAAGCGTTCGCCATCCAGGCGGAACACATCGAGCAAGCGCATATGGCTCGAATCGATCAGCATGGCCAGGTCTTCGTAGTAGGCGGCCCGCTGCGAACTGAACTGCCAACAAGCCCAGCGTTGCGCAAAGGTCATTGTTAACGCAATCATGATGCCTCCTTTCGAAAACTTTGGCGCGCGGCTGCTTTTTGATGCTGCTTTTGCCACAACAGATTTTCAAAACTGGTGAAGCGTCGTTCGATGTCTCGCACGTCGTGCCAGCCCATACAGGCTTTCGTCAGGGCCACCTGCATGGTCGATTTCCCGGCCAGTTCAAGCGTGTCGATGCGGCCATCCGATTGGCGCGACCACCACTGCGCCTGGTCGAAACGGCTGCCATTCATGATGCAGTGCGACAGCTCAATGTCGGGCACCAGCATTTCGGCCGCCACGCTGCGGCCCGAATAGCCATTGAACTGGCTGAGGTCTTTGCTCTGGCACTTCGCGCAACCCTTTTCATTGCGAAACAGCAGTTGCTCTGGGCCGACATCGTAGAGGTGGCCAAACATCTTGAGGTAGTCGGCGTCTATGCCCGCCGCCCGGTGGTCGAGGGCGCAATGCGGGCAAAGGCGCGGAATCAGGGCCTGGTTGACGCACAGCTTGACGCTGCCCGGCGCGGCCAGCACATCCAGCGGTATGTTGATCTCCGGCGAGCTCAAGCGGGCAAAAATACCCAGCGCGTCGCGCGCGTGAACGGTGGTGTAAATGTCGTGCCCCGACTCAAGAACCGCCCGCACCACCTTGCCGGCGGGCACATCGCGAACTTCGCCAAACAGCAGCCCATCCAGGGCGCTGCGCAACAGGGCGCGCACGGCAGCAGCAAAATCGCGATCATCCTGCGACAGCATGTCGCGCACCACGGTGCGCTGATGCACGTTGGGGATCAGAAATTCCACCGGGTCTTCCAGCGAGATGATCTTGCGGTCTTTGGGCAACATCGACATCAGCACCGACAGCGTCAGGCTTTTGCCCGTGCCCACCGTGCCCGACAACACCAGCATGCCGCCGTGGTTGTTCAGGGCGTTTTCAAACATCTGAATTTGAGCAGGCAGGTATCCGGCCGATTCCAGGGTTTTGATTTGCGACACCGATGACAACTTTTGCAAGCGGGTGGTGACGATGCAGCCCCCGTCGATGCGCATGCCCGACCAGCGCAAACGCCCCCGTTCCTGATTGCTCAGCTCGACATCGATCAGGCACTGTTGCTCGATATTGGGGTTGAAGGTGGGGTCGTTGCCGCCGTCGCCATACTGGTAGGCGATGCCCAGCGCCTGCATCAGCGTGCGGGTGGGCAATTGCCAGCGATCGGGGTAGAGGTACAGGCCGTCGATCTTGAAGGCCACACATGACATGGCTTCTTCGTGGCGCAATACGAAATCGATGTCGTTGGCGTGGTTGTCAAACCCCCATTGGATGATGTTGAGAAAGGTGTTCCACAGCGTCGCCTTGCTCTGGTCTTTGCTCATCAACCTGATTTGTTCGATGCGGTTGTCGCGCACATGCCCCTGCGCCACCGACACCAGCAGGTTGTGCTCGACGCTCCAGGCGTTATCGCCCTCGGCCAGTTTCCAGCCCGATTTGGGCAAGACCTGCAAGACTGCCACCAGGTCTTCTTCCATGACGGTGGGCGCCAACAAGAGCCCGCACAGGTGTTTCTCGCGGTCTAGCGACACCACGGCAATGGCGTAAGACAAGTAGTGCGCCAGGCCGAGGGCCTCGTTCAGGCACTCATAAAAACTGACCTTGCTCACCAGGTCTTCCAGCCCCCTGACTGGGGTGCCACTCACCCGCAGCAGGGCCAAGGCGGGGTTGGCCGGCTTTTGTCCTGGCGCAAGCCAGGCGGGTGTATGGCCCGGGGCAAGCGGTGCACCCGCTGTGTTGGCCGCCGGGGCAGTCGCCCGATTGCGCAGGCCGATCAGGGGCACCCCCACCCTGGAGAGGCCCAGCACCCCTTCAGTGGCCGAGGGTGGCGTGGGTTGCGTGGCGGGGTCCGGCATGGTCATGGTTTGCCACTCGCAGGGTTGGGGGCCAAACCGCCCACGGCGGGGGCCGACGGGGCAGCGGCCGCCTCTGGCGCGACCGCTCCGGTGCCGCCTGTGCCGCCAGTGGCGACCGGCAACACGGCCAAGACATTGGGGACGGCCACGGGGGCCGAACCGGCCGGCGGGGTGGGCAGGCTGTATTCGGTGTAAACGGGCGCCGCGCCCGAATCATTGGCCCCTGATTGGGCGTAAAAAGACTCGGGGTTCAGGCACAGGCGCTGGCCATTGTTCACAAGCCCCGTCCGCTTGAATTCGGCGCACAGCCCGTCAATTTTCACCAGCCGCCCCAGTGGGGTGACCTCACCCAGCAGCAAGCCGGGGTAGGTCGTGTCGTGGTGTCGCAGCACCACACGCCGTTTCGCCTCGGTCCCGTAGACACCCAACACCTCGCTGGCCAGTCCCGGCGCGGCTTCACCGCGCGCGGAACCGGGCTGCCCAGAACCGATTTGGATGGGCGCCACTTGAGTCGATGTCAGGGCAGGTGGCCTTTGCCCTGAAAGCAAATCGCCCAGCGTCACCTTGGCAGCAGCCTGCGCGCCCACACACCAGGGCCATGCCAGGCTAAGGGCCAACAGCAATATGCGCCCAAGCTCATTGCGTGGCATACACGACCCCCTTCAACGAGAAAGTGGCGCTGGGCCACTGTGCGTCGCTGCTGCCGGTCTGGCCAGAGATGGCAGGGCTGAAGCTGAGTTCAATGCTGCGCCAGTCGGCGGGCAAGGCATCGATGGCTTGACTGAGTTGGTCGAGTCTGCCACTCAGGCTGAGGGCGCTGTACACCGGCAATTCGGTGCTTTTGGGTTTGGGTGCGTCAGAGCCGTCGCTGCGCCTCACGGCAGGCATGGGCAGGGCTTGCCATTTCATATCGCCAGTCACCTGCAGCTGTGTCGACCATTCTTGCAACAGGCTGGACAAGGCCAGGGTTTGGGCTGCTGCCTGGCCCAAGCCTTTGGGGTCCAGGGCCTGCACCGTGCGGCGATGGCTCCAGCTCAGCTCGAAGTTCTTCAGCGGCTTCCAGTGCACCTCATAGGCGCCGGGCAGTTCCTTCAGCAATTCGGCATAGGTGGCAGACGGGGCATTGGGCTTGCTGCTGTAGGTGGCTGTGCAATTCCAAAGTTGGCCCTCGCCCGAGTCCACAGGGGCGCGCGCCATCAGGGTGCCTGATTTTTCAGCATCGATTTTCTCTTGGCACAGCAGGCGATTGATCTGCCAGCCCCGCACCGACACCGGCAGATCATTCATCGAGGTCAACATGGCCTGCATGCTCTCGGCGTTGGGTTCGGGCAGTTTGTCAAGCAGTGCCTTGATTTGCCTTTGCCAAAGCATCTCGGGGGCTTCTTTTTCCAGCATCACACGGCGCTGTACCTCACGTTGCCCGGCCAGATAGTCTTTGTAGGCGTCTATCCCGTAGTCGGCCAGAATCCACCCCACCACCACCACCAGGCCCCACTTCAGGGCCGGGTATTGGCGCAACAACTGAATCAGGTTCAGGCGTTTGAGCGAGATGAATTGGTCGGCCCGAAACACCTGTGACTTCAAGGCCTGCTCGAGCGACAGGGGGAAGATGCGATCAGGAGAGTAAAAAGCTTGCAGGTCTTCAGGGGCAAGATCAGAGTGAATGTGTACAAAGGAGGCGGCGTTGTCTTCCAGCCAGGCTTGCAACTCGTCATAAGACAGCAAGGCCTCTTTGCCATAGGGGCGCCGGTGGTTGACCGTCATGGCCCATAACTTGGCCTGTTCGGGAAGGTGCAACACCACCACCGTGCGCTCGGTCTGCAGCATGCGGATCACCATCACCGCCAGCGCGATGGGTATGACCTTGGCATCGGTAGGGGGCATGCGACCCAAGCCCACACATTGCCCCAGGTATTCGATCATGTGGGTGGCGTCGCTTTGGGCGGCGATCTGTCGACCGGCCTTCGGGCCGGCCGCAATGATGCTCCTCCACTCCAGCCCCATCGCCAGGCTTTTGTTGCCTTGTTGCAGCAGGCTGACCTCCGGGATGCTGTAGATCTGTGTCGGCTTCAAGTGGGCCTTCAGCCGCCGCACCCATGGGTGCTCCAGCCACTGGCTGACCCAGCGTATTTCCAGCCGCCCGCGCCAACCCGCCCCGCTTGGGGGTGTGCCGGGGCTGGGCAGGTCTTGGCTCATACCCCGTCCTCGGCAAAGGCGGTGACCAACAAGATGATGCGACGGCCCGATTGGTTGCGCGAGTCAGACCCGCCCAAGGCGATGGGTGCATCGGGGCCCAGGCGGCGTTCCGTGCTATCGCGCGCGGCCTCTTCCAACCCGCCCACCAACTGCGTCACCCCGGTGCGCAAGACCGTGCGGTTGATCATGGTGGCTTCGGTGATGTGGCGCTGCTGGACGGTGTTGTTGTTGCCCGCCACCGACACGGTGTAGGGCGTCAGTGTGCCGCTGCGGTCAGACAGTGAAATGGAGGCGAGTATTTCCCCGCTGTCTTGTGCCTCGAGCGTGCAGTTCAGGAAAACCCCGAAGCGGTCTTCGCGCTGCACGATGGTGGGGGCCGAGAACGTGCCCCCGGCGGTGGTCGAGACGGTATTGCTTTGCACCGACTGCACGTAATCAAAAATCGTCGGCAAGCCGACGCTGACCGTGCTGCCATTGAGGGCGCTGATCGGGAACGAGCGGCGCGTGACCGTAAAGCCTTGTTCGGCCAGCGCCTGCAGCACCAGCTGGCTGTTGGTGGTGGCCGAGTTGCCGCCTTTGGGCGTGGTGAGCAGCGCGCCCCTGGCCGCGACATCGGTGGCCAGGGTGGTGGGGCCATTCAAGTTGATCTGTCGGCCCAGCCGGGTACCGATGAGTTGCCAGTCGATCGAGAGCTCGCGCTTGGTTTCATTGGTGACAAAAATCTGATCGATGACCATCGAGATGCGCCGCGTCAGCCGCTTGTTCTCTTGCTCAATGAAGGTCTCCATGCGGGCGATGGCCTCGGGCGTGTCGGTGACCAGGGCCGCCTTGGTATTGAGGTTGATGTCCACCGAACCGGCCATGGTGCCCAGACTCAGCAGCGATTGCTTCATGTCGGCCAGCGCGTCGGTGGACGTGCTGTCGATGCTGACCACCGACTCTTGATTGAAGCCACTCGAGATGCGCACGCTGGAGGGGTTTTTCTGGGCCAGGGCTTTCAGGCGCAAGACCCGGGTTTCCAGCCGGTAAATTTCGATGCTGCCGTCCTCCAGCAGGCGGTGGTGGACATCCCAGGTGGAATTGGCCAATTCAAGCAGGCGGTTCAGCGTGATATCCACCGGCACCACCGACATCAGATCGGGTTTGCCGCTGGTGGGGGCGGCGGCAGGGGCCGCACCGCCACTGCGCCGGGTGGTGAATTGAGAGATGGGCAGCATGGCGTCGGGGCGCACATACACCGGCACCCCGATGAGCGCGGTGATGCAAACCGCAAAGCGTTTCAGTGTGAACTCTTTGGGGTTGCACTCGGGGGTGACCAGGGTGACGGGTATGTCACCCAAGACGTCGGCCTGGTTTTCTTTCAGGTTGAAGCGGGTCATCATGACCTTGGGCAGCCTGACTTCCTTGGGCAAGGGCACCGAGTTGCCGGCCAGCCAGGGCTGGTCGACATCTTGTTTCTTCTCGTAGGCCGACAACACCAATTGCCGGTGCTTTTGAATCTGGCTGGCCAATTCGTCATTGACTTGAGCATGCGGACTGGCCTCCGCTGTATCAATGGGCCTGCTGGCGCAACCCGCCATACCCAGCGCAAATGCACACAGCACCCCGAGGGTGACTCGCGAAGGTTTGGAAAAAATAAAACGCATGAACTTATTCCTGACTCAGGGTGCGCACGCAGTTCTCTTGCAGGCTGATGACGCGAACCACAAAATTGGAGTAGAAGCAGGCCTGGGCCGGCATATCGGTTTGCAGGGTCGAGCGCATCAACCAGCGCACCGCCATGCGAAAGTCGTTGCTCTCGAAAGAGGCGCGACCGGCCAAGGGAATGTCGCGCGGCAAGGTCCAGTGTTGGGGCTCAAAGGACCAACCGCTGTCTGTGGCCCAGCGTTGGATCACCCCCCGCAGGTGGCCATCGCCGGGCCTGATCTCAAACGCCGAGAACTCGATACCTCGCGCCGGCGAGTTGGGCACTGGCACTGGCACGGGTGCATTCAATGTTTGCGCCTGGGCGCACCAGCCCATACCGACCCCGACCGCCACACAAAAAACGCGCAACACTTTTCTCATTCCAGAACCCGATAGGATTAATAATACGATGACCGAAAGTCATTATATATGCTTTAGTATGATTTTATTTAAATTAATTAGATATAAAGAGGGCGTGTCTAGACTGGACCCAAAAAATACAAAAAGCCCCGGTGGCTCAGGGGCCAGCGGGGCCTGAATGCACCAAAAAGGGGCGGTTCAGCGGGATCTCAGCAAATCGCACAAAACCCGCGCCATCACCTGGGTGGCGCGGCGCAGATCATTCAGGTCGAGTCGCTCGTCGGCGCGCTTGGCGTGGCTCTCCAGCACCGTGCGCGGACCGGCGCCATAGATCACGCCGGGGATGCCGCGCTCGACATACAGGCGCACATCGGTGTAGAGGGGGGTGCCCACCGCCGGGATCGGCTCGCCAAAGCGGTCCTGGCCGTGGCGCTGGATGGCTTGCACCAGCGGCTGATTGCCCGCCAGCGGCACCATGGCATTGGCCAGCAGCATGCGTCGCACATCGACCTTGAGCGTGTGACCGCCACGCGGGGGCTTAAAGCTGGCGGCGGCCTGCGCGATGGTCTGGCGCAAAGACGCCTCGACCTCGGCGGGGTTCTCTTCGGGAATCATGCGGCGATCCACCTTGAAGACCACTTTGCCGGGCATCACATTGGTGTTGGTGCCACCGCTGATCTGGCCCACATTCAGATAGGGGTGGGTGATGCCCTCGACCTTGGAGCTGACCTTGAGGTATTCAGCATTGAGTTGATACAGGGCACCCAGGATGTGCGTGGCGCCTTGCAGCGCGTCGATGCCGCTGTCGGGAATGGCCGCGTGCGCCATTTCGCCCTGCACCGTGACCTCCAGTTGCAGGCAGCCGTTGTGGGCCGTGACGACCTGATACGAGAACCCGGCCGCCACCATCAGATCGGGCTTGGTCAAGCCTTTGGACAGCAACCAGCCCGGTCCCAGATCACCGCCGAACTCTTCGTCGTAGGTGAAGTGCAACTCGATCTGACCCTGCTTGGGCTTGGCCACTGCTTCGAGGGCGCGCACGGCAAAGGCAAAAGTGGTGAAGTCGCATTTGCTCACGGCGGTCGCACGGCCATACATCTTGCCGTCGACGATCTCGCCGCCATAGGGGTCGTGGGTCCAGCCTTCGCCCGGCGGCACGACGTCACCATGGGCATTGAGCGCGATGGTGTGGCCGCCCGGGCCATAGGGGCGGCGCACGATCAGGTTGGTGATGCTTTGCAGGCCGTGCTGTTTGACCACATCTTCCGGCACCGGGTGCTTTTCGGCGTCAAAGCCAAAGCCTTTGAACAACTCGGCGGTGCGCTCGGCATGCGGGGCATTGTTGCCCGGGGGCGAATCGGTGGGCACGCGCACCAGTTCTTGCAGCAGTTTGACCTGCTCGTCAAAGTGCTGGTCGATCCATGCGTCGAGTTGGGCATAGGTGGTGGCTTGGCTCATCGGGTTTCGCTCTCAATCTGGTGCAAGACATGGGTAAAAGCCTCGACCGCCAGTTGCATGTCATCGCTGGTGGTGGATTCGAGTGGGTTGTGGCTGATGCCGGCGTTTTCGCCACGCACAAAGAGCATGGCCTGCGGCATGATCTCGTGCAGCTTCATGGCGTCGTGCCCGGCCCCGCTGGGCAGCCTAAAGAGCGGCACGCCCAGGGCGCTGACCGCTTGTTCCCAGCGTTGTTGCCAAACGCCGGCGCTGGGCGCGGCAGCGGCCCGCATGGTTTCTTCCAGAGTGTGTCGCACGCCGCGTCGGGCGCAGATTGCTTCCAGTTCGGCCAGCACATCACGGGCCAGTGCGTCGCGCTGGGCATCGGTGGGCGCGCGCAAGTCCAGACTGAAGGCGCAGCGCCCCGGCACCACGTTGATCGAGCCATTGGGTACATTCAACTGACCGATGGTGGCCACACTGTCGTCGTCGGCGACGGCGCGGCGCTCCATGTACAGGGCCAGTTCGGCCACCGCACAAGCCGCATCGCGGCGTCGGTTCATCGGCGTCGTACCCGCATGGCTGGCGGTGCCGATGACCTCGCCCAGATAGCGCACACTGCCATTGATCGAGCTCACCACACCCAGGGGTAAGTTCAATTCGTTCAGCACGGGCCCTTGCTCGATGTGGACCTCGATGAACCCCAGGTAGCGGGCGGGGTCGCGTTGGATGCGCGCGATGTCATCGATGCACAAGCCGGCCTGCTGCATGGCGCTGCGCATGGTGACCCCGTCGGCATCTTTCTGATCCAGCCACCCGGGTTTGAAGTCGCCGATCAGCGCACCCGAACCCAAAAAAGTCGCCTTGTAGCGTTGGCCTTCCTCTTCGGCAAAGGCCACGACCTCGATGCCAAAGGGCAGGCGGCGACCGGCTCGGTGCAACTCGCGCACACAGGCCATGGGCACAAAAATGCCCAGACGCCCGTCGTATTTGCCGCCGTTGCGCACGGTGTCATAGTGGCTGCCCGTCAGCACATAGCGCCCCGCATCGGCTCCGCCCGCCGGGTGATAGCGCCCCACCACATTGCCCACGGCGTCGATGTCGACCTGATCAAAGCCGCAGTCCTTCATCCAGTGGCTGATGCGCTGTGCGCAGGCGCGGTGGGCTTCGGTCAGATAGGTCACCGTCAGCTGGCCTTTTTCGGCATAGCCTGGGTCGCTGTGCTGAGCCAGTTTTTCTTGCCAATCCCACACCAAGTGACCCAGTTCGGGTTCGACGCCAAATTTGTCGTTGAGTCGGATTTCAACAATGCGGTGGATGTTGCGCAAGCACTCTTGCAGCTCAAAGTCGGGGTGACCGTGCAGCCGCCGCTCAAAGGCCTCGATGATCTGCGCCTTGGACAGCCCCACGCCCCTCGGGCCGCGCACTGCCAGGATAAAAGGCCAGCCGAACTTGGCGTTGTAATCGGCGTTCAGTTGCTGAATATGAGCAAACTCAGCCGGCGTGCAATCGGTCAAGCCCGCCTTGGTTTGTTCATTCGTCGATTCGGCGGTGAGCGACTTGCTCACCATCGCCTTGCCCGCCAGCTCGGGGTGGGCGCGTATCAACGCCAGTTGGGCTTCTCGGCCGGCGTCTTGCAGCACCTGCGTCATCGCATGTTTCAGATGAGCCAGCGACACAAAAGGCCGCTGCGCCAGCGCCTGTTGGGCGATCCAGTCCGAGTGTTCGTACAAGCCGCCCAGCATGCGGGCCGCTTCATCCGCCGTGGCGGCATTGAGTTGATCCAGGGTGTAGGCCATGGTGTGGGGGGCTCTCAGGCCTCAAAGGGGTGGGTGGCTTGCCAATGTCGGGCCACGTCGATGCGCCGTGCGACCCAGACATCGGGGTGTGAGCCGATGTGATCAAGAAAGCGCTGCAAGGCGGTGATGCGACCAGGCCGACCGAGTAAGCGGCAGTGCATGCCGATGCTCATCATCTTGGGCCGGTTCAGGCCGTGGGGGTCGCCCTCGGCATAGAGCGCATCAAACGTGTCCTTCATGTATTGAAAGAACGGGTCGGCATGCGAATAACCTTGGGGCAAGGCAAAGCGCATGTCGTTGCAGTCCAGCGTGTAGGGCACGATCAGCTGCGGCACCACGCTGCCGTCGGTCTTTTTGACTTTCATCCAAAAAGGCAGGTCGTCGCCGTAGTAATCGCTGTCATAAGCAAAACCGCCGTAGTCCGCCACCAGACGGCGGGTGTTGGGGCTGTCGCGCCCGGTGTACCAGCCCAGCGGTCGCTCGCCCCACAGCTCGGTCAGTTTAGCCATGGCCTCGGCCATGTGGGCGCGCTCGGTCGCTTCGTCGATGTTTTGGTAGTGGATCCACTTCAGGCCATGACAACACATGTCGTGGCCCAAGGCTCTGAGGGCATGGGCCAATTCAGGGTAACGCTCAAAGGCACTGGCGATGCCAAACACCGTCAGGTTCAGCCCCCGCCGCTCGAATTCGCGCAAAATGCGCCAGACCCCGGCACGAGAACCGTATTCGTAAATGCCCTCCATGCTGATGTGGCGGGCCTCGAAAGCGGCCGGGTTGAACATCTCGCTCAAAAACTGTTCGCTGGCCACATCGCCATGCAGCACGCTGTTCTCACCGCCCTCTTCGTAGTTCAACACAAACTGCACGGCAATGCGCGCGCCGTTGGGCCATCGCGCATGGGGCACATCGCGGCCATAACCTTTGAGGTCGCGCGGATAGGGCAGGGTGCTGTCATAGTTGCTCATGGTGTGTCCGGTGATCTTGATTCAGGGGGTTCAGGCCAGGGCCATCGAGATGTCGTTCGAGGGCACTTGGCGGTCCAGCTTCAAACTGCTCTCCACATGCGCCAGGTGTTCATCCATGCAACGCACGGCCAGCGCCTCATCGCCTTGCTCAATGGCCTCGATCAGGGCGAGGTGTTCTTCGGTCGAATGGGCGGCGGCGCGACTGCTTTGGTACATCAGGGTGATCAGCGCACAGCGTGAAATCAGTTCGTTCAGAATCTGCGCCAGCACCTGATTGCCCAGCATATGGGCCATATGCACATGGAAATCGCCCAACAACTCGGTGCGCCCGGCCACGTCGCCCCGCTTCACCGCCTCGCGCTCTTGCGCCACATGGTCTTTCAGCGCGGCGATGCGCGCCGGGTTGCGCTCGCGCACCATGGTGCG
>JBEAZY010000147.1:0-6178 GCA_041159205.1 Pseudomonadota bacterium
GAGGCCATCGGTGCCGAGGTGAGCGCATGAGCCGCCTGCACTTGGGCGACGCCGCGCTGGACCGGATGCCCCCGATCCCTGAAGACCGTCAAACGCCCGCCCAGCGGGCCGCCATGGAAGAAATCACCAACGGGCCGCGCGGCAAAATCGGCGGCCCCTTCATCTCGATGATGCGCAGCCCCGAGCTGATGGCCCGTCTGCAAAAGGTGGGTGAGTACGTGCGTTACCAGAACACGGTCGGCATGCGCAACTCGGAGTTTGCCGTGCTGGTGGTGGCCCGCCACTGGTCCAACCCGATCGAGTGGCACATCCATCGCCCCATCGCGGAAAAGGAAGGGGTTGATCCGCGCACTTGTGATGCCATCGCCGAAGGCCGTCGCCCCACCACCATGAGCGATGAGGAAGCGATCATCTTTGACGCACTGGAAGAGCTGCGTGCCAACCGCGGGCTGAGCGACGACACCTACGATCGCGTGGTGCGCCGTTGGGGCGAGCAGGGCGTGGTGGACATGGTGGCCCACTACGGTTACTACAGTACCCTGGCCATGCTGATGAATGTGGCCCGAACCCCGCTGCCGGCGGGGTCCGAGCCCGGCTTCAAGAGCCTGCCGGGTTGATGGCCGCCCAGACCTTGGCGGGCGTGAAGGGCATGTCCATGCCCGTGACCCCGTAGGGTCGCAGGGCATCCATCATGGCGTTGGAGAGCGCCGGCAAAGAGCCGGTGCAGCCCGATTCACCCACCCCCTTCGAGCCCAGGGCGTTCAAGCCCGTGAGCACTTCGATGGTTTCGTTGCGGATGACGGGCATGTGGCCCAGTCGGGGCATGGCGTAATCCATCAGCGAGCCGGTCAGCAGCTGGCCTTGTTCGTCATAGACCACTTGCTCGCAAAAAGCCTGCCCCCAGCCTTGTACCACTCCGCCGTGCACCTGGCCGCGGACCAGATCGGGGGAGATGACTTTGCCCAGGTCGTCGATGGCCCAGTACTGCACCACCTCGGTCACGCCGGTGTCCGGGTCGATTTCAATTTCAGCCACATGGCATCCGTTGGGGAAAGTCGAACCGGAAGCAGCCTCGCCCATGGCTTGCAGGCGCGCCAGTTGTCCGGGGTTCAAGGTGGCCAGCCACTGCGGCCAGTCTTCAACCGTGGGGCTCAGCCCCATCTCGGCGCGCAAGGCTTGCACCTGTTCCTTCAGGCGTTGGGCCAGGCTGAGGATGGCGCTGCCCGCGCCATAGAGGGTGCGCGAGCCACCGGTGCCATTGCCGACCAGCTTTTTGCTCTCGGTCGTGCCGGCGCGGTAACGCACCCAGCGGCCGGGCAGGCCCAACTCGCGCTCGATGATTTGGGAGAAGGAGGTCTCGTGGCCCTGGCCGGAAGCGCCCGTGACGCCAATCACGTCCAGCCAGCCGTCGGCACCCAGCTGCCCCTGCACCTGGTCTTTGGGGGCGTTGCCCGCCCCGGAAGCCTCGAGGTAGGAGGCCAAACCAATGCCGCGCAATTTGCCACGGGCCCGGGCTTGGGCCTTGCGCTGCGCAAAACCCGCATAGTCGGACACCTCAAGCGCCCGGGTCAGCACGCGGTCAAACTCACAGCGGTCGTAGACGGTGCCGTTGGCGGTTTTGTAGGGAAAGGCCTGCGGCGGGATGAAGTTGAGCCGGCGCAGGGCGATGGGGTCAAAGCCATGCTCGTGGGCCGCATGATCGACCAGGCGCTCGATGGCGAAGGCAATGTCGGGGCGGCCGGCCCCCCGGTAAGCCGAGACCGGGGTGGTGTTGGTGTAGACCAGGTCTGAGCGCATGTACAGCGCGGGCACCTGATAGACGCCGCCCATGGTGACCGAGAGGTTGCGGGTCCCGA
Organism: Pseudomonadota bacterium; assembly: GCA_041159205.1. Lineage (GTDB taxonomy): Bacteria > Pseudomonadota > Gammaproteobacteria > Burkholderiales > Burkholderiaceae_C > Limnohabitans. The sequence continues at coordinate 1,857 of JBEAZY010000147.1, forward strand.
TGAAACTGCTCATGTATGCGTTGTAGGCCCCCAAATCGACTTGGTCGTGATAGCGCAGGGCCAGGATCTTGCCCTGGGCGTCAAGTGCGATGGAGCCGTTCAGGGTCAGGGCGCGGCCATGCCAGTCACTGAGAAAAACCTCGGAGCGGGTGGCCACCCAGCGCAGGGGGCGATTCAGTTGGCGTGCCGCCATGACCATGACGGCGTGTTCGCTGAAGGGGCCGATGCGCACGCCAAACGAGCCACCCACGTCTTGGGTGTCGACCTGCAGGTGTTCGACGGCGATGCCCGTCAGGGTAGAGAGGTGCCCCAGCAGACCCAAAACCCCCTGGTTGGGGCTGTGCACACGGGTCACACCGGTGCCGGCATCGTGCTTGACCACCACGGCACGCGGTTCGAGCGGCACGCCCATCAGGCGCTGGCTGTGAATGCGCAAGTGGCTGACATGGGCGGCGCGGGCAAAGGCGGCGTCCACCGCCTGGGCATCGCCCGCTTCGAAATGCAAGGACACGTTGCCGGGTGCGTTTTCGTGCAATAGCGGGGCCCCGCTGGCCAGGGCGGCATCAACGCTGGCGACGGACGGCAGGGGGTCGATGTCCACCTCGGCCAGGGCAGCCGCGTCTTCGGCGGCCAAGGCCGATTCGGCCACCACCATGGCGATGGGCTGCCCGACGAACAAAACCCGGTCTTGGGCCAGCACCGGCATGCGATGGACCTGTTGGGCCGCCCCACCCATGCCCTGGGCGGTGAAGGCGTTGGGAATCGCCTGCAAGCCCCAAGCCTGGGCATCGGTGGCGGTATAGACCGCGACCACCCCGGGGGCCCGGCGCACCGCCTCGAGATTGAGTTGGCGGATGCGGCCATGCGGCACCATCGAGCGGATGACATGCAAATGCAGCTCGCCCTCGTAATGGACGTCGGCAGTGAAGCGACCCTGACCGGTGATCAGGCGCAGGTCTTCTTTGCGGGCGGCCCGGACCCCTTGCAGGGCCATGGCTTCAAGCGGTGCGTTCATGCTTGCTCCTTGGCGGCTTGGCGGACGGCGGCGGCGATGTGGACATAGCCGGTGCAACGGCAGAGATTGCCCGACAGGCCTTCGGCGATGTCGGCGTCAGTGGGCCGGGGGCAGCGCTGCAGCAAACCCACCGTGGCCATGATCATGCCCGGCGTGCAAAAGCCGCATTGCAGGGCGTGGCACTCGGTGAAGGCGGCCTGCACCGGGTGCAGTTGCCCTCCGCTGGAGAGCCCTTCGATGGTGGTGACTTCGCTGCCATCGGCCTGCGCCGCCAGCACCGAACAAGATTTCACCGACTGTCCGTCGAGCAAGACCGTGCAACAGCCGCACTGGCTGGTGTCGCAGCCGATGTGGGTGCCGGTCAGGCGCAGTTGGTCGCGCAACACATCGGCGAGCAGCGCACGGGGTTCGATCTGCACGCGATGGCTCTGACCGTTGACTTTGAGTTGAATGTCCATGAGGTGACTTCCTTGTGTCGGGTTCAGGCCAATTCGGCCAGGGCCTGTTGCAGCATCAGGCCCGCGAGGTGGGCGCGGTAACGGGCCGGGGCGTGAATGTCGTCCAGCAGGCCATCGTGGCGCAGGGGGCCGGGTTGTCGGCCCTGCGCCCAGGCCTGCTCGGCCTCGGTCCAGCGAAACACGCCATCGGTGGCACCGGTCACGGCGACACGGCGTTGGCCGTTGGCGAACTCGGCCACAAACACCCCGGCCATGGCGTAGCCCGAGGCGGGGTGGCGAAACTTGGCATAGGCGGCACGCCGGGGCACGGTAAAGCGCACGGAAACCACCAGTTCACCCGCCTGCAAGGCCGTGCTGAACATGCCCTGGAAAAAGTCGGCGGCAGCGACCTCGCGTTGATCGGTGAGCACCACCGCATCAAGGGCCAGCAAAGCGGCCGGATAGTCGGCAGAGGGATCGTTGTTGGCGACCGATCCGCCCAATGTGCCACGGGCGCGCACCTGCGGGTCGCCGATCAGCCCGGCCAATCGGGCCAAAGCGGGAATGGCCTGCTTCACCCGGGCGTCGTCAGCCACCTCGGCATGGCGCATGCCTGCGCCGACGCGCAGGGTGCCCTGCCCCGGTTCAATGCCGCGCATCTCGTCCAGGCGCGACACATCGACCAGGTGCGAGACCTGGGCGAGCCGGTGCTTGAGTGAGGGCACCAGGGTCATGCCACCGGCCAGAGGCCGCGAGTCGGGGTGTTGCCGCAGCCAGTCGCCGGCCTGTTTCAGGCCGCTGGCGCGCAAGTATTCAAACGCGTGCATAGGGTGTCTCGCAAGAAGAATCGGGAAAGTGATGCGTGAGTTTAGGGCCTGAGGGCAACCGGACGCACGCTGTCGGACATTGGGGTCGCAGGTGCGGGCGGTTTTTTGACGCGTTGGCGACAAAACAGGTCTTGCGCGACGCACGATGGCCAGCCGCGCGAAGGGGGAAAAGCGGGGCTTAACGCGACTCGGCGCGGCGGCGTTGACGGCGAAATATATATTTTTCCGGTGTCAACAAAGCCGAAACGGGGGGCGTTTTCAGAAGTACTCCACACACCGTGGGGCATCTTCAAAGGAAGGAAACCATGATGAAGAAACTTGCCACTGCCCTGATCGCTTCTACCGCCACCGTGCTGGCGCTGGCCAACCCCGCCACGCCCGCCACCCCGGCCGCGCCTGCCAAGCCCGGCACCCCGGTCGCAGCGGCTGCGCCCGCCGCGCCTGCGGCTCCTGCCGTGGCGGCCACCCCCGCCACCCCCGCCAGCCCGGCCACGGCGGCCAGCCCGGCCGCCGCACCCGGCGGCGAGAAACACGCTGACGGGAAACACGCCAAAAAAGGCCATGAAGGCAAGAACCATCACGCCAAGGCGGATGCGGGCAAGGCCGATGGCGGCAAATCGGTGGTGAAGTAAGACCGCGAACGGGTCGTCGCCGCGCTCAGGCCCGCGCGACGGCGAGCTCGTTCCAGCAGGTGGTATAGCCCGGCGTCCGCCGGGCTTGTTTCATGCCCCAAATGGGCGGCGCGGCGCTGGCGACACTGGCGCTGCCCAGTTTGACTGTGCCCCGGCCATGGCGTTGATCGATGTGGTCCAGCGCCTTCATCAGCCGCTCGCTGGCGCGACGCTCGGCGGGCCATAGGGCCGTGACGTCGGTGTCGGCTTCGTCCAGGCCCAACATCTCTTGTCGCACGCCGGCGGGCTGCAGGTCGAGCAGCATCACGCCGGCCTTGGCGTACAAATAACCGGGCCGGTAGATGACATCGAGCGCGGCCAGCGCGGCCTGCGTGATGTGGGCGCTGTCGGCGCCGGGGCAGCGCAGCGGCACGATGCTGCTTTGGCTGTACTGGGGCGTGGCCCGAAACGGGCTGGTGCGCACAAAGACCAGCACCTGAGCGGCATGGCTGTTTTGGCGACGCAGTTTCTGGGCCGCGCGGCAGGCGAACTCGGTGACCGCCTCGCGCAGGTCGTGCAATTGCAACACCGGCTGGCCAAAGCTGCGCGTGCAGGCGATTTGCTGCTTGGGTGAGGGCACATCTTCGATGTCCAGGCACGGTGTGCCCTGCAACTCACGCACGGTGCGCTCGAGCACCACGCCCCATTGGGCCCGCGCGCGGGCGGGCGGCATCCGCGCCAGATCGAGTGCCGTTTCAACCCCTTGGGCCATGAGCTGGCGGCCGATGCGCGGCCCGACGCCCCAGACCTCGCCCACCCCGGTGCGCGCCAGCAAGTCATCGAGTTGCGCGCGCGTGAGCAAGCCCAAATGACACACCTGGGCATGCTGCGCCGGATAGCTGCCGGGCTTGCGCTCGGCGTCTTTGGCGATGTGATTGGCAAGTTTGGCCAGGGTTTTGGTCGGGCCCAGTCCGACACAGCTCGGAATGCCCACCCAGCGCCACAGGCGCTGACGGATGACGCGCGCGCGGCGCGCCAGATCGCCAGCGATGCCGCTGAGGTCGACAAAGCATTCGTCGATGGAGTAGACCTCTTGCCGATGGCCCAGCCCGGCGGCCAGGCTCATCATGCGGTCGCTCATGTCACCGTACAAGGCGAAGTTGGCCGACAAGCTGACCAGGCCCGCCCGGGCCTCGAGGTCTTTGATCTGAAACCAGGGGGCACCCATGCGGATGCCCAGGGCCTTGGCCTCGTTGCTGCGCGAGATGGCGCAACCGTCGTTGTTGGACAGCACCACCACCGGGCGGCCATTCAGGCTGGGGCGGAACACGCGCTCACACGAGACGTAAAAATTGTTGCCATCGATCAGGGCGTACATGGGTGTGCCTCAGTGCTTTAGACGCGATGCTGGTGGATCGTGGCCACCACCACA
>JBEAZY010000148.1:0-6110 GCA_041159205.1 Pseudomonadota bacterium
TGCTCCCAGGCGTTGTTGATGATGGACTCTAACTGTTGACTCATGGTGGACTCTAGGTTTTGGATTGAACAAACTGGACGATGCGATGGGCCGCTTCCAGACACTCGGCGGTCTCGGCCACTAACGCCATGCGCACCCTGCCACGGCCTGGGTTATGCCCCATCGATTCACGGGCCAGGAAGCTGCCGGGCAGAACGGTCACATTGTATTTGGCGTACAAATCCCGTGCGAAGGCGGTGTCATCCCCGCCGGGTACGGCGGCCCACAAATAAAAGCCGGCATCTGGCAAAGCCACATCCAGCACTTTTTGCAAGACGGGCGTGACCTGAGCGAATTTCTCTCTGTAGAGGGCTCGGTTTTCAGTCACATGCCGTTCATCGCCCCAGGCTGCGATGCTGGCCGCCTGCACCATGCCGCTCATGGCACTGCCATGGTAGGTGCGATAAAGCAAAAACGGCTTGATCAGGTCGGCGGCTCCGGCCACAAAACCACTGCGCATGCCCGGTACGTTGCTGCGTTTGGACAAGGAGGTGAACGAGATCAGGCGCCTGAAATCTGAACGCCCCAGTCGGGCCGCTGCCTCCAGCCCGCCCAAAGGCGGTTCGTCACGGAAGTAGATCTCGCTGTAGCACTCATCCGAGGCAATGACAAATCCATGGCGGTCACTCAGTTCAAACAGCTTTTGCCACTCTGACAAGGGCATGACCGCCCCGGTGGGGTTGCCTGGTGAGCAGACAAACACCAATTGGGTGCGTTGCCAGACATCTTGGGGAACCCGATCCCAGTCGATGGCGAAATTTCGTTCGGGCACACTGGGCGCGTAAAAAGTGTCGGCGCCGGCCAGCAGGGCCGCACCCTCGTAGATTTGGTAGAACGGGTTAGGCGAAATCACCACCGGGCGCTGACCGTCTGCGGCGGGCCTCGGATCGATCACAGTTTGGACCAGGGCAAAGAGGGCTTCTCGCGAGCCGTTCACGGGCAAGATTTGGGTGGCCGGGTCAAGACTTAGGCCATAGCGTCGCTGCAGCCAAGCCGCACAGGCCTGGCGCAGGGCCGGATCACCCGCTGTGGGTGGATATGCCGCCAATGCCGGAAATGCGCCCAGCAATGCATCTTTGACAAACAGGGGTGTGGCATGCCGTGGTTCGCCGATGCCCAGACTGATGGGCCTATGGTCCGACGGGGGCTGTACCCCGGCAAAGAGTTGTCGCAGACGCTCGAAAGGGTAGGGCTGCAGGCGGTCAAGCAATGGGTTCATGCGGTTATTATCCATGCTGTGAGTCACCCACCCCAGCACTTAGACCTTCAGCGGCTGTCAGATTACGCTCTGGAACCCGGCGATCTCTTGCCTTTGGTTCAAACCCTTGAGGCAGATTTGACGGGCGCTTTGGCAGACTTGAACCGCTTGTTGTCGGCTCAGCCCGATGGGGACAGTTTGCACCATCGATTGCATGCCCTCAAGGGCATGGCTGGCATGTTTGCAGTTGCGGCTTTGCACCTGGCCATCACCGAAGCCGACGAGGCATGCCGGCATGGCCAGGTGGAAACCGGAATGGGTTTGGCGCATGGCTTGACTCAATCTCTGCAGCAGTGGTTGGGGGAAGTCCGGGCATGGCTTCGCAGTTATAGTTAGTGTTGTGCGGTGCCTTCGCTGGCATCAGATGGGTCAAAAAGAATTCTTTGGTATTCATTTAAGGATTGCCGGTGCGTCTCAGTTCGATCAAGCTCTCAGGCTTCAAATCATTTGCCGAACCCACAAATTTCATGTTGCCTGGTCAACTGGTAGGCGTGGTGGGGCCGAATGGTTGCGGCAAGTCCAACATCATGGATGCGGTGCGCTGGGTTCTGGGTGAAAGCCGTGCGAGCGAATTGCGTGGCGAGTCTATGCAGGATGTCATTTTCAATGGCACCCACACCCGCAAACCCGCCAGCCGCTCCAGCGTGGAGTTGGTCTTTGACAACGCCGACCACAGGGCGGGAGGTCAGTGGAGTCAATATGCCGAAATCGCGGTCAAACGGGTCTTGACCCGCGATGGCACCAGCAGCTATTACATCAACAACCAGCCCGTGCGGCGCCGTGATGTGCAAGACGTGTTTTTGGGCACGGGGTTGGGTCCGCGCGCTTACGCCATCATCGGGCAGGGCACAATCAGCCGCATCATCGAATCCAAGCCCGAAGAATTGCGCCTGTTCCTCGAAGAGGCCGCCGGGGTGTCTAAGTACAAAGAGCGCAGGCGCGAAACCGAGAACCGCCTGTCGGACACCCGTGAAAACCTCACCCGGGTCGAAGACATCCTCAGAGAGCTCAATGCCAACCTGGACAAGTTGGAAAAGCAGGCCGAAGTGGCTCAACACTACCACGCGCTGCACAAACAGGTGCAACTCAAACAGCAGCAACTCTGGTTTCTGAAGCGCCAGGAAGCCGAGACCGATCAGGTGGCCCTGGCCACACAGGCGGCGCAGGCCGCCACCGACCTGGAAGGTCGCATCGCCGAATTGCGCCGCATCGAATCCGAGTTGGAGACCATCCGCCAGGCCCATTACGCGGCGGGCGATCAAGTGAATCAGGCCCAGGGCCAGATGTACGAGGCCAATGCCGAAGTGGGGCGACTGGAAGCGGAAATCCGGTATGTGGTGGACGGGCGCCAAAGGGCTCAGGATCGTCTGGCGCAAATGGATGCTCAGCGCCAGATGTGGCAAGGGCATTTGTCGGGCAGTGAGACCGAGTTAGAAGACCTGACCGCCCAGGCCGGGCTGTTGGCCGAGCAACAGGCCCTGATGGAGGCCCGCCAGGAGGAAGCGCAGCAACAAATCCCCCAATTGGAAGATGCGCTCTCACAAGCCCAACACAAAGCCAACACCCAACGCAGTGCGGTGCAGGAAGTCCAGCAACAAATTCAGGTGCTGGCGGCGGAGCAACGCGCCATAGAGGAACAGTCTGGTCTTTTGGGGGCGCGCAAAGAACGCTTGCTGTCAGATCGCGAGGCCTTGCAGTCCCCCGACGATGCGAAACTGGTGCAGGCCCAATCTCAGTGTGATTTGGCCCGCCAACAAAGCCAGGCAGCAACCCAAACCTGGCAAGACCTGGAGACTCAGGTGCCGCAGCTTGACGAGCAACGCCGTCTGGCGCAAGACCTTCTGAATCAGGAAAGCGCGCGCCAAAGCGACTTGACGGCCCGTCTGGAGGCATTGCAGGCCTTGCAGGACAAACTCAAGGTCGACGGAAAATTACAGCCCTGGCTGGAAAAGCACGGGCTTGTGGACTTGCCCGCCCTTTGGAGCAAGGTGCACATCCAGCCCGGTTGGGAAAATGCGCTCGAATCCGCCTTGCGTGAAAGCTTGCATGCCCTCGAAGTCAGCCGCCTTGAAACCATTCAGTCACTGGGTCAAGACGCCCCTCCGGCCAAATTGTCTTTTTATGCCCTGCCCGGCGCCACCCGGCCCCAAGCCAGCCACGCCCTGCCGCGCCTGGCCGACTTGCTTCAAGTGGGCGATGCCGGGCTCTCCGGCATGCTGCACGAGTGGCTGAGCGGGTGCTATACGGCCAACGATCTAAGTGCCGCACTGGCACAGCAAACGACGCTGCAACCCCGGGAAGTGATTTACACCCCCCAAGGCCACGCCGTCAGTCGCCATGGCTTGCACTTTTATGCCCAGGACAATGAGCGTGCCGGGATGTTGGCGCGGGCTCAGGAAATTGAGAACCTCGAAAAACAAGTCCGGGCTCAGTCGCTCATCCATGAAGAAGCCAGATTGAGTCTGGCACGGGCCGAAAGCGCCTACGCCCAAGCCAATCAACAGTTGCAAAATGCGCGTCGCGATGCCCAGCAGTTGCAGGCCCAGGCCCACGAGTTGGAGTTGGAGCTCAATCGCTTGACTCAATGGGCGGAACAAACCCGCCAGAGGGCCCATCTGCTCGATACTGACATGGCCGAGGTTCAAACCCAATTGGACACCTTGCACGAACGGCGCCTGGCGGCTGAAGCCCGCTTTGAATCACTCGACATGCAGTTGGCCGATAGCCAGGAGAGGCATGCCCAGTTGGACGAACTGGTGATGGACGCGCAGCGACACCTGGACCATGGCCGCGAACAGTTGCGCACCCTGGAGCGAGAGGCCCAGGAGGCGGATTTCACCCGCCGATCGCAAGCCGCCCGTGAATCTGAATTGCGCCGCACCGCCGACACGGCCAGGCAGCAATTGGCGGGCATGACCGAAGAGGAGCTGCGACTGCGGCAGGAGTTGGAGCGCCTCAGTGACGCGGCCGCTCAAGCCGGCCTGCAGGCCGCACTGGCCCTCAAGTCTGAACGCGAACAGTCATTGGCCACACGGCGCAACGAATACGAAGATCTCACGGCCAAATTGCGAGCCAGCGATGAACGGCGCCTGGTCATTGAGCGTGAGTTGGAACCGATGCGCCAGCGCATCACAGATCTGCAACTGAAGGAACAGGCGGCGCGCCTGGGCCTGGAGCAGTACGACCAGTTCCTGCGCGATGCCCAGGCCGATATGACTGAATTGGCGCGGGGCATTGCCGAGCAGGGCGTACGTTTGAATGGCCTGCAGTCAGAGATCGATCGCATCCAGCGCGAAATCACCGCCTTGGGCGCCGTCAATTTGGCCGCCTTGGACGAACTGGCCAGTGCGCGCGAACGAAAAACCTTCCTCGACGCCCAAATGGCCGACTTGACCGAAGCCATGCACACCCTGGAAGACGCCATTCATAAGATCGATGCCGAAACCCGTGACTTGCTGGGACACACTTTCAGCACGGTGAATGAACATTTTGGCAAGATGTTCCCCGAACTCTTTGGCGGCGGCCAGGCCAAACTGGTTATGACAGGGGAAGAAATCCTCGACTCGGGGGTTCAGGTCATGGCACAACCCCCGGGCAAAAAGAATCAGACCATCCATCTGCTGTCGGGTGGCGAAAAAGCGCTCACGGCCATTGCTCTGGTCTTTGCGATTTTTCAGCTCAACCCGGCCCCGTTTTGCTTACTTGACGAGGTGGATGCCCCGCTGGATGATGCCAACACCGAACGTTATTCAAAGTTGGTCAGCCGGATGGCGACCGAGACACAATTTTTGTTCATCTCGCACAACAAGATTGCCATGGAAATGGCCGAGCAATTGATCGGTGTGACCATGCAAGAGCAGGGGGTGTCCAGAATTGTAGCGGTCGATATGGAGTCGGCCGTTTCTCTGGCCGAGAGCAACTGACACACGAGGGGATGTATCCATGAGCACTTTGCAAGTGGCTTTGGCCATCGCAGGCGGTGTGGTCTTGGCCGGTCTGGTGGCGCACAGCGCCTGGTCATCGCGCAAAAACACCCCACGTCAGGCAGAGCCGACGCCTTCCGCCGAACCGCAAGAGCCGGGTTTTGAACCCGCCACCCGCCACACGGCGCAATCCCAAGAGGCGGTGCTTGACGACGAAGCCTTTGAGATGCCCTCACTGGTCATGTCTGCCGGGAAATCACCGGTGCAAGATGGCCTGATCGATGTGTTGTCGCTGATCGAACTGGAAGCCCCTGTCAGTGGCGACGCCGCATTGGCGGCCATGCCGGCCACCCGTCGCGTAGGCACCAAACTCTTCACGATGGAGGGCTTGCACGCCGATACCGGCGAATGGGAGCCATTGCGCGCAGGCCAGCGCTACAGCGCGTTTCAGGCAGGTTTGCAATTGGCCAACCGCATGGGACCGCTCAATGAGATCGAATTCTCAGAGTATGTGGTCAAGACTCAGGCCTTTGCCGATGCGGTGGATGGCACCCCTGAATTTCCCGAGATGTTGCAGGAAGTGGCGCGAGGCCGTGAGCTCGATCAATTCGCCACCCAGCACGATGCCCAATTGAGTTTTACCATCCGGGCCCGTGATTTGCCCTGGAGCCCGGGCTTTGTGCAACAAAACGCCGCTCGACTGGGTTTTGTGCCGGGTGTGATCCCGGGCCGCATGGTGATTGCGGCGCCCGAAGTCGGTCTGCCCCCCATTTTGGGGCTCAGCTACGATCCTCAAGCCGCGCTGGCCGATGACCCGACCCAGGCCGCCGTCCGCAAGGTGGTGTTGGCCCTGGATGTGCCACAGGTGGAGCGCCAGCAAGAACCCTTTC
>JBEAZY010000149.1:0-36835 GCA_041159205.1 Pseudomonadota bacterium
AACTGTCCAATGACCACCCCGTTCATCATCCCATCCGAAATGCCACGGCCAATCTGAGGCCGAAAACACCCTCACACCCACCCCCGCCTGCCGGATTTTTTTCTTTCAATATCATAAATAAACCCCTTTTGTCTTCCAGATGATTAAATCCTTACATTAGATTTATGGTTTTTGACGATTTTTCTAAAAATGCCACATAGATCCGCAGGGGTTAACCCGAGATTCGACACAACAATACCCACAACGTCAGTTATTGGTAAGCGATTCTTTACAAAGTGTCCGAATTGTAAATTTTGATTCAGGTCAATTTTGCCGAATTGACCGATGCCCCGCATGTTTCAACTTCTGAACATCCTTCAACTTGTTTTCTACATCGGACTGCTCGCCATGGTCGGGCAAGGCCTGTTGTTTGTGTTGGCGGGCCAAAAGCGCGACACCAACCTGTTTTATCAGTTGTTTCAAATTCTTAACAAGCCCTGGACCACCCTGGCGAATTGGGTCGCACCCAAACGCGTCGCTCCGCAACACGTGCCCTGGGTCGGCTTTTTCATGCTGTGCGTGCTGTATCTGGCCGTGACGCTGGCCAAAATCGAACATTGCATCGGCGTGGCCATGCAAGGGTGTCGATGATGAACATGCCCTCCTCTTGGCGCAAAAGCCTGTTGTGGCTGCAATTGGCCCTGGGCCTCAGACAAGCCGCCCTGGACAACCTGGCCATCATGCTGGCGCTCGACCCATCTGACGCGCATGCCTTGTCCAGCCGCGCGTTCTTGCATCATCAAACGGGTGCGACCGACGCCGCATTGCAAGACTACGAAACACTGACTCAAATGGGGCTGGCCCGTGCCGGCGACTGGTTCAACCTGGGCTTCATCCACCAGGCCGCCCAGCGGCATGCCCAAGCCGGGCACTGTTTCACCCAGGCTCTGAAGCTGGACGACTCGATCGATCGCGCCTGGTATGGCCTGGGCTTGACCCTGATGGCCCAAGGCCAACACGAATCCGCGCTGAAAGCCTTTCAGCGCAACACCCAATTGCAACCCATGAGCCCGCACGGCTGGTGTCAACTGGCCCGAGTGCACATGGAACGTCAGGAGTCCGAAGAAGTGGCGAAGATCATTCGCCACTTGCAAGGATTCGAACCCAAGGTCGCCGCCGAACTGGCACGCGAGACCGGGGTTCGTCCCGCCTGATTCAAGCCGCGCCGACGTTGCAAGGGTGAGCGCACCCGTCGGCGCATCGTGTCCCAGCCGAAAGATGCCGGGATTTTTCTGGAGACCATTCATGCAATTGACCGAAACCCATCGGCGATACTGGCAGAAGAACCTCAACATCACAGCCGTCTTGATGGCGATCTGGTTTGTGGTCACCTTCGTCGTCAGTTTCTACGCCCGGGACCTGAACTTCACCTTCTTTGGCTGGCCATTCAGCTTTTGGATGGGTGCCCAAGGCTCCCTGGTGATCTACGTGCTGATCATCTGGTTTTACGCCAGATACATGAATCAGTTGGACAACGAACACGGCGTCGCCGAAGCAGAGGAAGACTGACATGGCTGGAATGGCACCCGAGTCTGATGGCGGCATCTTTTCCGCCGACAGCAATTCCGCTTTCAAAAAGCAACTCAACAAAGTCTATGGTTGGTACACGGGCGGCTTCATTGTCTTCGTGATCGCCTTGGCCATCCTCGAGCAAATGGGCTTGCCCCGCAACTGGATCGGCTACATCTTCCTGGCCGCCACCGTGCTGCTGTATGGCGGCATCGGTGTCATGAGCCGCACCAACGACGCCGCCGAATACTACGTGGCCGGTCGTCGCGTGCCCGCCATCTACAACGGCATGGCGACCGGCGCCGACTGGATGTCGGCCGCGTCCTTCATCGGCATGGCCGGCACCTTGTACCTGACGGGTTACGGCGGTTTGGCCTTCATCATGGGCTGGACCGGCGGCTACTGTCTGGTGGCCTTGTTCCTGGCCCCCTACCTGCGCAAATTCGGTCAATTCACCATCCCCGACTTCCTGGGCGCCCGCTACGACGGGAACCTGCCCCGTTTGTTGGGCATTTTGGCCGCCATTTTGTGCTCATTCACCTATGTGGTGGCGCAAATCTATGGCGTGGGCCTGATCACCACCCGCCTGACCGGCGTGGCTTTCGAGCTGGGCATTTTCCTGGGTCTGGGGGGCATCTTGGTGTGTTCGTTCCTCGGGGGCATGCGCGCCGTGACCTGGACCCAAGTGGCCCAGTACATCATCCTGATCGTGGCCTACATGATCCCGGTGGTATGGCTGTCGGTCAAGCAAACCGGCGTACCCGTGCCGCAAGCCATATACGGCTACCAACTCGAAAAGGTCACGGCCAAAGAAAAAGAGCTGATCGACGACCCGAAAGAGAAGGAAGTGATCGCCATCTTCAAGGCGCGCTCGGATGAATTGGCCGAGAAGCTCAAAGACATCAAGTCCGCGTTGGAAGCCGACAAGGCCGCCGCGATGAAGAAAGTCGACGAGCTCAAAGCCTCCAACGCACCCGACGCCGATGTCAAGGCCGCTGAAAAAGCCCTGGCCGCCGTACCGCCCAACGAAGAGGCCGCCAAAAAAGCCTGGACCGCCGCCAAGGCTGCTGCTGACGCCCGCGCCCGCCCCTTGGCCGGCATGCCGCGTCACGCCAACCAATTCTCCGGCGACCCCAATGGCGACGCCAAAGCCCAAGAGGCCTACAACACCTCCCGCCTGAACTTCCTGGCCCTGGTGTTCTGTCTCATGGTGGGCACTGCCGCGCTACCGCACATTCTGATGCGTTACTACACCACCCCCTCGGTCAAGCAGGCCCGCAGTTCAGTGACCTGGTCATTGTTCTTCATCTTCTTGCTGTATTTCACCGCCCCGGCCTTGGCCGTGCTGGTCAAGTACGAAGTCTTTACCGTGCTGGTGGGCACACCGTTTGACAAATTGCCGGCCTGGGTGAGCCAGTGGGCAGCGGTGGATCCGGCCCTGCTCTCCGTATCTGACGTGAACAAGGACGGCATCCTGCAATTGGGTGAAATGCGCATCGGTGGCGATATCGTGGTGCTGGCCACGCCTGAAATCGGCGGCTTGCCCTACGTGATCTCGGGCATGGTGGCCGCAGGTGGCCTGGCAGCCGCCCTGTCGACCGCCGACGGCCTCCTGCTGACCATCGCCAACGCCCTGTCGCACGACCTGTATTTCAAGATGATTGACCCCAACGCTTCGACATCGCGCCGGGTGACCATCTCCAAAGCCCTGCTGCTGGTCGTGGCCCTGGCCGCCGCCTACGTGGCCGCGCAAAAACCGGCGGACATCTTGTTCCTGGTCTCTGCCGCGTTCTCGTTCGCTGCGGCCGCCTTCTTCCCCGCCTTGGTATTGGGCATCTTCTGGAAGCGGGCGACCAAGTGGGGTGCCGTGTTCGGCATGATCGGCGGCCTGGGCGTGACCTTCTATTACATGGTTACCACCCAGCCCTGGTTGCGCGGCATCTTTGGCGTCACATCGCCCATTGAGCTGTGGTTCGGCATTCAGCCCATATCGGCTGGCGTGTTCGGCGTACCGCTGGGTTTTGCGCTGATCATCATCGTCAGCCTCTTGACCCCGGCCCCGCGCCGCGAGATCCAAGAACTGGTCGAGCATGTGCGCTACCCCAGCCTCAGCGGTGACATCGACACCAAAGCCACCTGATGCCATGGCCCCTCGCAGGGGCCATGCAAAAGTTTCGGGGCCCTCGGGCCCCGTTTTTTTGGGGTTGTATCAACGCGCAGTTCGGGTCACTGCGACACCGAAGCGCGCTCACCGATCAGGCGCCATATGGCACGCTTTTGCTCGTCCCGCAACGACCCCCAGCTGGCGATTTCAGGCAAGGTCCGCAAACAGCCCTCGCACCAACCCCGTGATTCATTCATCACGCAAACCGACTGACATGGGGAAGGCACATGCTCGGCTTGGGCCAAGACCTCTGGCAACCTGCGCACGAGTCGGGCAATGACAGGTTTCATCGCCGCCTCAACCCTGACGCCGCGACAAAAGCGCGCGGGCCACCCGTGACGAAGTCGGCCGCCCCAACTGCAGGCTGATGTACTGGCCCGCATCGACCAGGGCCTCGAGATCGATCCCGGTCTCTATGCCCATGCCGTGCAGCATATAGACCACATCCTCGGTAGCGACATTCCCCGTCGCGCCCTTGGCATAAGGGCATCCGCCCAAACCGGCCACAGAAGTATCAAACTGCCACACACCCAACTCAAGCGCAGCCAAGGTATTCGACAAAGCCTGACCATATGTGTCATGGAAATGGCCCGCCACCTGATCCAGGCTGTAGTGACGCAGCGTGGCCTCAAAAGCCGCCTGCACCCGCCTGGGTGTGCCAACCCCGATCGTATCGGCCACATATGCATGCTCAATGCCTATGCCCTTCATCAAACCGGCCAGATAGCCCACACGCTCTGGCGCCACCTCGCCCTCATACGGGCAACCCAGGCAACAACTCATTGCCCCACGCACCGCGACACCGGCGGCATGAGCCGCCGCCACCACGGGCGCGAAACGCTCAATGCTTTCGGCCACCGAACAGTTGATGTTCTTCTGACTAAAAGCCTCGCTGGCCGAACCAAACACCACCACCGCGTCGGGCCGGCTCAAAAGCGCCGCCTCCAAGCCCTTCAGGTTGGGGGTCAGCACCGAATAACGCACATCCGTGCGTCGTTGCAAACCTGCCATGACCAAGGCGTTATCAGCCATCTGGGGCACCCACTTCGGGCTGACAAAACTGGTCACCTCGATATGCCGCACACCGGCGGCCTGCAAACGGTGCACCAACTCGATCTTGACCTCGGGGGGCACCGGCGCACTTTCGTTTTGCAGCCCGTCACGCGGGCCGACGTCGGTGATCTGGACTCGGGTGGGCAATGTCATGGCATCATTTTAAAAAATACAAACTCTCCCCACGCGATCAGGGTTGCTCGGCCTGCGACAGGCGCAACAACTCGGCCCCCTCGGGCACCTGATCGCCGGGCGCATAAAGCAACTCGATCACCCGCCCATTCGCCGGGGCATGCAGGGTATGCTCCATTTTCATGGCCTCCATCACGGCCACCGCCTGACCCGCCTGCACCTCGTCACCCGCCTGCACCGCGAACGACAACACCTTGCCCGGCATGGGGGCCGTCAACTGTCCGCCCTTCACACCGGTGTCACCCGCGTGGGCCAACTCATCGACACACATCACGGTCACCGCGCCCTCGTTCATGAACACATGCACCTGCTCACCCCAGACATGCACGCGGGCGCCATAGCGCTGCTCCCCCCAGGTGATGTCCAAGCGCTCGCCCAGACCCTGCACGACCAAAGGCCGGGCGGGCGAGTCGTCCACCGCCAAGGCCAGCGTCGGCTGCGTATACAGCACCGTGGTATGGGCTTGCTCACCGCACTGCCATTGCCAACGGCGCTGGCTCGGCCCATGGGCCTGAAAACCATCTCTACCGGCCCACGGGTCGGCCCACCCCACCGCCACCGCCGCACCCGCCAGATCATTCAGCCAGGCCAGTGCGCTGGCCGCCGCCAGCGCCAGGGGCACCGACACCCCGGCTTGCTCAAAAAGCCGCTGATGCTCGCGACCGATCAGCGCCGTGTCCAAGCGGGCCCGGGCAAATGAATCGGTGGCCAACACACGGCGCAAAAACTGCACATTGGTCGCCAAACCCACGATCCGGGTCTCGGCCAGGGCAGCGTCCAACCGGGCCAGCGCCTGTGCGCGGTCATCGCCATGCACAATCAGTTTGGCAATCATCGAGTCATAAAACGGGCTGATCGCATCGCCCTCGCGCACGCCATCGTCAAAACGAACGGCCCCACGCTCAAACGCCATAGCCTGCGGCTTGCGATACACCTGCAAAGTCCCGGTGGACGGCAAAAATTGATGGTCCGGGTTCTCGGCACAAATCCGGGCCTCTATCGCATGCCCCCGCTGAACCATCTGATCCTGCCGCAAAGGCAAAGGCTCGCCCGCCGCCACCCGCAATTGCCACTCCACCAGATCCAGGCCAGTGACCGCCTCCGTCACCGGGTGCTCCACCTGCAGGCGGGTGTTCATTTCCATGAAATAAAACTTCATTGACTCGGGGCTGTCATAGTCGGCCTGCTCAACAATGAACTCCACCGTCCCGGCCCCCACATAGTCCACCGCCTTGGCCGCCGCAACCGCCGCCGCCCCCATGCGTTCGCGCAACGCCGCACTCAAGCCTGGTGCGGGCGACTCCTCCAGCACTTTCTGATGCCGCCGCTGCACCGAACAATCGCGCTCAAACAAATGCACCACCTGCCCGTGGTGATCGCCAAAAACCTGAATCTCAATGTGGCGCGGGCGCTGCACATATTTCTCAATCAGCACCGCATCATCGCCAAAGCTATTGCGAGCCTCGCGCTGACACGAAGCCAGCGCGGCCTCAAAATCGGCCCCCGACTCCACAATGCGCATGCCCTTGCCGCCCCCGCCCGCGCTGGCCTTGATCAGCACCGGGTAGCCGATGCGATCGGCCTCGCGGCGCAGCAACGCCGGGTCTTGATCAGAATCGTGATAGCCCGGCACCAGCGGCACCCCGGCCTGCGCCATCAACCGTTTCGATTCAGCCTTCAGACCCATGGCCAAAATGCTCGACGGTTTAGGCCCGATGAAAACCATGCCCGCATCGGCACAAGCCCGGGCAAACGCCTCGTTTTCACTCAAAAAACCATAGCCCGGGTGTATCGCCTGGGCCCCGCAGTCGCGGGCCGCCTGCAAAATACGCTCCCAGCGCAAATAACTCTCTTTGGGGGCCGACCCGCCAATCGCCACCGCCTCATCACACATGGCGACATGCTTGGCCAGGGCGTCGGCCTCTGAATAAACGGCCACGGTGCGCACCCCCAAACGGCGGGCGGTAGCGGCCACGCGACACGCGATCTCGCCTCGGTTGGCAATCAGAATTTTGCTGAACATGGAAGCCTCACTGTTGCCAAGCGGGTTGACGTTTTTGCAAGAAAGACTGAACGCCCTCCTTGCCCTCGGCACTGGCACGGATGTCGGCAATGCCGGCCACCGTGTGCGCAATCAGCGCCGCATCAATGTGGCGCCCCGTCACATCGCGCAGCAATTGCTTGCAAGCCCGCAGCGCATTCGGGCTGGCCTGAACCAGCGCCAGACACCAGGCCTGCACCTGCGCATCCAACTCAGCCTCGGTGGCGACCACCTCGCTCACCAAGCCCAAACGCTGCGCCTGGGCGGCATCAAAACGCTCGGCAGTCAGAAAATAGCGCTGCGAGGCACGGGCACCCATGGCCCGAATCACATAAGGGCTGATCGTCGCCGGAATCAAACCCAGCTTGACCTCGCTCAGGCAAAAACCGGCGCCACTCAAACTCACCGCCATGTCACAAGCCGCCACCAAACCCATGCCCCCGGCATAAACATCCCCCTGCACACGGGCGACGGTCGGCTTGGGGCATTGATCAATCGCAGCCAGCATGCGCGCCAGCTCGCCCGCGTCTTGCAGGTTTTCATCGCGGCTGTAATCGGCCATGCGACGCATCCAATTCAGGTCGGCACCGGCACAAAAGGCTTTGCCCTCGGCGGCCAACACAATGCAACGCACGGCCGGGTCAGCCCCGGCGGCCTCAAAAGCCTGCCGAATCTCGCTGATCAACGCCTCATTAAAGGCATTGCGCACCTCCGGCCGGGCCAGGGTAATGGTATGCACGCCCTGTCGTGTTTGGGTCTTGAGGTGTTCCATGGTCTTACATCCTGAACAAGCCAAATCGGGTGTCTTGCACCGGGGCATTCAACGCAGCGCTCAAGCCCAGCGCCAACACCCGCCGGGTATCGGCAGGGTCAATCACACCATCGTCCCATAAACGGGCGGTGGCGTAATAGGGGTGGCCCTGCTCTTCGTATTGGCGACGGATCGGCGCCTTGAAAGACTCCTCTTCCTCGCTGCCCCATTGCCCGCCCCTGGCCTCAATGCCATCTCGGCGCACCGTCGCCAACACACTGGCAGCCTGCTCACCCCCCATCACGCTGATGCGCGCATTGGGCCACATCCACAAAAAGCGGGGCGAAAAAGCGCGGCCACACATGCCATAGTTACCCGCCCCGAAGCTGCCACCGATGATGATGGTGAACTTCGGCACCGCCGCCGTGGCCACCGCAGTCACCATCTTGGCCCCATTGCGGGCAATGCCCTCATTCTCGTATTTGCGCCCCACCATGAAACCGGTGATGTTTTGCAAAAACACCAGCGGAATCTTGCGCTGGCAACACAACTCTATGAAGTGCGCCCCCTTCAGGGCCGACTCGGAAAACAAAATCCCGTTGTTGGCAATGATCCCCACCGGCATGCCCTCGATGCGCGCAAAACCACACACCAAAGTCACGCCATAGCGCGACTTGAACTCATCAAACTCCGAGCCATCGACCACCCGGGCAATGATGTCGCGCACATCAAACGGCTTGCGCGCATCGGTCGGTATCACCCCATACAACTCACGCGCATCAAAAAGCGGCGCGCGCGCTTCGTGCAAAGCGATTTGGGGCGACTTGCGCCGGTTCAGATTGCGCACCGCCTGGCGTGCCAGCGCCAGCGCATGCGCGTCGTTTTGCGCCAAATGATCGGCCACTCCCGACAAACGGGTGTGCACATCGCCCCCGCCCAGATCTTCGGCGCTGACCACCTCACCCGTGGCCGCCTTGACCAACGGCGGCCCCCCCAAAAAGATGGTCCCCTGATCCTTGACAATGATCGTCTCATCGCTCATCGCAGGCACATAGGCCCCACCGGCGGTGCAACTGCCCATCACCACAGCGATCTGGGCCAGACCTTGGGCACTCATATTGGCCTGGTTGTAAAAAATGCGCCCAAAGTGATCCCGATCCGGAAACACCTCATCCTGATTCGGCAGGTTGGCCCCGCCCGAATCCACCAGGTACACACAGGGCAAACCGTTTTGCTGGGCGATCTCCTGCGCCCGCAAATGCTTTTTGACCGTCATCGGAAAGTAGGTCCCGCCCTTGACGGTCGCATCGTTGCACACCACCATGCAATCGGTGCCGCTGATGCGCCCAACGCCCGCAATCAAACCCGCGCATGGGGCATCGTTGCCATACATATTCAGCGCTGCCAAGGGGGCCACCTCCAAAAACGGCGACCCCGGGTCCAACAGCCTCATCACCCGCTCGCGGGGCAGCAGCTTGCCGCGCGCGGTGTGCTTGGCCCGGGCGGCCTCGCCGCCCCCCTCAGCCACTCGGGCCTGTTGCCGACGCAAGTCATCGACCAGCCCGGCCATGGCTTGCGCATTGGCCTGAAAATCGCTGGAGCGCGGGTTAAGAGAGCTGACAAGCACGGGCATGGGCAAGTTCCTCCAAACCCCGTATTGTGGTTGACGTTTACGTAAACGTCAATTGGTGCAAATCGACCATTTTTTCAAACACCCGGATGGCCCCGGCGGCACGCAACTGCTCGCCCTGGCCCAAAACCGCATAGCCCCAGACCGTGGCCCCGGCCGCCACCCCCGCCTGCACGCCGGTGGGGGTATCTTCCACCACCAGACAACGCCCGGGGTCCACCCCCAAAGACCGGGCTGCAGCCAGATAAACATCCGGGTGGGGTTTGCTGCGCGGCATCTCATGCCCACTGAAAACCCGCCCCTCAAAAAACCGCCTCATCCCCACCTGTTCCAGCATCATCTCGACCTTGAACCGATCGGCCCCCGAGGCCACCGCAATGCGGCCACCACTGCGACCATGCACCTCGGCCACAGCCTCCAGCGCGCCCTCAATCGCTCGCAACTCACTTTGCAAGGCCAAATTGCGGCGCCGCATGAACTCAGTCAGCCAATCTTCCGACCAGGGCTGCCCGGTATGCTGCTCAATCAACGCCCGACGGCTGCGCACCGTGTGGCCGACAAACAGATCCCAGCACTGCCCGGGGCTCAGGTTCCAGCCCCGCTCCTGCAACATGGTGTGCAAGACCCCGTTGGTGATGGGCTCGCTATCGACCAGCACCCCATCACAATCAAACAACACGGCGTCAAAAGGTCCCATGGCTCACAAGGCACGTTGAATGATGATTTTTTGCACATCGCTGGTGCCCTCATAAATCTGGCACACGCGCACATCGCGGTAAATCCGCTCCAGCGGAAAATCACTCACCACCCCATAACCGCCCAGCGTCTGAATGGCCGCACTGCAGACCCGCTCGGCCACCTCGCTGGCAAACAACTTGGCCATGGCCGCCTCACGCAGACAAGGCTGCTCGGCATCGCGCAAACTGGCGGCATGCCAGATCAGCTGACGCGCCGCCTCCAGCTGAGTGGCGCATTCCGCCAACCTGAAGCCCACCGCCTGATGATTAAAAATCGCCGTGCCAAAACTCTCACGCTGCTTGGCATAGTCGATGGCCACTTCAAGAGCGCTGCGCGCCATGCCCAGACTTTGGGCGGCAATCCCGATCCGCCCGCCCTCCAGGGCGCTCAGCGCAATCTTATAGCCCTCCCCTTCCTGCCCGATCAGGTTCTCCGCCGGAATGCGGCACTGCTCCAGCACGATCTGGGCCGTGTCGCTGCTGTGCTGCCCCAACTTGTCTTCCAGCCGCGCCACCACCCAACCCGGCGCATCGGTGGGCACGATGAAAGCACTCATGCCCTTTTTACCCGCACCCTTATCGGTGACAGCAATCACAATTGCCACCTGGCCGTTTTTGCCACTGGTGATGAATTGCTTCACCCCATTCAGCACATAACCATCGCCATCGCGGGTGGCCGTGGTGCGCAAGGCCGATGCATCCGAGCCGACATGCGGCTCGGTCAGGCAAAAAGCCCCCAGCATCTGCCCCTGCGCCAAAGGCCCCAGCCACTGCCGCTGCTGCGCCGCATTGCCATAGCGCATCAAAATCGCATTCACCGGGCAATTGGTCACGCTGATCGCGGTGCTGGTCCCGCCATCACCGGCCGCAATTTCCTCCAGCACCAAAGCCAGCGTCAAATAATCCAAACCGGCCCCGCCCAGTGACTCGGGGACACAAATGCCATACGCCCCCAGCGCGGCCAGACCCCGATGCGCCTCCAGCGGGAAATGATGGGTTTTATCCCACTCGGCGGCATGGGGCCAAAGCTCCTGCCGGGCAAAATCGCGCACCGCATCGCGGATCATTTCCTGGTCGGTGGTCAGCAGCATCTGCGCACTCCTTTCACCACGGAATCGGCGTCCCGTCGTGGTTGATGTATTGGCCCTTGTGACTCGGCTTCAACCCATCCAGCACACGGCGCAAATGTTCCGCACTCTCTTTCACATCCAGCGCGGCCCCGGCGCCGCCCATGTCTGTGCGCACCCAACCCGGGTGCAAAGACACCACCGTCAAGTCAGGGTACTGGGCCTGGGCGCTGCGCACCACCATATTCACCGCCGCCTTGCTGACCCTATAAAGCACCGCATCGGCGGTGACGGTGCGCTCCAGACTGCCCATGATGCTGCCGATCACGCCCAACACACCCCGGCCCGGCACCAGCAAGGGAGCCACCTGAGGGATGGTTTGCAACACACCCAGCACATTGGCATGCATGATGCGGTCAAAACGTTCCCGGGTCACCGGCTCGCTGAAAGGCAGGCGATCCATGATCCCTGCCACATGCACCACCAAATCCAGCTTCTCGCCATCCAACTGCCATGCCAGGCCGCTGGCACTGGCCGGGTCGGCGACGTCAATGGCAAAAGCGCGGTCCACCTCGGCTTGCAAGGCCGCCACATCGGCGGCCTGACGGGCGGTGGCAATCACATGCCAACCGGCCTGTTTGTACTGCAGCGCCAACTCACGGCCTATGCCGCGCGAGGCCCCCAAAATCAAGGCTTTGCGGGCGGCCATCAGCACAGCTCCACAGCCATCGCGGTGGCTTCGCCCCCGCCGATGCACAAAGTCGCCAAACCTTTTTTCAGACCCCGGGCTTGCAAAGCATGCAGCAAAGTCACCAGAATCCGGGCGCCACTGGCCCCAATGGGGTGCCCCAGGGCACAGGCCCCGCCATTCACGTTCACGATCTCGTGCGCCACCTTGAGCTCGGCCATTAATGCCATGGGAACCACCGCAAACGCCTCATTCACCTCCCACAAATCCACATCCTTCACCGACCAGCCGATTTGGCTCAGCAACTTTTGGGTCGCGCCCACCGGGGCGGTGGTGAACCACTCGGGCTCCTGGGCAAACACACTGTGCCCCCGAACCCGCGCCAGCGGCCGACACCCCAATTTTTGGGCCGTGCTCTCGCGCATCATCACCAAAGCGGCCGCCCCATCATTGATCGACGAACTCGACGCCGCGGTAATGGTGCCGTCCTTCTTGAACGCAGGACGCAAACTGCTGATTTTGTCCAGCTTCACCTTACCCGGCCCCTCGTCCAAGCTGACCACACGCTCGCCGCTGCGCTCTTGCAGCGTGACCGGCGCGATCTCGGTGGCAAACGCCCCATTGCCGCCGGCCGCCTTGGCGCGCTGCACACTGGCCGTGGCAAAGGCGTCTTGCTGCTCGCGGGTAAAGGTGTATTTGGCGGCACACTCTTCGCCAAAGGTGCCCATGCTGCGACCGGGCTGGTAGGCATCCTCCAAACCG
Source organism: Pseudomonadota bacterium (assembly GCA_041159205.1). GTDB lineage: Bacteria > Pseudomonadota > Gammaproteobacteria > Burkholderiales > Burkholderiaceae_C > Limnohabitans. The sequence continues at coordinate 12,634 of JBEAZY010000149.1, forward strand.
TCCAACATCATGTGGTCATACACCCTCTCGTGCCCCATGCGATAACCGCCACGCCCCTTCAGCAAAAGATAAGGCGCATTGGTCATGCTCTCCATGCCACCTGCCACCACCACCTGGGCACTGCCCGCACTGAGCATATCGTGGGCAAACATCGCCGCCCGCATGCCAGAGCCACACATCTTGGACAAAGTCACCGCGCCCGCCCCCTTGGGCAAACCCGCCTTAAAAGCCGCCTGCCGCGCCGGCGCCTGCCCCTGCCCGGCCATCAGGCAATTGCCCATCAACACCTCATCGACCTGCCCGACATCCACGCCGGCGCGTTCGATGGCCGCGCGTATGGCCACACCGCCCAAATCATGGGCCGCCAAACCCGAGAAGTCTCCCTGAAAACTGCCCATGGGCGTTCGGGCTGCACTGACAATGACAATCGCATCAGACATATGGTTTCCTTTCAAGTGGATGCAAGCGCGGCGCGCATGTGCTGGAAGCGCCGCGAGGTTTCATAGGGGAACACATCAAGCATATGACCGGCCTCAATGCGCTCCTGGTGCCCGCGCCAAAAAGCCGGGTCCAACAACTCGGCATGATGCCGCATAAAGATATCGCGCACCTTGGGGTGCCCCAGCAAAAAAGGGCCGAACGTTTCCGGGAACACATCGTTCCTGGCCACGCTATACCAGACCTCGCCCGACATCTCGTCCTCTTCATTGCGCGGGGGCGGCACACGCCTGAACTGACAATCGGTGACATATTCGATTTCATCGTAATCGTAAAACACCACCTTGCCATTGCGCGTGATGCCGAAATTTTTCCACAACATATCGCCCGGAAAAATATTCGCCGCCACCAGATCTTTAATGGCATTGCCATACTCAATCACAGCCCGCTCAAGGCGGGCCTGCCCCCGCTCATTGGCCATGTCCAGCGCTTCCTGCAAATAAATGTTCAACGGAATCATGCGACGTTCAATATAGACATGCTGCAAAATCACCTCAGTGCCGCCGTCGGGCAACTGCTCCAGCTGCAACTGACTGGGGGCAAACTTCTGGATCTCGGCCATCAACTCTTCGTCAAAGCGCTCCAGCGGAAACGCCACCTTGCTGTACTCCATGGTATCGGCCATCCGCCCCACCCGGTCGTGCTGCTTCACCAACAAATACTTGCCCTTGATCTGCTCGCGACTGGTGTCCTTTTGCGGCGGATAAAAATCCTTGATCACCTTGAACACATAGGGGAAGGAAGGCAGATGAAACACCAGCATCACCATGCCTTTAATGCCCGGCGCAATGCAAAACTTGTCGGTGCTGTGACGCAAGTGATAAAGAAAATCGCGATAAAACAAAGTCTTGCCCTGCTTGGCCAGCCCCAGCGCGTTATAAATCTCGGCGCGCGGCTTGCGCGGCATCATGCTGCGCAAAAACTGCACATAAGCCGAAGGAATCTCCATATCGACCATGAAATAAGCGCGGGCAAAACTGAACAACATCAGCAAATCTTCTTCGCCGATCAGCGCCGCGTCTATGCACAACTGCCCCTGCTCGTTGTGCAAAATCGGCAAAGCGAACGGCACCTCCCTGAACCCATTGATGAGCTTGCCCACCGCATACGCCCCTTTGTTGCGGTAAAACAAACTGGTCAGCGCCTGAATCTGGAAATTGGCGCGACGCGGAAAATCACCCATGGCCTGCAACAAGGCCTGCTCCACCAAGCCCGCATCCTGCGCCAGATCGGCAAACGGGCACTGCAAGTCAAAGTACAGCAGCATCTCACGCAAACTATCGCCCAGCGGGGCATCCCCCGGGTACCAGGCCTTGAAACTGGGCCGCGCCGTCGGCTCGCTGTTTTCGATGTATTCGGTACTGACCGCAGGTCGCACAAAAATGAAGTCGTTTTGAAAATAACTTCGATCCAGAATTTTGGTAATGACCGAATTGAAAAACGACTCGGCCAATTCGGGCTGAAAATGATCCACCAACAAACCGATGTAATGCAGCTTCACCTGATGCCAAACCGAAATCGGTTGCCCGCTGGCCCCGAAGTCCTGCTCCAGCCTTTCGTGGCACTCCAACACACGCCGGTCGTAAAACTCAATCCGTTCCCGCTGGGCGCGCTGCTGCCCGTGCCAATCGCGGGCCTCAAAACGCGCCTTGGCGCGGGCCGACTCGCTTTGAAACAGCTGATAGTGCCGATGAAACCCGTCCAGCATCGCTTGCGCGATGTCTGGTGCCACTGAAGAGTCAAGTCGGGTCGGGCTCATCAAACCACCCTTCAACGCATGCGCGGATAACGCTTAATGGCCTGGCGAAATACATTCACCACCTCATCGCTGCGCCGCATGGTGACGCCCAAGTCCTTCACCAGACCGTCAGAGACACCATAAATCCAGCCATGCACCGCCACATTCTGGCCACGCCCCCAGGCGTCTTGCATCACATTCGACATCGCCACATTGCCCACCTGCTCAATGACATTCATCTCGCACAAGGTGTTCTCCATCTCGTCTTGCGACAAGTGGTTCAGCCGCTGGCGATGGCGCAAATGCACATCTTGCACATGGCGCAACCAGTTATCGGCCAAACCGATGCGCATGCCACGCGCAGCCGCCAGGACCCCGCCACAGCCGTAATGACCCACCACGATGATGTGCTCGACATGCAAGGCATCGACCGCATACTGAATGACCGACAAAGCATTCAAATCAGAATGCACCACCACATTGGCCACATTGCGGTGCACAAACACCTCACCGGGGTCCAGCCCCGTGATCTGATTCGCGGGCACCCGGCTGTCCGAGCAACCGATCCATAGGTATTTCGGGGTCTGCTGTTGCGCCAGACCCGAGAAAAACCCCGGCGTTTCACGCTCCATCCGTGCCGCCCACAGGCGATTATTCTCAAACAGGTGTTGCAACGACGCATCCATGGTTCGATCTTAACGGCTCAGGCGGTCTCGGCAAACAACTCACGCCCGATCAGCATACGGCGTATCTCACTCGTGCCCGCACCAATCTCATAGAGCTTGGCGTCGCGCCACAAACGCCCCAGCGGGTACTCATTGATATAGCCATTCCCACCAAAGATTTGCACCCCCTCACCCGCCATCCAGGTCGCCTTTTCGGCGCACCACAAGATGACGCTGGCGCAATCCTTGCGTACCTGCCGCACATGCTCTGCACCCAACAGGTCGAGGTTTTTACCGATGGTGTAACAAAACGCCCGCCCGGCCTGCAACACGGTATACATATCAGCCACTTTGCCCTGAATCAGCTGAAATTCGCCTATGCTTTGGCCAAACTGCTTGCGGTCGTGAATATAAGGCACCACATGGTCCATGACCGCCTGCATGATGCCGATGGGCCCGGCGGCCAACACTGCACGCTCGTAATCAAGGCCACTCATCAGCACCTTGGCCCCCATATTCAGCCCGCCCAAAATGTGCGACTCGGGCACCTCCACATTCTCAAACACCAACTCACCGGTATGGCTGCCGCGCATGCCCAATTTATCGAGTTTTTGCGCAATCGAAAAACCCTTCATCCCCTTTTCGATCAGAAAAGCCGTCACCCCACGCGCGCCCAACTCGGGCTCGGTCTTGGCATACACCACCAAAGTATCGGCATCGGGCCCGTTGGTGATCCACATCTTGTTGCCATTGAGCACATAGTAGCCACCCTTGTCTTCGGCCCGCAATTTCATGCTGATCACATCACTGCCCGCGCCCGGCTCGGACATGGCCAGCGCACCCACGTGCTCGCCACTGATCAGCTTGGGCAAGTACTTTTGCTTTTGTGCCTCAGTCCCATTGCGCTTGATCTGATTCACACACAAATTCGAATGGGCGCCATACGACAAACCGACACTGGCCGACGCGCGCGAAATCTCCTCCATCGCCACCATATGCGCCAGATAACCCATATTGGCACCGCCATAGGCCTCCGGCACCGTGATGCCCAACACCCCCAACTCGCCCATCTTGCGCCACAAATCCATCGGAAACTGGTCACTGCGGTCGATCTCGGCGGCACGCGGCGCAATCTCCGCCTGCGCAAAATCCTGCACCGCATCGCGCAAAGCGTCGATGTCCTCACCCAATTGAAAATTCAGTCCCGGCAATGCACTCATGGTTCACCTCAATAAGTTTTGGGAATAGGGGCGATGGTCGCCTGCATGATGGCACAGTCCGACTCGCGCCCCTGCGCATCGACCTGCACAATCCGCGCCGCAGCCACAATCACGCGCCTGCCGGCACGGATCACCTCGCCCCGGCCCAACAAATGGCCGCCTTGAAAAGCCGCCAGAAAATTGATCTTGTATTCGATGGTGGTCACTTCCAATTCAGGCCCGGCCACCGTCAACGCGGCATACCCGGCACAAATATCGGCCAAAGCCCCGATGGCACCGCCATGAAACCCACCCTGCTGCTGGGTCACCTTATCACTGTAGGGCAGCTCTATCTCAACCCGCCCCTGGGCCACCAGACGCAATTGCGCTCCCCAGTGCTTCATCAGGCCCTGCCGCGCCAAGCTCTCGCTCACGCGCCCCCAAAGGGCCAGGTCGTTATCGGCTCGCGGATCGCTCATTTCTTATTTTGCCGGGCCAACAGAGCCCGGGCTTCCTTTTCCTGCGCCTTGACTTCATCCAGATTGACCTGAATTTCCTGCAACTGCTCCTCCAGCTGAACCCGGTGCTCGGCCAGCACCAGCAAGAACTTCTGCAACTGCGGCACCGTGTCACGCGGGCTGTCGTACATATCAATGATCTCTTTGGCCTCGCTCAACGACAGGCCCAAACGCTTGGCGCGCAAGGTCAGGCGCAAGCGTGTACGATCTCTGCTGCTGTACACCCGATGCCGCCCCCCCGGGCCGCCACGCGTGGGCTGAAGCAGCCCCATGTCTTCGTAAAAACGAATGGCCCGCGTGGTCAGGTCGAACTCTTGCGCCAGATCGCTGATCGTGAAAGTGGTCGCCATGATGACAAATTGACGTTTACGTAAACGTCAATTATGAAGGAAAATACCCCGCAATGACCAGCCCCCCGCACGAATTGAAAGCTGTGCTCTCCACCTGCCCGGAACCTGGCCAGGTGGCCGAAGTCACGCCCGGCGTGCGCTGGTTGCGCATGGCCCTGCCATTTGCCCTCAACCACATCAACCTCTGGCTACTGCGCGACGAATTTCAGGGCCGCAGCGGCTGGACCCTGGTCGACACCTGCATCGATCACCCTGCCGCCCGTCAGGTCTGGGAAAAGGTCTTCCAGCAACACCTCGAAGGCTTGCCCATTGTTCGTGTAGTGGTCACTCACATGCACCCGGATCACATTGGGTTGGCACACTGGCTGTGCCAACGCTGGCAAGCCCCCTTATGGATCAGCGCCACCGACCACACCCACGCCCGCATGGGCTCCGGGGCGATCCGGGGCTTCGGCGGCGAAGCCGCCGCCGCTTTTTATGCCCAGCACGGCATGACGCACCCCGAACACCTGGCCCACATACGCGACCGTGGCCAGTACTACGGCCGCATGGTCCCCGAAGTCCCCGCCAGCTACCGCCGTCTGCTTGACGGCATGACACTGGAAATCGGCGGCCACACCTGGCGCTGCATCAGCGGCCACGGGCATGCCCCTGAACACATGGCCTTATACAACCCCGACCGCGAGCTGCTCATCAGCGGCGACATGGTCTTGCCGCGCATCAGCACCAACGTGGCCGTATACGAATCCGAACCCGAAGGCGACCCGCTGGCCCTGTTCCTCGCCTCCATCCGTCGCTTCCTCGAACTGCCCGCCCCAACCCGGGTATTGCCCTCACACGGCGAACCCTTCATCGGCCTGCACACCCGGGTGGCCCAACTGATCGCCCACCACGACGAACGGCTCAAAGAACTGCTGCAGGCCTGCACCTCGGGCCTCAGCGCCTACGAAATCCTGCCCGTCCTCTTCAAACGCGAACTAGACCCCCTGCAAACCACCTTTGCCATGGGCGAGGCCATCGCCCACCTCAATCACCTTTGGCACCAGGGGCGACTACAGCGCATGGTGGGTGCGCAGGGCGAGTGGCGGTTTCAGGCGCCCTGAGACAGGTCAACACCACACGATGTTCAGCGGGCGGATTCCACCGCCAGCTTGCCCACTGGCGCATGCTTGAGTGCTTCAGTTCCAGCAGACCTGACAAAGTTTCACTCATCGGGGTCACATTAATTGGGGTCAGACCCCAATTAACCAGACCCCATTCAAGCCAAGATTTCCCGAACTACAAGTCCGTATTCAACGCATGCTCGCGCAACTCTTTGCGCCGCACATCGTAGTCGGGCATGACCTGCCCCACTGCATCCCAAAACGAAGGGCTGTGATCCATCACCTTCAGGTGGCTCAGCTCATGCAAAACCACATAATCAATCAGGGCGGGCCGCAAATGCATCAAGCGCCAATTCAGCCGAATGCGGCCATCGGCACTCGCGCTGCCCCAGCGGGTGCGCGCGCCAGACAGCCCCAAACCCGTCCAGCGCACCCCCGCCAACCCGGCAAAATGGTCCAACCGTGCGCTGAAATACGGCCGTGCCTGTCGCATCAACCAGGCCTGCACGGCATCGCGCACCTGGGCCTCTTGTGCCTGCGGCGGCAGCCCCAGACACAACTCGGCCGGCCCCACCTCGGGCTCGTGCCACACCGGCGCCCGCCCGCTGCCGGGTGCCGCCCCCAGACGGATCGTCACGGGCCGTCCCAAATAAGGGAAACTGGCGCCATCGCGCCACTCAATGCTGTGCGCCAAACGGCGCTTTTGCAGCGCCTGCGCCTCAGCCAGTTTGCGCACAATCCAGTCGGCTTTTTCTTGCAAGGCCGACTCAATCTCACGCACACTCACCCAGCGCGGGGCCCGAACCTCAATGCCATCGGGGCCCACAAACATGCCAATCGTGCGACGGCGCGAACGCACCAGCACATAGTCCAGGCCTTGCGCAGACAACACAATGGGCCGACGCCTGACCGCCCCCGGGGCTTCGGCGGGCGGCTCAGGGGCAGCGACCGGGCCGGGGTTCGGGGCGAACAGGTCCAACACCAATTGCACCAGACCCATGCGTTACCCTTGTGAATAAGCCTCAGGATCAAGCCGCCGCATCTCGGCCTCAATCCACTCTTCCACCCGCCGCATCAGGGCCTCGGGGTCTTGGCCATGGCTCTCAATGGGCTCACCGATCGACACATGAACCACCCCGGGCCGCTTGATCAGCGCCTTGCGGGGCCAACAGCGCGCCGACGTCACGGCAATCGGAATCACGGGGGCACCCGTCTCGACCGCCAACCGGGTCCCCCCGGTTTTATACACACCGCGCTCGCCCCGGTCGATGCGTGTGCCCTCCGGAAACATAATGACCCACACCCCTCGGCTGAGCAACTCACGCCCCTGAGCCACCACCTTGTTAAAGGCCTGGGCGCGCTGGCTGCGATCAATATGAATCATGTCCAGCTTGCCCATGGCCCAGCCAAAAAAAGGCACCCGCAGCAATTCCTTTTTAAAGACATAGGCCAGGGGGTGGGGCATGATCACCGGCATCAAAAAAGTCTCGTACGTCGACTGATGCTTGACCAGCAAAATGGCCGGGCTATTGGCGCCGGCGGGCAAATTCGACATGCCCTCCACCTCATAGCGCACCCCCATGATCAGGCGGGCCCCCTCAATGGCCCAACGCAACCAACCCACCGCCCACCAGTACAGACGCTCGCCACGCACCCCGGCAGCGGCCAAACCCAAAATCACGAACGAATACGGCCAAACGGTCAAACCCATCCAGGCCAGGTGCAGCAACGAGCGCAGGGCGGCCATCAAGGGCGCCCCTGAATCACGCCCCCCTCGGGGCCACCATCCGGGGCCAGATGCAGAATATGAGCGACAAACGCCGCCAAATCCTCATGCACCCGGGTCTGCGCCGGATAAGACGCCGGTAATGCCTGACCGCGCAAGGCAGCCGCCTTGCCGGTCAACACCAAATGCGGCTGCGCCCCCACCGACACCGCCGCCTGCAAGTCACGCAGACTGTCACCCACCACGGGCACACCGGTCAGCGCCACCCCAAAGCGCTCGGCAATCTGCTCATACAAGCCAGGCGCAGGCTTGCGACAGGTGCAGGCCTCATCCGGGCTGTGCGGGCAAAAAAACACCGCATCGACCCGACCCCCCACCGCCGCCAGCAATTTATTCATCTTGGCGTGCATCGCATTCAGCGCGGCCATGTCAAACAGACCCCGCCCCAAACCCGACTGATTGGTCGCCACCGCCACATGAAAACCGGCGTGATTCAACTGGGCAATCGCCTCCAGCGCACCGGGCAAAGGCTCGAAGTCATCGGCCGACTTCACGTAATCATCGCGGTCGGCATTGATCGTGCCGTCGCGGTCCAGGATGACGAGTTTGATGCCCATATGGCTCAGGCCACCGCCAATTGGGCCAAATCGGCCACCCGGTTCATGGCCCGATGCAACTGCTTCAAAAGACCCTGCCGGTTCAGCCTCAAATCGGCCTGCTCGGCATTGACCATCACACCATCAAAAAACGCATCCACCTCGGCCCGCAAGGCCGACAAGGCCTGCAAAGAAGCCGTGTAGTCACCCTGATCAAACAAAGCGTCCGCCTTCGGCAAAACGGCTTGCATGCGGGCATACAGGGCTTGCTCGGCCGGCTCCTGCAACAAAGCCGGGTCAACCCGCGCCTGCACCGCCTGCTCGGCGTCACCCGCTTTCTTCAAAATATTGCCGATGCGCTTGTTGGCCGCAGCCAGCGCGGCCGACTCGGGCAGCGCGGCAAAAGCCCGCACGGCCTCCAAACGCTGGGCCACATCGGCCAGACTGTCGGGCCGCAAGCCCAGCACCGCCGCAATCTCCTGGGCACTGAAACCGCTCTCACGCAAAGCCCCCGCCAAGCGGTCCAGGACAAACTCATTCAACGTCTCGGTCGGGTCGGTGATCAAAGCCCCAAAAACCGGCACGGCGGCCCGCCACAAACTGCTCAAACCCAGCGGCAGTTGCGATTCGCGCAACATCCGTATCACCCCCAGCGCATGGCGGCGCAAAGCAAACGGGTCTTTGTCACCGGTGGGCAGGTTGCCAATGCCAAACATGCCCACCAGGGTTTCGAGTTTATCGGCCAGCGCCACCACCAGACCCACCGGGTTGCGCGGCAACTCATCGCCCGCAAAACGCGGCTTGTAGTGGTCTTCAATCGCCTGCGCCACAGTGTCACCCAAACCATCGTGACGCGCATAGTAAGCGCCCATGATGCCTTGCAACTCAGGGAACTCGCCCACCATATCGGTGAGCAAATCGGTTTTGGCCAAACGCGCCGCCGTATCCACCTGCTCGACAAAAGCCGGCGAAGTCGATGGCCACTGAGCCGCCAGGGCCCGGGCGATGGCCCGCACGCGCTCGCTGCGCTCACCCTGCGTGCCCAATTTGTTGTGATACACCACCTTGGCCAAGCCATCGACACGCTCGGCCAGCGATTTTTTACGGTCCTGATCAAAAAAGAACTTGGCATCGGCCAAGCGGGGGCGCACCACCCGCTCATTGCCGCCAATCACCGCACTCGGGTCATCGGGGCGAATATTGCTCACCACCAAAAAACGGTGCGTCAATTTGCCCTGGGCATCCAGCAGCGGAAAGTACTTCTGATTGGCCTTCATCGTCAAAATCAGGCACTCTTGCGGGACTTCCAAAAACTGCGGCTCAAACTGACAAGTCAGCACATTGGGTCGCTCGACCAAGGCGGTGACCTCATCGAGCAGGGCCTCGTCCTCAATCGCTCGCACACCCCCGCCCACCGCCGCCGCGGCAGCGGCCAATTGGCGCTCGATCTCGGCGCGCCGCTGGTCAAACCCCACCATCACCGCACCTTGCGACGACAGCACATCGGCATAAACGTCGGCATGCGCAATGGCTATCAGCTCACGGCTGGCCTCGAAGCGATGGCCCCGCGTCTGTCGACCGGAACGCAAACCCAAGGCCGACACCGGCACCACATGCTCGCCGTGCAGGGCCACCAGGCCATGCGCCGGACGCACAAAATTCACGCTGCTCCAACCCGGCAGCTCACAGTCGCTGTGCAACTGATACTGCATCACCTTCGGAATCGGCAGCTTGGCCAGCGCCTCATCCAGCGCCTTTTGCAAGCCACCCGCCAAATCCACCCCGGGGGCCACACTGTCATAAAACAGGGCCTCGGCCTTGCCATCGGGCGCGCGCTGCAGGGCCGCCACGGCGGCCGGCGCCTGCGCCGCATCCACCCCCAGCGATTGCAGCTTTTTCAGCAAGGCCGCAGTGGGCTGACCCTGGGCATCCAGACCCACACTCACGGGCATGAGTTTTTGACGCAAAGGGCGGTCAGCCGCCCTGGCCAGCACCCGGGTCAGGTGCGCAGCCAATCGGCGCGGCGTGGCAAAAGGCGTCACCACAGAACCAGCCTCGGTCAGACCCTGCGCCTTGAGTTGAGCGGCCAGCCCCTGCGCAAAGGCATCGCCCAGCTTGCGCAGGGCTTTGGGCGGCAGCTCTTCCACAAACAGCTCAACCAGCAAATTTTGCGTGCTCATGCTCAGGCCACCTTCTTGCTCATCTGGGCCACCCACTCGGGCGGGGCCATGGGGAAGCCCAAACGCTCACGGCTCTCCAAATAACTCTGGGCCACACTGCGCGCCAGATTGCGTATCCGACCTATATAAGCGGCACGCTCAGTCACACTGATCGCGCCCCGCGCGTCCAGCAGGTTAAACGTATGGGCGGCCTTCAGCACCTGCTCATACGCCGGCAAAGCCAACTGCGCCTGCATCAGGTGCTGCGCCTGTTTCTCGTGGGCACCAAACGCAGTAAAGAGGAACTCAACGTCGGAATGCTCAAAGTTATAAGTCGATTGCTCGACCTCATTTTGTTTATACACATCGCCATAACTCAGACCCTCGGTCCATTTCAGGTTGTAGACGTTGTCCACGCCCTGCAAGTACATGGCCAGCCGCTCCAGGCCGTAAGTGATCTCACCGGTGATGGGCCGGCAATCAATCCCCCCCACCTGCTGGAAATACGTGAACTGCGTCACCTCCATGCCATTGAGCCAAACCTCCCAGCCCAGGCCCCAAGCGCCCAGCGTCGGGTTCTCCCAATCGTCTTCCACAAAACGGATGTCGTTCTTCTTCAGATCAAAGCCCAAGGCCTCCAGCGAACCCAGATACAGCTCCAGGATGTTGCTGGGGGCCGGCTTGAGCACCACCTGGTATTGGTAGTAATGCTGCAAACGGTTGGGGTTCTCGCCATAGCGGCCATCTTTGGGCCGGCGCGAAGGTTGCACATAGGCCGCGCGCCAGGGCTCAGGCCCGATGGCACGCAAAAAAGTGGCGGTGTGCGAAGTGCCCGCCCCGACCTCCATGTCATAGGGCTGCAACAAGGCACAACCTTGGGCATCCCAATAGGACTGAAGCTTGAGAATGATTTGCTGGAAAGTCAACATGACCGACAACGGTGAACAAACCCCGATTGTAGGTCGGCGCACAGGCCACTCAGGCGAAACCCGCCTGGCGCCTGAGTTCGGCCTTCTCGGGGGCCAGCATCAAGTTGATCAAGGCCTGAGCCGCCTCGGGGTTTTGCGCCCTGGCGCTGACCGCCGCCGTATAGACCGTCGACAAACCGAACGGCGCAGGCAACAGCCCCACCAACTCAACGCCCGGGGTATAGACGATCTCGGTCACCTGGGTACTGGCAATGGCACCCGCAATGCGATCAGCAGCCAGCGCGCGCATGGCGGTATTGCCATTGGGGTAGGTGCGCAGGCGATCGGCATGGCTTTCCGTCAGGCCCAGCTCGGTCAGAACCTTGTAAAAATGAATCCCCGCAGTCGCCTTTTGCGGATTGGGGCAATAAATGGCACTGGCACGGGCCAGGGCCTCGCGCAAAGACTCGGGCGTATCGATCCGGGGGTGCGGCTCGCCTGCCGCCACCGCCACACCCGCATGCACCGTACCGACATCGCGCACCGTATCGGCACGCGCATGGCCCGACTGCACCAGCCCCTCGATCAGCGCCTGCGACAGAATCAGCAAATCACAAGGTTCACCGGCCAGCAACATCTCGCGCATCACCCCCACGGCACCAAAAGAGCCGCCCACATCCCATCCGGTGCGGGTTTTCAAATCGGCGGCCAAAGACCCCACCAAACCCTCAGCGGCCCCACCGCTGAGCACATTCAAACTGGGCATCGCTCAATCCACCTTGATGTTCGCCGACTTGATCACAGTGCCCCACTTCTGGACATCGTCATTCATAAACTTCTCAAACTCGGCCGGGGTCATGTGCATGGGCACAGCCCCCTGTTTCGCCCACTGCTGACGCAACTCGGGCTGGCGCATGGCCTGGTTGACGATCGCGTTGATGCGATCAATCACCTCCTTCGGCGTGCCCTTGGGCGCCATCAAACCGATCCACACCGTGGCCTCATAGTTCGGCACCCCTGACTCGTGCACGGTAGGCACATCGGGCAATACCGTCGAGCGCGTCTTGCCGGTCGTGGCCAGGGCCTTCACTTTACCCGCGCGCACATGCTCAGCCATCGTGGTCACGGCATCAAACATCAAATCGACTTGACCCCCCAGCACATCGGTGCGGGCGCCCGAACTGCCCTTGTAAGGCACATGCACCAGATTCACATTGGCCATGTATTTGAACAACTCGCCAGCCATGTGATACGGGGTCCCCGGGCCGGAAGAGGCATAGTTGATCTTGCCCGGCTGCGCCTTGGCCTTGGCCAGCAAATCGGCCACCGTATTAATGCCTGTGCCCGGGTGCGCGACCAACAACAAATCAGAATAATTAATGGGGGTGACTGCCACAAAGTCACGCATCAAGGCAAAAGGCTTGACCGGAATCAAAGTCTCATTGGCGGTTTGGGTGTTCGAGACCTGCAACAAAGTGTAGCCATCGGCTGGCGCTTTGGCGGCGAGATCGCTGCCTATGACCGAACCCCCGCCGGGCCGGTTGTCCACCACAAAGCTTTGTCCCAGCGCCTCCTGCAGCTTTTGGGCGGCGAAACGGGCAAACAAATCCCCCGGGCCACCCACGGCAAAAGGCACCACGATCTTCACCGAGCGGTTGGGGTAAGCCTGGGCCTGCGCCTTCGCCTGGGAAGCACCAAACCAAGTCGCGGGCAAAGCCACTGACATCAAGAAAGTTGAGCGTTTCATCCATTCACTCCGAAAAAAAGCCATCCAGGCCAACAAAGCACATTCACTGGATCTTGCCCATGCGCCGCACCACCTCGGCCATCTTGCGGGCATCGTCCAGCACATATTTTTCAAACTCGGGGGTGTCCATGTACAACACCGGGCTGCCCGCATTGGCAATCACCTCTCTCACTCGGGCGTCCTGCGCCGCCACCCGGGCGGCAACACGCAGGCGCTGCGCCACCGCATCGGGCACTCCGGCCGGCACAAACAGTCCCGACCATTGGGCGTAATCGGCGGCATAACCTGCCTCGCGCAGGCTGAGCACCTCAGGCAATGACGCCAGCTTGGCCGTGCCCCAATGCGCCAGGGCACGCAACTTACCCGCCTTGATGTGCTGCAAAACCGTCGAAGGGCCTGAAGAAACGGCATCGATCTGGCCGCCCAGCAAAGCCACCACCGCCGGCCCGGCACCGGTGAACGGAATGTGATTCAGTTGAATGCCTGCCGACTGCGCCAAAATTTCCATCGGCACATGCATGGTGCCGTAATTGCCGGAAGAACCATAGGCGATCATCCCCGGCCGCTTTTTCGCGTCCTCGACAAAATCCTGCACGGTCCTCCAAGGCGACTCGGCGCGCACAGCCAACACCGTCGGGTCGGCGGTGAAGCGGGCGATAGGGCGCAAATCACCCAACGCGAACATCGGCGAACGTCCCAAAATGGCATCGGCCTCAGGTATCACGGTCAGCGACGAAAGGGCCATGAGCAAGGTATAGCCATCGGGCTTTGATTTCGCCACCGCCCCCATCCCTATGCCCCCGCCCGCACCGGGCTTGTTCTCAATCACCACCGCCTGGCCCAGCTCTCGCGACAGCGCCTCGGCCACCGGGCGGGCCACAATATCGGCCACACCCCCCGGTGGAAAAGGCACCACCAGGCTGATGGAACGACCGGGGTAACTCTGGGCCCAAAGCGGGCCCGCCACCGTCAGGGCCGTGGCGGCCCAACCGGCCCGCAATACATCGCGACGCCACATGCTCAATCTCCTCGTTCTGCGATCAAAACCCGTGTGTAGTCAATGATCTAAAGATCACTTTACCTCAATACCTGATCAATGCGGGTGTTTTTGAAGCAAGCGCCACAATAACCCCTTTGCACGGCATCCTAATCCGGGGCGCCACTTGCACGCCGCGAGTTTTGCAAAACTCCCCTACAGGGGGTCTAAGACTTCCCTACTCATTTTCGTCATCCACAAGGTAACCCCATGCGCATCGCCACATTCCTGCACCAAGGCCAAACCCAAGTCGGCCTGGTGAATGCCGAACAAACCCATGTCACCGCGCTGGCCCTGCCCGCCGCCGAGTGCGCCCTGGGCGCCCTGCCGGTCATCGAACGGCTGGTGGCCGGCCTACCCCTCCCCGCCCAAGGCCCCGCCCTGGCACTGTCCTCAGTCCAATTGCTGGCCCCCATCCCCAAACCACGACGCAATATCTTTTGCGTCGGCAAAAACTACCACGCGCACGCCAAAGAATTTGCCAACAGCGGCTTTGACAGCAGCGCCAAAGTCGGCGGCGACATCCCCAGCGTGCCGATTTTTTTCTCCAAAGTGCCCGAATCGGTGGTCGGCCCGACCGACACCGTGCGCATCCCGGCGGGCGTCTCTGACGCCATCGACTACGAAGTCGAACTGGCCGTGATCATCGGCCAAGGCGGCAAAGGCATCACCCAAGCCAACGCCATGACACATGTCTGGGGCTACACCATCATCAACGACGTCACCGCCCGCGACTGGCAAAGCCGCCACATGCAATGGCTGCTGGGCAAATCATTTGACACCTTCTGCCCCATGGGCCCGTGGCTGGTCAGCGCCGACGAATGCGACGCCACCCGCACCCAGGTGCGCACCTACGTCAACGGCGAAGAACGCCAAAACGCCAACACCGAAGACCTCATCTTTGACATCCCCACCCTGATCGAAACCCTCAGTGCCGGCATCACCCTCTACCCGGGCGACATCATCGCCACCGGGACCCCGGTGGGTGTGGGCATAGGCTTCAAACCACCCAAGTACCTGAAATCGGGCGACATCGTGCGCATGGAAATTGACGGCATCGGCCGCATCGAAAACCCCTTCCAATGACGACCCCACCCCTGCGCTCAGGGCAGCCTGCGGGGGTTCAATCCAAGGCCCCGGCGCAAGCCTCGGCCTGCGCCGACAGCACCTGGGCCTGCTCACTCCAATAAGCGGGGGTCCCGAACCAGGGGAAATGCTGCGCAAACGCCGGGTCATCCACCCGACGCGCCAGCCAGGCGCTGTACTGGATGATGCGCAAGGTGCGCAAGGGCTCCACCCAGGCCAACTCGGCGCGATCAAAAGGCCGCACCTGCTCATAGCCCTCCAACACACAGGCCCACTGCCAGCCCTTGTCCCTCGCGTCGGTAGAGACCAGCATCCACAAATCCTGCACCGCCGGGCCCATGCGGGCGTCATCCAGGTCGACAAAATGCGGGCCCGGTTGCGGCAAGTCCAGCGGCGTCCACAACACATTGCCCCAATGGCAATCGCCGTGCAGGCGAATAAAACGCGGCGTCAAATGGGCCGTGGCCTGCGCCACAGCGCCGAGCGCACGCCTGGCGGCGGCATCCCAAACCGGCCACTCCGCAGGGCTGACCAGGCCACTTCGGGCCACCGCCTCGTGCGAAGCCCAACCCAAACTCTGCACCGTCAAATCGGGCCGATGCACAAAAGCCGACTGCTCACCCACGGCGTGCAAGCGCCCCAAAAAACGGCCCAACCAAGTCAACACCTCGGGGTCATCGGCATCTGGCTGTCGTCCACCCCGGCGCGGGGTCACGCCAAACCAGAAAGCCGTCTCATCATCGACCACCCAACGGTGCAAAGAATCGCCACGCAAGATCAGCGGCGCGACCATGGGCACCTCCTGCGCGGCCAATTGCAGGGCAAAGGCATGCTCCTCGCGAATCTGCGCCTCGTCCCAGCGCCCGGGCCTGTAAAACTTGGCCACCACCGGCGGCTCGTCATGGCGGTGCGCCATATACACCCGGTTCTCATACGAACTCAGGGCCACCAGGCGGCCATCGACATCCAGGCCGACCGCAGACAAAGCATCCAACACCGCGTCGGGCGTCAAACGGGCAAAGGGGTGCAAGGCGACCTCAGACACCCCAGACCACATCGCATTCTTGCGCTTGACAGCGGCGCAACATCTCCATAAAAGGCACTGCGCGTTGGCGCAAGGTGACCCACTCGGCCGAATCAGCGGGCTCATCGCCCATCGCCTTCCTCGCCTGCTCTTGCGCCTGCTCCTGTTGGGCGATGGCCAGTTGCAAGGCCCGCAAGGCCTCAGCCATATCGGTCCATCGCAAAATCCCCTTGGCTTCGGGCTCTTTGCCAATGATTTTGAGAATCATGCGGCCATGCGGTTCGAGCATGATCAAGTCGCCCGTCACCTTGGATTTGAATTTGTAGAGCATGCGTGAATTGTGCGCCATTCGGGTGACCCCGTCACCTATGGCCATCCCCCCATGCCCATCAAGCCTTGGCCATCAACCCGGGCCCAGCGCACTCAGCGCCACGGCATTGAACGCCTCGGGGCGCTCGTACTGCACCCAATGCCCGGCATCAGGCACCACATGAAAGCCCACATGACGGCAAGCCGACATCACCTCGGGAATGCGGGCCAGGTTATCGCCATAAAGGGCATCACACTCGCCCCATATCGTATGCACCGCACAGCGCCATCGGGGCATCAAAGCAATCAGCGGGTCACCGCCTGCGATGCGGCGACGGCGCAATCGGTCACGCTCAATATTGTGCGCCTGCATGTCGATGGTGTCCTCGGTAATGCTGGCGTCATGCCTCAACATGAAGATGCGCAGGTTGTGGCGCAAGATATCGCGCTCTTCTTGCACCGACATATCCGCTCGCAAACCGCGCAAAGGCAACCTCGGGCCAAACAAACCCAAACCCGGAATCCCCACCAACACCATCCTGGCAAACAAATCGGGTTGCTCGGCCGCCATAAAGCCCGCCATCATGCCACCAAACGAAAACCCCATCACCTCATGCGGGCCCGGCCCCAACATATCCACCAAAGCAGCGGCCACCGGGGCGTGCAAACCATCGACATCGCGGGCACCCGGGGGCAAATCAGAATCACCAAACCCCGGAATATCCAAGGCATACACCGCCCGATCGGCCGCCAAAGCCTGCACATTCGCCACCCAATGGGTCCAACTGCCACTTCCCCCATGGAACAAAACCAAAGGCCGGCCCGCCTGCTCATTCCAAACATGCCAAACCATACGGCCATAGGGTGTGGGCCACTCAATGCGGCGCGCCAGCGCCAAAACGTCGCGATGATTCATTTCAAGCCAAAAAAACAAACCCTCACCAGAGGGTGCGCCTATGTTAGCCGGGTTGACGCACGCCCTGCAAAACACCCACCCTCGCGGCATGCCCTCAGGGCATCAAACTGGCCCCGCGCTCTTGCAGCAATCGGCGCAAAATGCCACGGTGACACCAAGCCTCATCGTCGCAATAACAACCCAAAGAAAAACCCGTCTGGTGCGACAACGCCGCCAAGGCATCCAGGGTTTGCAAGCCCCCGCCCGCGCCCAACTCTTTCAAGAAAGCCCGCTCAAACTGCCCCCAGCCCTTGGCGTTCATTTCTTGCGCCACCCCCCGGGCCTGCTGCATCAGCGCCTGGCTGGGTGACAACATCGGCAACCAAACATCGTAGTAATTCAGCCGCGCGAAATCCTGCTTGGCCACCCCCTGGGGGGTCGCCGAACCGACCCGAAACGAATGCCCTCATCCGCATGGCGGGGCGAGCCCAACTGAACGATGCGACAAGCCATCATGCCTCCTTCATCGAAACGAGTTCCACATCCACATCGTATAACAACCATTCATCGACCGCAGCCGTATTGCGGTATATGTCACAGACATATTGACGGCCATATGGCACAAATTCGGGATGTTCCACTTCTGCGTCTGCACCATGCCCACACCCACCCCGACAACGCTGTATCACCTCTACCTGCGCCAGCCTGATCGGCGCCTCTACCCCTGCGTCGTGCTCTTCGACGACCAAGGCCTCATCGCCGCCCACCCCGCCCCACTGGGTCGCCCCGTCAGCCGACTGACCGCCCAGCAAATTCAGGAATTAAAAACATTCCGGGGCGCCGAACAAATGAAAGTGAAGCCAGTACCCGCCCGGCGCGTGATCCAAGGCAAATGGGTACAAAAAACCCGCACCCAATACAGCTACATGCTCAGTCGGCCGGATGTGCAAAGACCCTTTGTCAATTGGGCGCTGCGCTACGAGCATTCGCAAGCCGCCGTCAACGCCATGATCAAAGCCAAACGCCCGCCATTGTTTGACCCGCATGCGATCTCGGGGCTCAAACCGCATCAGCGACCCCATGTCTGACCTGGGGCACCTGTTCAACCCGTTTTCTTTGACCTAAGGCGTCAAGAGATAAAAAAATATAACTTATTCCCCCTACACCCCCCATCGCTACCGCGATGCGGGCTTCATCGGGCTGGTTTGAACACATCCTCCAGCCTGGGCGCATCCAGCAACCTGACCGCCCAGCGGTTGATTTGCGCGTCGGTGGCACCCTCGAGCTTTTCTCGCACTTCTTGGGGGATGCGCCCAAAGCGTTTGGACATCTGTGCGCTACAGATCGGGCTGGTAACGTCGCTCCATGTCCACTTGTGACTCGGGCGTCAGGCTCAGGCCGCTGTGGGCCTGAATCATCTCAGACATAGTGGGCAGCACCTCGCGCGGCACATGGCGCGAAGCGTCCCACAACTGTGATCGCATCAGGGCCTTGGCGCAGTGCATATAGGCCGACTCGACCCGGATGTGCACCACCAGCTTGGGCATACGCCGCTCGTCGGTGCACACCTGCAAGTGCTCCGGGTCCACCGACAAGCGGGCCTGACCATTGACGCGCAAGATCTCTTTGACCCCCGGCACCATGAACAACAGCCCGATGCGCCCGGTCTCGGCAATGTTTTGCAAAGAATCAAGCCGGTTGTTGCCCGGCGAATCGGGCAACAGCAGATCGCCCGAATCTGTCACCCGCACAAAGCCGGGCGCACCACCGCGCGGCGAGGCATCGAGGTTGAACGCCCGATCACAGGTGGACATGACCACATACGGCGACAACGCAATGTAGCGCCGGCAAATCTCGTCGATATGGTGAATTTCTTTGCGCGCCGCCCGTTCGGTCGCAGGGCCATACAGACTGCGCAGATCGATGTCAGTGGTGTGGGTCATGGTTGCTCTACCTGAGGAAACATCAGGCCCAATATAGCCCAACAACCGCCGGCCATCATTACCGCGATCTGACTTGCGCCCATGCTGACCCCATCAAGCCAAGTCCGGAAATAAGAAAGCCCCAGGGGGTCGGCACACTCTCAGGATAGTTGAGAGGGCTTACTGCCAAGGGGCGGATGTGGGTTTAGTGTAGCAAATAGCAAGTCTTGCCTTAATCTTGAGGTCTGGACAAAGCCACCCGGCATGGCATAGACCTCGATCCACTTGAGCTGCGGGTTCGCCACAGTGTGGCGGTCTTCAACGGACGGGTTTGAACACATCTCCCAAAGTAGGCGCATCCAGCAACCTGACCGCCCAACGGTTGATTTGCGCGTCGGTGGCAGCCTCGAGCTTTTTGCGAACGTCTTGGGGGATGCGCCCAAAGCGTTTAGACATCTGTGTCACCAAGGTATTGCAACTGCCCTTGCGCTGCCCAAGTGCCATGCCTTTGCGCTGCCCGAGCGCCATGCCCTTACGCTGCCCTTCACGCAAGCCCTCCACCCGCGCCCGCTCCAACTTGCGGCGCTCATGCCGTTCAAACTTTTATGCCAGTGTCACAGCGTCTCCTTTCGGGTTGACAAGTTCATCCAACAAAGGGGCAACGATGCTGCTGTTACCTGCCACGGCCCTGTACCAGGTCGCGATGTCTGTGCGTAACTCATGGTCGCCGGGCAACAACTCTTTCAGCCGCAACAATACGCGTGCGGCACCACAAAATTCAACCGAAAAGCTCGCTGTGTGAGCCAAGCCGTGCCAGTCGGAGTGTGTCGGCATCGGACTTTCGGTAGATCAGCAGCAGGTCGGGCTTTAGGTGACATTCCCGATAACCCGCCCAGTCGCCGCTCAAGTCGTGGTCACGGAATTTGACGTCAAGCGACTGATCGTTTGCAAGGGCCACGAGAACGGATTTCAAGTCGCTATCGAGCGTAGCCCGGTGCTGACCCCTGGCCTCGCGCTTGTAGTCGCGTTAGAAGGCCGAGGCGCGATCAATCGTCCTCATGCAAATCAGCCATCAGATCATCGACACTGGCGAAACGCTTTCCTTTCCCTGCCTCAAGTTCGGCAATGGCTTTGCGTGTGGTTGCGTTAGGGGCTTTCACATCGAAGGGCATTCGGCGCTCATGTGCAATGCGTAACATCAGCAAGCGGATGGCGTCTGAGATGGACAGTCCCATTGCTTCGAGCGCAGCAGCGGCACGCTCCTTGGTGCTCGTGTCGATGCGGGCGCGGACATAGGTATCGGCAGTGTTCATGGTCATTTCCCTTCGAAATTTCAAAGGCTATTGTAGTCACAATGTGACTACAAATAAAGGATGAACCCTTAGAACCATACCCTCCATCGCCACCAAACGATCGCCCGAGTGCGCATCGGTAAAGCTTTGCTCTGCCGCCTTGATCAAAGATCATATTGGCTTATATTGTATTCAATTAAATTATTTAATCAATTATTAAATATTGTTAATATTGCCGCGTTGCAGCCCCCCACCTCCCCACCCCACGCTGCAAGGCAGTCACCTCAATCGCATGGCACAGCTGCCCGTAAAGTGCGTTTTGCCAGTTCTCAGTGGGCATACTCAGCAAGGTCTGGGCCTCTTTGTCAAACCGTTGCGGGTTGATGCCGCGCAACAGCTCCCAATACCCCACCATGCAATCTTTGCGCGCCCGCAAAATCTCGGCTGACGGCAGCTTGTTCCGCTTTTGGTTGTTGCAGCTTCTCGACGCCGGCAGCAGGTTCCAGATGTCGTTGTTGTGCCAAAGGTCAAATGGGATCACATGGTCCACCTCAAACCTCTGGCGCAGCGTCACACCGCTCCAGACGCACTCGAGCTGACCCATCGCCGCAAATACATGCCGCGCCTCGGTCGTGCTGCGCTCATCCTCCTTGTCCAGCAACAGGTTCACCACCATCGCCACATCTATGCCATGCCCAAGCCTGCTCGTCTTCTCCGCCCACTGCAACAACACGGCCTGGCTGACCCAATACCCCAGGTGACTCAGCTCGACCCACAAATCGTTGGGTATTAACACCTGACGCGTTTTTGCATCAAAGCCAAACACCCGCCCCGTCTGCAGCGCCCCGCCCGCATGCACCACCGGCCCCTGAATAATCGCCTGCTCGATATTGGCCATCACCGCCCGCATGCACACCTGCAAAGAGGCCGACAACTGCCCCTTATTGCGCTCAATTCGAAACGCGCTATATCCACCCAGCTTGGCATAGTGCTCAACCAAACCCTGCAAATGCCGCCTGAACTTAATCGGCTTCCCGGCATCGGGCCGCTCGCCATTGAGCTGCGGGATAAAAGTGCTCGACTCGACCAGCGGCCAGTAATACTGCAGCCATCGTTCGGCGACATGCTGCACCGGCAGGCCCACCCGGCCATCGGCCAGCCAAGCGACTGCCTGCGGGCTTTGTGTGGCAATCTCGGCCAGCGCACGGATGAGCGCGAACTTGTAGGTGGCGCTCTTTTTATCGTGGTTCAGCACCCCCTCTATCTGATCAATCGGGCGGGTGTTGGCCCCTGAGTTCAGCACAAAGAGCAAAGACACCCACTCTATGCCCTGCCGGTCCAGCGCATCGCCATTGGTCCACTGCTCGACCAAGCCAAAACCCAGCCGCTCAAAAATCAGCTGCAAATAACCCGGCGGATAGGTCTTGAACAAACGCCCATGGGCATCGCGGTCAGCCGCGCCCACATCGGGCCGCCGCGCGGGCACAGAGATCAACAAACGGCCATGCACCCTGAGGCAACGCTTGATCGACAGCGCTGCATTGAATATGGCGCTGGCGTCCAGATGCATCAGCACCGCACTGCACAAGACCCCGTCGAACCCGCCATCAAAAGGTACCGCCATATCGGGCAACACACCGTGCGTGATGCACCCGTGCAACTCGGGGTGCAGTTGCTGCGCTAATTCGACCAACTCGGGTGTGCCGTCGATACCATGGGGTTTAAAGCCTTGCCGCATCAGTTCAGCGAGGTCACGCCCCGACCCGCAGCCTATGTCCAAAATGCGACCCCCTGCGGGAAATGCAAAAGCGAACTTGGGGGCTAAAGCGCTGGGGGCGCTCTCGTAACGCTGTGCGATGTCAGCGGCATGGACCGAGTAGTGGTGGAGGGTTTGGGGGTCCATGTGGCTTACAAGGTTAATACTTACATATACAAAATGCAAGAATTTACTATATGATGCCCTTCACATACCCAAGACGCTGTTTATCTTGGCTCCGGTCATCTGCTGTTTGTGACCCTTCATTGCAACTGCATGAACATTTATCGGGGTGTTTATGAGCAGCAAATTATTTGCCAAAAAGCATGTTTTAAAGGCGGCAAAAATCTGGGATAGCCAGCCCAGCATATACGGATTTAGGACGGGCTCCAAATACGAAGTCATGATCAATGGGAAATCTTACCCCCCAAAAAGGATTGCTGCGCTGGCTTTTATTGGAGATAGCCAATATGAGAATTTCCACTAACTTAACTCTCATCATTACCACATTGCTTTTGGGCGGATGCGGCAAGGAAAGTGACGCACGTATGGGGCTTTTTTCGGCATAAGGGGGAAACAGAAATGGACGAGGCGCTCGTTGTCTTTTCTCGGAAAGGAATTTTTCAGACCACCATCGCCGCAGGCGATGTTCGTAGTCGGGAACATGCGCGAAAGCTGTGGCCACTTGTATCTCCCGACCCATCTAGGCAGATGGTGACATGGGTTAGCCCCACATTTGAAAGTGGAAATCTGCTTCGGCGTTCTCATTTTCGCGTGCTCCCTACACAGCACACCTTTAACCCCAAAGCTCACTTCGACGATGAAGAAGCCAATCGGTGGCGCACAGTGCAGGAAAGTCCCGAACATCGCAAGGCGAAAGAACTTGTTGCAGCCGAACTCTCCCGACGATTAAAAGCCGGGCTTGCGATGCCGTGGGCGTTCAAGGATGTGGGTGCGTCGGACTTTCCGCTAGAAGGCAATTTATTGCTCGGTGCCAACCAGGTGGCAACCGAGCACTCTCTTGAAACGCCATTCGGCAGTAGATTTCGGCTCGACGTTGCCGTACTCGGGCCACCGCTCCAGAACGAGCCGATGATGCTAGGCGGCGTTGAAATCGAACTCGGCCACGCCTTCGACGGGCGCAAGGCGCTGATCGGGAAGTCGATTGGATTTCCGCTGATCTCCATCGATATCACCCAAATGACCCTGGACGAACTCACGACCCATTGGGCACAGCAGGTTTTGACCGCGACCACGCGCAGCCACGAGGACGGGCGCCGGAAGACTTACATCTATCTCCACGATCTTCTGTACCCACTCTATGTGCAATTACCAAAGTTTCTTGACGACGAGCAGCGTCATCAATTTCTTGTGTTTACGGACGATGAAAATCTTAACAAGCTGGTGCGCTGGATGAATCGGCTTGCCGAAACGCTGAAGTATCCGAGAGGGACGGTGGCCGTTGCCTTGGTCAATGGGAAGAGCGAGCAGTCACGCAAGATGCTCGAACACGCAGGACAGGTTGTCGGCACCGACTGGATTGAATTCAATTGCCAGCGATGCCTGCGGATAACCCTACCGCGTTCTAGAGGTCCAGCGGATCTCCAAGCCCATCAGTTCCACATGACGATGGCGCACATACTGCTATCTCACACGGATGCGCTTGTTGGCTACA
>JBEAZY010000150.1:0-8101 GCA_041159205.1 Pseudomonadota bacterium
CATAGGCGTCGTGCGTGCGGCTGTCGCCATCGATGATCGATACATCGCCAAACCAGATGCCGGGTTCGACATAGGTGAAGGTGATTTGTTTGCCCGACAACGAGGTCGAGCTGACCCGCACGGCGCCTCTGGCGCAAGCCATCCATTCTTCAGCCGGGTCGCCCCGGGCGGTGATCAGGTCGCCATCCTTCAGTCGCTTGACGTAAGCACAACGCAAAATGTCGTGCCTCAATGAAGGCGAAAGGGACGAGAACCAACGCCCCGCATTGATGGCTTCGCGTTCTTCAACGGTCAAGATTGGATCATCCATTAGAAAACTCGATTAACGCAAAAGATTGTCGGCGCAGCATTGGGGTCGCTACGGTGAAATTGTCACTTGTGTGTCTGTCGGGACAAGGAAACTGTGGGGCTCAGAGATAACTGGGTGGCGTTTTGTCCAGAAAGGCCCGAATGCCGATTTCGGCGTTCGGGTGATGCAGTTGGCGCACAAAATGTTGCTTCTCTGCCTCCAATTGTTCAGGCATGCTGGTCCGCATGCCGTCGGACAGCAACTCCTTCAGGCTGGCCAGTACGTTTCCGGGGCGGGCATTGAGCCGTGTCGCCCATTCCAGCGCCTGTGCCAACGCGTGACCGGGTTCGCAGACCTGGTTGAGCAGGCCGTGCTGAAGCAACAACTGCGGGCTGACTTTGCCGCCCAGCATCAGGATTTCGCTGGCCAGGGGACGGGGCAGGGCGCGGGACAGGCTCCAGGTGGCCCCGCCGTCGGTGGACAGGCCCACATTGCTGTAGGCCAGTACAAACACGCTGTTGCTGGCGGCGATCGCCATGTCGCACATCAGCACGAGAGAGAACCCGGCCCCGGCGCAGGCGCCTTCCACAGCGGCGATGACGGGTTTGGGGAAGGTGCGTATGGCCTGTATCCAGCCGTGCAGCCCTTCAATGCTTTGCGCTTGCACTTCGGGGTCGCGTTTTCGGTTGTCCAGCAAGCGGTTGAGGTTACCCCCGGCACAGAAATGTTGTCCTTCGCCGGTGATGATCACCGATTTGATGTCCGGGTTGGATTCGGCCGCAATCAGGGCCTCGGTGCCTGCAGCGTAGATTTCCGGTCCCAGGGCGTTGCGAAACTCAGGGTTAGACAAGGTGAGGATGAGGGTGGCATCCTGGGTACGTGTTTTCAACTGGGCAGGCATGAGGTCTCCTCAGAGGGGTTCAACATGGGTCAGGCTCAGGCCTATGGCCCCTCGCCGACGCAGCCAGGGGCTGGGGCGATATCTGGGGTCGCCGTAGACCGTTTGCATATTGAACAAGGTCTCGAGCACGTTGTCCGGCCCCAATTGGTCACCCATCGCCAGCGGCCCCATCGGGTAGCCCAAGCCCAGCGTGACGGCCAATTCAAGGTCTTGCGGGGTACAAATCTGCTGCTGACAGATGTCGCAGGCGATGTTGACCATATGGGCCACCACGCGTTGGGTGACAAACCCGCCACTGTCGCGAATGATGCTGACTGGCTTGCCATCACTGGCAAACAGGGCATGGGCGGCCTGGCGCATGTCCTCGCGGGTCGCCGGGTTGGTGGCCAGCACCCGGCGGCGGGTGCCTGAATCGGCAAACAGCAAATCGATGCCGATGGTGCGAGCCGGGTCAAGGCGCTCGACCACCGCCACGGTGGTCACATCAAAACCCAGCGGTGCCACCACACACAGGGCTTGGGCAGAGGGGGAGGCAGCGGTTTCGATCCTGGCACCGAGGTCTTTGAGCAACTGCAGCAACTCGGCCCGTCGGACCGCCCGCGCAGACACCCAGACCGGCGGCATGCTCGACACCACAGGCACCGGTGGCTCGGCCGGTACTTCGGCTTTGCCATCGGTGTAGCGGTAAAACCCCAACCCCGATTTGCGCCCGACCACCCCGGCGGCCAGTCTTTGGGCCGTGATGACGCTGGGGCGGTAGCGGGGCTCTTGGTAGTACTGGTGATAGATGGACTCCATGACCGGGTGAGACACATCCAGCGCAGTGAGGTCCAGCAATTCAAAGGGCCCCAATTTAAATCCCACCTGATCGCGCAAAATCCGGTCCACGGTGGCGAAGTCGGTGATGCCCTCAGACAAAATCCGCAGGGCCTCAGTGCCATACCCCCGTCCCGCATGGTTGACGATGAAGCCCGGGGTGTCCCGGGCATGCACCGGGTTGTGGCCAGTGGCGCGGGCATGGGCGTCGAGTTGCCGGCACACCTGCGGGTCGGTGCGCAGGCCTGCGATCACCTCGACCACTTTCATCAGGGGCACCGGGTTGAAGTAGTGATATCCGGCAAATCTTTCCGGTCTTTTCAGTGCCGAAGCGATGGCCGTGACCGACAGAGAAGACGTATTGGTGGCCAGCACAGCTTCAGGGCGCAGCAGGGCTTCAAGCTGCTGAAACACGCTTTGCTTGACCTCCAGCTTCTCGACGATGGCCTCGATGACCAAGTCACAGGCCGACAGATCGGCCAGAGCCGGGGCGGCGCGCAGTCGGCCCGCAAAAGTCTGGACTTGTTCGGGCGCGAGGCGACCCTTCTCGGCCAGTTTTTGCCACTGAGAATGCAAACTCTGTAGGGCTTGCTCGCAGGCCCCGGCTTGCGCATCGTGCAACAAAACCAGGCTGCCTGCCTGGGCGCAAATCTGGGCGATGCCTCGGCCCATGGCGCCTGTGCCCACGATGCCGATGGTTTGAAACGGATGTGTCATGGACTGGATTATCCGAGAATTTGCTTCCGGGCTTGAGCAGGCCGCGTGTGCCAAAATGGTTGGCATCTCAACTCAGACCTCGCCGGAGAAGTCTATGACCCTCAAACTTTGTGGATTCTCTCTTAGCAACTATTACTGCCAGCTTAAATTGCAGTTGCTGGAAAAGGGCGTGCCCTTTGAAGAGGAACTGGTCTGGGCAGGCAATACCCACCCCAAGCTGATCGGGCGCTCGCCCATGGGCAAGGTGCCGTTTTTGGACACCGAGCACGGTCCCATCTCAGAGTCGGTCGCATGCGCAGAATACATCGAGCAACGCTGGCCCCAGCCCGCTCTGTTGCCCGCCGACCCCTTTGCGGCGGCCAAAGTGCGTGAAATCATTTTGTACCTCGATTTGCACATAGAGCTGGTGGCGCGAGAGCTCTATGGCGAGGCCTTTTTCGGTGGCAAAGCGACCGAAGAAACCAAGGCTCGCGTGCGCCGCTTATTGCCCAAGGGCGTGGCCGCATTGGCCCGTTTGGCCCGTTTTGAGCCATTTGTGGCCGGCCCCGAATTCGGTTTGGCCGATTGCGCAGCGGCCATTCACCTGCCTTTGGCGGCGCTGGCCTGCAAAAAAGTGCTGGGTGAAGACCTGGTGACCCCGGCTTTGCCTGCCCTGACCGATTACATGGCCCTGGTCAATGCCCGGGCGACCCTGCAAAAAGTCAATGCCGACCGCAAGCAAAACGCCGCAGACATGGCGGCGCTGAAGGCCAAAAGCGGCACCTGATCAGCGCCGCTTCTGCAATGCCCCCGGGTTGACAATATTGGTCGGCGTGCCCTTGGCAAAGTTGATGATGTTGTCAAAGGCGGAGCCGAAGTACAACTCATAACAGTCTTGCTCCACATAGCCGATGTGGGGCGTGCAGACACAGTTTTCCAGCCTGAGCAGCGGGTGCCCCTGCAAGATGGGCTCGCTCTCAAACACATCCACCGCCGCCATGCCCGGACGACCCCGATTCAGGCTGGTGATCAGGGCATCGGGCTCAATCAGTTCTGCCCTGGAGGTGTTGACCAGCAAAGCGGTGGGCTTCATGCGCGAGAGGTCTTGCAGCGTGACGATTTGCCTGGTCTGGGGCACCAATCGCAAGTGCAGGCTGAGCACGTCGGCGGTCTCAAAAAACGACTCCCGCGATTCAGCCACCAGCAGCCCATCGCTGCTGGCTCTGGTTCGAGCCTCTTCGCTGCCCCAGACCACCACTTTCATGCCGAAGGCCCGGCCGTAACCAGCCACCATTTGACCGATCTTGCCGTAGCCCCAAATGCCCAGCATGCGACCGCGCAACACATGGCCGATGCCGAAGTTGGGGGGCATCGAGGCCGAGCGCAGTCCGGATTGTTGCCAGGCCCCGTGCTTGAGTGCCGCCACATATTGTGGCAAGCGCCTGCTGGCCGCCATGATCAGCGCCCAAGTCAATTCGGCCGCCGCCACCGGTGAGCCCACCCCTTCGGCCACGGCCACCCCGCGCTCGGTGCAGGCCTCAAGGTCGATGTGCGACCCGACTTTACCGGTCTGGGCGATCAGTCGCAATTTGGGCAATTTTTCGATCAATTGCCGGGTGATGTGGGTGCGCTCCCGGATCAGGACCAGGGCTTCGGCGTCTTTAAGCCGAACCGAAAGCTGGCCGACCCCTTTGACCGTGTTGGTGTAGACCTTGGCAGGAAAGGCATCGAGTTTGCTGGCGCACGACAATTTACGTACGGCGTCTTGATAATCGTCGAGGATGATGATGTTCATACACCCTCCATTGTGCCTTGTTCGCGGGCGCTTTCAGGCCCGCACAAGGAACGGAACCGGCCCTGCGTCAGTGCGTCAGGTCTTGGCCCAGGGCTTCCAGACGCGCCAACTCGCGACACACGTCATCCAGCCGCCCGCTGATGACCATGCGGCCCGCCAAATGGCGCGGCAGGCGCTCTTCCTGCAGTCGGGTGACCCGCAAAGACGCCGGCGACGGCGGGGTGGTGTGTACCGGAAAGCGGGGCGCTTCAGGGGCCAGTGGTCGATGCGCAGGGGCTGTGCCCACCCACAGCGGGCTGAACCAACGGGACAAGGTGGCAATGGCAAGTGACATGGTTATTCCTTACATCAACATGGTGTTGCGAATCAGCCCCACGGCCAAGCCTTCGATCTCGAACGGATCGCCCGGTTGGACGACGATGGTGACGTAATCGGGGTTTTCGGGGATCAGCTCAATCAAATCGCGCTGCCGGCGGAATCGCTTGACCGTGACTTCATCGCCCAGCCGGGCCACCACGATTTGTCCGTTTTTGACCTCTTTGGTGGCTTGAACCGCCAGCAAATCGCCGTCCATGATGCCGGCATCGCGCATCGACATGCCGCGCACTTTCAGCAGGTAATCGGGCTGGCGTTGGAACAGGCTGCTTTCCACATAAAAAGTCTGATCGACATGCTCTTGGGCCAAAATGGGCGAACCGGCTGCCACACGGCCCACCAGGGGCAAGGCCAGTTGGGCCAAACCCTGCAAGGGAAGGGTGAATTGCTTGACCCGTGATTCGTGGATGCTGCGCAGGGTATTGGACTGCAGTCGTATACCGCGCGAAGTGCCGCTGACCAGCTCTATGACCCCTTTGCGGGCCAAGGCTTGCAGGTGCTCTTCAGCGGCGTTGGGTGATTTGAAACCCAGTTCGCTGGCGATCTCTGCCCGGGTGGGGGGGGCGCCGGTGCGGGCGATGGCACTTTGAATGAGATCAAGGATCTGCTGTTGACGGGCGGTGAGCTTGGGTTGTTCCATGGGGATGACTCCTGCGAAGGGGGTTTCCGTGGTTACTGTTCAGATATCCAGTAACTGTATTTTTAACCAGTTTTTAAAATGTCGCAATAGATTGGAGAGATGTGTTGCAAAAAATCATCATTTTGGGTACTGGCGGCACCATTGCCGGTTTAGCCCCGGATCCGCAAAAGCCCGATGCCTATGCAAGTGCCCAATTGGGTGTGGAGGGGCTGTTCACGGCCTTGGGCCTGCCTGTCGATCAGGGGCTGGAGTTTGAGCAGGTGGCTCAGTTGGACAGCAAAGATGCCGATGAAGGCTTCTGGCGCCGACTCTTATCGAGAGTGATGCACCATTTGCAAAGGCCTGAGGTGGCTGGTTTGGTCTTGACGCACGGCACCGACACCATGGAAGAGACGGCATTTCTCCTGTCTTCTTTGCTGCCGCTGGAGAAGCCGGTGGCGCTCACCGGCGCCATGCGGGCGGCCAATCATCCCCGGACGGATGGGCCGGCCAATTTGCGCGATGCCTTGCATGCCGTGAAGTCGCAGCTTTTCAGGGGCGTCGCGGTCATCATGGATGGGCATTGGTGGGCGGGCAGTGAAGTCCGCAAAGTCAAAGCCTCTGCGCTGGATGCGTGGGCCACCGTCAACCCGGATGCCCATGGCCGTCTGGAGGTGCTGACTCCGGGGCAAGGCCGTTTCATGCCCCAACCGGTGGCACTGCGGCATTGGCCCACAGCCATGCAGGTCTTGTCCGAATCCAACTGGCCCAGAGTGGAGTTATGGATCAGCCACGGCGGCGCCCAGGAATGGGTGTTGCAGGCGATGCGCATGCACCCCCATGCCCCACCGTTGCGGGGCCTGGTTTTGGCTGGCACGGGGGCTGGCACATGGCACCACCGTCTGACCCCGTCATTGCACGCCCTCCAAAATGATGGCGTGAGGTGCTGGGTCAGCACACGTTGTGCGTTGGATCAATTGCCATTCGGGGTTCATGAGGGCATCCAGTCGGTGCCCTACAGCCCGGCTCAAGCCCGCCTGGGGCTGATGCTCGCCCTGATCAGCGAAGGGCGGTGAACACCCGTTCTTTGATTTCTTCGACGCTGCCCAGGCCGGCGATGGCCCGGTATTGGGGGGCTGTGCCGGGGTCGGCCTTGGCCCAGCGGGAATAGTAATCGACCAGCGGACGCGTCTGCGCGTTGTACACATCCAGCCGCTTGCGCACGGTCTCTTCTTTGTCGTCATCGCGCTGGATCAAGGGTTCACCGGTGATGTCGTCCAGGCCGTCCACTTTGGGAGGGTTGAACTTGACGTGATAGGTGCGGCCACTGGCCACATGGGCCCTGCGTCCACTCATGCGCTCAATGATGGCGTCAAAGGGGACATCGATTTCCAGCACGAAATCGAGCTTCACCCCGGCCGATTTCATCGCTTCGGCCTGAGGAATGGTGCGTGGAAAACCGTCGAATAAAAAGCCCTGCGCGCAATCGGCTTGTGTGATGCGCTCTTGGACCAAGCCGATGATGATGTCATCACTGACCAGTCCGCCCGAGTCCATGACTTTTTTAGCCGCCACACCCAAGGGGGTACCCGCTTTCACGGCCGCCCGCAACATATCGCCTGTGGAGATTTGGGGAATGCCAAAACGCTGGCAGATGAAAGTGGCCTGTGTGCCTTTGCCGGCGCCGGGTGCGCCCAAAAGTATAAGTCTCATGGTATTTGGGTGGGCTGGATGAGGTTGGAGTGTCTGAGGATATCACGCAGACCCTTGAATGTGGCTGACTAAGCAGCGGCCACCAACCGGCGAACCAGGGCCAGGTCCTCGGGCGTATCGACGCCCGGGCTGGGTGGGGTGTGATCAATATGGACGGCGATGCGGTGCCCATGCCAGAGCACGCGCAGTTGCTCAAGTGATTCCAGAGACTCGACGGGGGCCATGGGCAAGAGTGGAAATTGTTTCAAAAAATGACAACGGTAAGCATAAATGCCCATATGCCTTAAGGGGGCGGGGTTGGCCAGTGACTGAACCCCTTGCGCATATCCATCGCGCCACCAGGGTATGGGGGCCCGGCTGAAATACATGGCTGTCCCTTGCGCATCGAGCACGACTTTGACCACATGGGGGCTGAGAAACTCGGCGGCTTGCTTGATGGGGTGAGCGGCAGTCGCCATCACGCAATCGGCGCGTTGCGCCAAAGTCAGTGCCACCTGGCGGATCAGGTCGGGCGCAATCAGGGGTTCGTCGCCCTGCACATTCAGCACCACTTGATCGTCACTCAGACCCAGGCGCTGGCAAGCCTGGGCCAGGCGATCGCTGCCGCTGGGGTGCGACGGGTCAGTCATCACATGGCTGATGCCATGCCGCTGGCAGACCGTGGCGATTTCATCGTCGTCTGTGGCCACCCACACCGAGCTGGCCCCAGACTTTGCCGCTTGTCGGGCGGTTCGAACCACCATGGGGACCCCCCCGATATCGAGCAAGGGTTTGTCAGGCAGTCGGGTGGACGAGCGCCGCGCCGGAATCAGGGCAACGAATTCAGGCGCGCTCATGGGTCGATTTCTTCGTCGCGCAAGGGGCGGGCTTGCGTTTCGAGCAACACGGGCACGCCGT
>JBEAZY010000151.1:0-5217 GCA_041159205.1 Pseudomonadota bacterium
ATGCACCCGCACCACCCATGCAAGAGCCGGTGCCCGAGTCTTTCTACACCGGCTTTGCCATCACGGTCCTGTTCGTCCTGGGCCTGCTGGTCTGGTACTACCGGGAATTCGATGCCGAGCAATTCGAAATCCTGGACATGCTGGTGCGCTCAGTCATGCCGCTCACGGTGCTGACCCTGGTGGTGCTGGGCGTCATCCTGTTCGGCATCACCACCGCCACCGAGTCCGC
Source organism: Pseudomonadota bacterium (assembly GCA_041159205.1). Taxonomy (GTDB): domain Bacteria; phylum Pseudomonadota; class Gammaproteobacteria; order Burkholderiales; family Burkholderiaceae_C; genus Limnohabitans. The sequence continues at coordinate 230 of JBEAZY010000151.1, forward strand.
CGCCGTGGGCGCGGCAGGTGCCTTCCTGATGGCCTGGCACGCCCGCACCCTGACTTTCGAGCGCATCAAGGAAGCGGTCTTTTTGACCGCCAAAACCACCTCCATGGTGTGCTGGTTATTTGTCGGTTCTGCGCTGTTCTCGGCGGTGTTCGCCATTTTGGGCGGGCAAAGGCTGGTGGAGGAATGGGTGATGGCGCTCAACCTCAGCCCGATTCAGTTCCTCTTGTTGTCACAGGCCATCATCTTTATCCTCGGCTGGCCGCTTGAATGGACCGAAATCATCGTGATTTTTGTGCCCATCTTCCTGCCCCTGCTGGCGCACTTCCAGATCGACCCCATCCTGTGGGGTGTGCTGGTGTTCGTCAACCTGCAGGCGGCTTTCCTGTCGCCGCCGGTGGCGATGTCGGCCTTCTACCTCAAAGGGGTGTCGCCGCCGCATGTCACCATCAACCAGATCTTTGCCGGCATGATGCCCTATATGCTGATCGTCATCGTCTGCATGGTGCTCATGTACATCTGGCCGGGTCTGACCTTGTGGCTGCCCAACTACCTCTACGGCAAGTAAACCGGCCCTCAACCCCAACCCCGGCGTGGCCTCTGGCTGCCCCGGGGTTTTATGTTGGCAGCAAGACCAAAAACACTTATGATTGACGTTTACGTAAACGTCAACTTGGATTTGACCCGACCCTGTCGCAAAATGGTCGGCTGATCCCATGGAGCACCGAGCATGACCGACTTGTCCGCTGAGTACCAGGCCCTGTCCACCTATCGCCCGAAACACAAAGTGCGCTTTGTCACTGCCGCCAGTTTGTTCGACGGCCACGACGCAGCGATCAACATCATGCGACGCATCCTGCAAAGCATGGGCGCCGAAGTGATCCACTTGGGGCACAACCGCTCGGTCGATGAGGTGGTGACGGCGGCATTGCAAGAAGATGTCCAGGGCATCGCGGTCAGCTCTTACCAGGGCGGCCACGTCGAATATTTCAAATACATGGTCGATTTGCTGCGCCAGCGCGGCGGCCGGCACATTCAGGTCTTTGGCGGTGGCGGCGGGGTCATCGTGCCGGCCGAAATTCGCGAACTGCACGACTACGGCGTGACCCGGATTTACAGCCCGGAAGACGGCCAGCGCATGGGCCTGCAAGGCATGATCGGCGAGATGATCATGCGCTGCGATCAAGAGCTGTCGCAGCACGCGCCCAAGCAACTCTCAGAGATACAGGGCCATGACGAGATGGCCTGGCGCCGCCTGGCCCAGCTGATGACTGCGTTGGAAAACGGTCAGGCCCATGCCCCGCTCATCCAAACCCTGCGTGAGCAGGCCAAATCGTGCCAAGCTCCCGTGCTGGGCATCACCGGCACAGGCGGTGCGGGCAAATCTTCACTCACCGATGAACTGGTGCGTCGACTGCGCCTGGACCAAGGCGACCGCCTGCGTGTCGCGGTCATCTCCATCGACCCGTCCCGGCGCAAAAGCGGTGGGGCCCTGCTGGGCGACCGCATCCGCATGAATGCCATCGGTCCCTGGGGGCAGGGCGCGCGCGTCTTCATGCGCAGCCTGGCCACGCGCGACTTCGGCAGCGAGATCAGCGCCGCCTTGCCCGATGTCATCGCCGCCGCCAAGTGCGCGGGCTTTGACCTGGTGGTGGTCGAGACCTCGGGCATTGGTCAGGGCGACGCCGCCATCGTGCCCCATGTGGATGTGCCGCTCTATGTCATGACCCCTGAGTTCGGTGCCGCCAGCCAGCTCGAGAAAATCGACATGCTCGACTTCGCCGAGTTTGTCGCCATCAATAAATTCGACCGCAAAGGCGCCGCTGACGCGTTGCGCGACGTGGCCAAACAATTCCAGCGCAACAAAGAGGCCTGGACCATCCCCACCGAGCAAATGCCGGTGTTCGGCACCATGGCGGCACGCTTCAACGACGACGGGGTGACCGCCCTTTATCAGGCGCTGGCCCCGCGCTTGCGCGAGCTGGGTCTGAAACTGACCGACAGCGCTCTGCCCCGGGTCAGCACCCGGCACAGCACCCAGCAAACGGTCATCGTGCCCTCGGCACGCACCCGCTATCTGGCCGAAATCTCCGACACCGTGCGCGGCTACAAGCAACGCGTGGCGCAACAAGCCGTTTTGGCGCGCGAAATCCAGCAACTGCGTGCCGCCGCCCGCATGCTGGCCGAGAGCAAACCCGACAAACCCAAAGCCTCCGAGGCCGCCATCGATCTGGCTCAGTCGCGCGAACAATACCTGGGTGCGGCCGAGCGCAAGCTGCTGGCCCAGTGGGACGACATGCAAAAAGCTTATGCGGGCGACGAGTACGTGGTCAAGATTCGCGACAAAGAAATCCGCACCACACTCACCCACACCACGCTGAGCGGCAACAAAATTCGCAAGGTGGCCCTGCCGCGCTACGAAGACGACGGCGAGCGCCTCAAGTGGCTGATGCTCGAAAACGTGCCCGGCAGCTACCCGTACACCGCCGGCACCTTTGCCTTCAAACGCGAGAACGAAGACCCGACCCGGATGTTCGCGGGCGAGGGCGATGCCTTTCGCACCAACCGCCGCTTCAAGCTGCTCTCTGAAGGCATGCCGGCCAAGCGCCTCTCCACCGCCTTTGACTCGGTCACGCTGTATGGTCATGAGCCCGACGAGCGCCCGGACATTTACGGCAAAGTCGGCAACTCGGGCGTGAGCATTGCCACCCTCGACGACCTCAAAGTGCTGTACGACGGTTTTGACCTGTGCGACCCGGCCACCAGCGTGTCCATGACCATCAACGGCCCGGCGCCGACCATTTTGGCCATGTTCATGAACGCCGCGCTCGACCAGCAGCTCGACAAGTTCAGGGCAGACAATGGCCGCGAGCCCACCGACACCGAAACAGCCAAGATCAAGGCCTGGGTGCTGCAAAACGTGCGTGGCACGGTGCAGGCCGACATTCTGAAAGAAGACCAGGGACAAAACACTTGTCTGTTCAGCACCGAGTTCAGCCTGAAAGTCATGGGCGACATCGCCGAGTATTTTGTTCACCATCAGGTGCGCAATTTCTACAGCGTGTCCATCAGCGGTTATCACATCGCCGAGGCCGGTGCCAACCCCATCAGCCAGCTGGCCTTCACGCTATCCAATGGCTTCACCTTTGTCGAGGCCTATCTGGCGCGTGGCATGCACATCGACGACTTCGCCCCCAATCTGTCCTTCTTCTTCAGCAACGGCATGGACCCCGAGTACACCGTGCTGGGGCGGGTGGCGCGCCGCATCTGGGCCGTGGCCATGAAGGAAAAATACGGCGCCAACGAGCGCAGCCAAAAACTGAAATACCACATCCAGACCAGTGGCCGCAGCCTGCACGCCCAGGAGATCCAGTTCAACGACATCCGCACCACCTTGCAGGCCCTGATCGCGATCTACGACAACTGCAACAGCCTGCACACCAATGCCTTTGACGAGGCCATCACCACCCCCACCGAAGAGTCGGTGCGCCGCGCCATGGCGATTCAGCTCATCATCAACCGCGAGTGGGGCCTGGCCAAAAACGAAAACCCCAACCAGGGGGCCTTCATCATCGACGAGCTCACCGAACTGGTGGAAGAGGCCGTGCTGGCCGAATTCGACCGCATCGCCGAGCGCGGCGGTGTCTTGGGCGCCATGGAGACGGGCTATCAGCGTGGCCGAATCCAGGATGAGAGCATGCACTACGAAATGCTTAAGCACACCGGCGAGTACCCCATTATCGGCGTCAACACCTTCCGCAACCCGCATGGCGACCCGGTGCCCGAAGCCCTGGAACTGGCGCGCAGCACCGAGGAAGAAAAGCAAAGCCAGCTCAAACGGCTGCGCGACTTCCACGCCCGCCACGCCCATGCAGCCCCGGTACAGTTGGCCCGCCTGAAGCAGGCCGTGATGGAAAACCGCAATGTGTTCGAGGTGCTGATGGATGCGGTGCGCTGTTGCTCACTGGGGCAGATCACCCACGCCCTGTTCGAAGTGGGCGGTCAGTACCGTCGCAATATGTAATCCTGGCGATCTTGGGTCCCCTGCACCCATCGTCAGGGGCAGTCTGCGCAGTACCACGCGGCCTCAAATCTCCAGATTGTCAATCAGCCGGGTGGCCCCCAATTTGGCGGCGGCCAGCACCACGCACTGTCCGGCCAGCGCCTGGCCGGGCTCGGGGGGCAATAAATCCATGCGGCGGCGCACCGTGAGGTAGTCCACCTGCCAGCCGCGTTGCGCCAAAGCCTGGCTGGCCTGCTGCGCCAAACCCTGTGCATCCGTGGCACCGGCCCGCACCGACTCGGCCAAAGCGCGCAGTTGCACATGCAGTTGCACCGATTCGCTGCGCTCAGAAGGGCTTAAATACCCATTGCGTGAGCTCAGCGCCAGGCCGTCTTGCGCACGGCAAGTGGGCACACCCACGATCTCGACCGGCAACGCAAACTGCTTCACCATGCGTTCCACCACGCGCCACTGCTGGTAATCTTTTTGGCCGAACACGGCCACATCGGGGCGCACACACGACAACAGCTTCATCACCACCGTGCAGACCCCGATGAAAAAGCCGGGCCTGAAATGCCCCTCCAACAGATCGGCCAGCGCCGCATCGGGGTGTACCTTGTAGGTCTGGGGCTCGGGGTAAAACTCTTTTTCGTCCGGGGCAAAGACCAGGTCGCAGCCGCGCGCGGCCAGCATCTCGCAGTCGCGCGCCAGCGTGCGCGGGTAGCGGTCAAAGTCTTCGTTCGGGGCAAATTGCAGTCGGTTGACAAAAATGCTGGCGACCACCTGCTGCCCGTGTTGGCGGGCCTGCTCCTCCAGCGCCTGCACCTCTACACGCCCGGCTGGCGCGGTCTGCACCGATTGGGCCATGGCGCGCAGTTGCGCATAAAGCGCTGTCGCTTGCGCCCGCTCCTGGGCGCTGAGGTAGCTGTTGCGTGAGCTCAGGGCCAGCCCGTCGTCGGCACGGCAGGTCGGCTCGCCGACGATGCGC
>JBEAZY010000152.1:0-4000 GCA_041159205.1 Pseudomonadota bacterium
GCTGGTAGCCATCGGAGGGCGGGTACAGGGCAGGGCGGGTGACGTGCGGCGTGTAATAGGGGCTGCCAATGGTGATGTTCACCATCGGGATCTTCAGTTGTGTCAAAACCTGCAAAAACTCGGCGGTTTCCTCGATGCGAATTAGCTCGGGGTTTTCTTCGTCCATGCCAAAGCCGAAGCGGTAGGGTCGGGCGAACGAGGCGTCCACGGGTACGCCGGGGCCCAAGGTCTCGGCGTCAGACTGCTCAGGGTCAGGCTTGTAGGGCAAAAAGTCAACCGCCGACAAGCGCACCCCAATGCCCAAGCCGGGGACCTCGGCACGGATGCCCGCCACCAGCTCGCGCAAGAAGCGGGTGCGGTTCTCCATCGAGCCGCCAAAGTCGCCAGAACGTGTTTTGGCCGATAAAAACTCGTGACCCAAATAGCCGTGACAGTGCTTGAGGTCGACAAACTGGAAACCCACTTGCCAGGCCTGTTTGGCGGCCACGACAAAATCGTCGATCAGTTGTCGGATGTCGCCGTCGCTCATGAGCACCAGGTTCTCTTTCGGGCCGAATTTGCCATCCAGCAAAGGGTGGTGGTAGAGCACACGCGGCTCCATGCGGGCGTCGTCGTTGGGCTTGCAAAAGCGCCCCGAGTGGGTCAGCTGCAAGCCGATCACCAAGCCGTTGTCGTTGCCCATGGCCTCACGGTGCGCGTCGACCAAGGTTTGTCGCAACTGGCCCAGGGCGGTCAGATTGGCGGGGTTGATGACCAACTGGCGCGGGTTGGCGCGGCCATCGTGACGCACCGCCACGGCTTCGCCGCCCCAGATCATTTTGGCGCCCGACAGGCCAAAGTGCCGCCAGCGGCGCTGGGTGTGCTCGCTGGGGCTGCCGTCGGCGTGACCGTCCCAGCCCTCCATGGGGTGGACGGCATAGCGGTTGCCCACCGTGAAGTCACCCAGTTTCAAGGGCTGTGCCATGACCGAGTCTGGGCCGGACTCGAGCGTTTCGTCGCAAGGCATGGCCAGGCCCAGGCGTTGCAGGTTATCTTTGAAGCCGGCAGGGCTGGCCAGCGATTTAACTTTTACAAAATCACCAAATTTCATGGGGGGCCTGAATGTCGATTCAATAAAAACGGTTGGGCTGCAAAAAGAAGCCCAATACCAGGGCGCCGTTGGGAGCGTGAGCAGTGTGGCGACTGCCCGCCGGTCGCCAGACGAATTGGCCGGTTTTGACCTCTCCCTCGTGATCCACCAAGCTGCCTCTGAGCACCCAGCTTTGCTCGACTTGGGTGTGTTCGTGGTCAGTCAGTACCGCCCCCGGGGCCATTTCGGTCAAGACCGTTTGCATTCCCGTGTCAGGGTCGGACATGAGCACCTTGATGCGGATGCCAGGAAAAGCAGTCTCTTTCCAAGGCAGAGCATCGACATCGACATATCTGGAGGACAAGGCTGCCAAAGCGGCATGGCTGTCTTCCATGCCGGGAGTGTGCATGGTCATGGTTGACTCCTTGGGCCCGGAAACCGGTGGTGACTTAATGATAACCAGATGGTTACTTGTCTGGGTAGGGGTCAACCCGAGCAACGCGACACAGGAGACAATGGCCTCGGGTATACCTCTATACGCGACCAGTAACCATATGGTTACGATGATTTTCAATGACCCGCCGGGTTTAGCATCACTACCCCTTCAATGAACAGCGCCAAGTCACCGGTTCGCGACCCTGAAAAAAGTCGGGCCCGGATATTACAGGCGGCGCGCGTGGAGTTCGCGCGCCATGGACTGGGGGGCGCGCGCGTCGACCAGATCGCCAAGGCGGCTGGCATCAATAAGCGCATGCTTTATCATTATTTCGGCAATAAAGACGACTTGTTCTCAGCCGTTCTGGAGGCGAATTACGCCCATAAGCGCGACTCTGAAAGAGCGCTTGCCCTCGAGCAAGACAGCCCGCCTGATGCAATAAGAAAATTGGTGGCGCTGACTTGGAACTATTATTTGGATCATCCTGAGTTTCTCACTTTGCTCAATAGTGCCAACTTGCATCAGGCCAAACACCTGAAGCGATCTAAAGAGATTCGCAAGATGCATGCGCCTTTTGTGGCGATGCTGAAAGACATTCTCGACAAAGGGGTGTCCCAAAAGTTGTTCAAGCCAGGCGTAGACCCAGTTCAACTCTACATCAGCATCGCCGGCCTGTCTTCGTTTTACCTCTCTAATCAACACACCCTGTCCGTTATTTTCAACCGTAAGCTGCTGGCGCCGACGGCGCGGGCCGAGCGATTGCGGCACATGACCGATGTGATTTTGTCTTCCCTGAGAAAGTAAGCCCATGGCCTGGCCCACGCAATTCACGGATGAACGCCACTTGGAGGAGGTCATGAGCCGACCCTCAGAGACACTGGTGCGTGAGTTGGGTGAGCTCAAGGGCAATATCATCATCCTGGGGGCCGCAGGCAAGATGGGCCCCACTCTGGCACGAATGGCCAAGAGGGCAGCCCCTCAGAAGCGGGTCATTGCAGTGGCCCGGTTCAGTGAGCCCGGTTTGTTTGAGTCTATGCAGTCGAACGGCATCGAGTGTCTGCGCGCCGATTTGCTCGATCCGGTGGCCTTGAGCGAATTGCCGGATGCCGAACATGTGGTTTATATGGCGGGGCGCAAGTTTGGGTCACAGGGTAGCGAATGGCTGACTTGGGCCATGAATGCCCATGTGCCCGCACTGGTGGCTCAACGCTATGCCAAGGCGAATTTCAGCGTTTTCTCTACGGCCTGCGTTTACCCTTTTGTATCGGTTGAGGGCTCAGGCGCCGCTGAGTCATGCGCGTTGACACCGGTGGGGGAGTACGCCAATTCATGTGTGGCGCGAGAAAGGCTATTTCAGCATTTTTCGCATGCTTTGGGTATTCGGGGCACCTTGCTTCGACTTTCCTATGCCATCGATATGCGTTATGGTGTGCTGCACGACTTGGCGCGAGCCCTGATCGAACATCAGCCCATTGGGCTGGACATGGGGTACGCCAATCTCATCTGGCAAGGTGACGCCAACGAGATTGCATTGCGTTCTTTGTGTCGCACACTGCAGCCTATGGTGCCCTTAAATCTCAGCGGCCCCAAAGTGTCCATTCGTGCGGCCGCTTTGGCCTTGGCCAAGCGCCTGGGCATCACGGCCCAATTCGAGGGCCAAGAATCTGGCACCGCTTGGCTGGTCGATTGCAGTCGCATGAATGATTGGTTCGGACCGCCCCAGGTCTCGCTGGATCAAATGCTTGATGCGACCGCTGCCTGGGTCAGCCAGGGTCGGACGTCCTTGGGCAAGCCGACTCATTTTGAGGTGCGAAATGGCCATTACTGAGCTTGGATCAATGAACCATGACATGGCATTGCAACCTTTGAGGCAGGGCACTGTCATTCCAGCGCATCCACTGGCTCTGGACGAGCAGCGTCGCTTGGACCCCATCCGGCAGCGGGCCCTGACCCGTTATTATTTGGATGCTGGGGTGGGTGGCCTGGCGGTGGGCGTGCACACGACCCAATTCGAAATTCGTCAACATGGTTTGTACGAACCGGTGCTGCGTCTGGCCCACGACACGGCCATGTCTTGGATGCCTCTGGGCGGGCGGCGACCCTTGTCTTTGGTCGCTGGCTTGGCTGGGCATACGGATCAAGCGGTGCGTGAAGCACAAATGGCACGGGCCATTGGCTACCATGCCGGCTTGTTGAGTCTGGGTGGGTTGTCGTCGGCTTCGGAGGAAGAGTTGTTGACCCACTGTCGCACTGTGGCGTCGCACATTCCTTTGGTCGGGTTTTATTTGCAGCCTGCGGTCGGAGGACGGGTCTTGTCACGCCGATTTTGGGAATTGTTTGCGGGCATAGAACAAGTGGTGGCCATCAAGGTGGCCCCTTTTCATCGTTATCGCACTCAGGATGTGATCCATGGGGTCGTGGCTGCCCGCGCTGAGAAACGCATTACCCTTTATACCGGCAACGACGACCACATTGTGCTTGATCTCTTGTTGCCA
>JBEAZY010000153.1:0-4383 GCA_041159205.1 Pseudomonadota bacterium
CGCGCAAGGGTTTGAGTTCGGCCTCGCCAAACGGCACCGTGACGGGGGCCCGCCAATCTTGCCGTTGCAGGGTGATGTGCCCCGTGTTGCGCGGCAGGCCATAAAAATCGGGGCCGTTGAAACTGGCGAACCCCTCCAGACGATCAAGCGCCCCGACGGCATCGAAGGCCTCGGCATACATTTCGATGGCGGCGTGCGCGGTGTAGCAACCCGCGCAACCGCTGGCATGTTCTTTCAGCGCCGCCGGGTGCGGGGCGCTGTCGGTGCCCAAAAAGAATTGGGGGCTGCCACCGGTGGCGGCCTGCACCAGCGCCTGCCGATGCTCTTCGCGCTTCAACACGGGCAGGCAGTAATAGTGCGGGCGAACGCCGCCGACAAAGATCGCGTTGCGGTTAAAGAGCAGGTGATGGGCGGTGATGGTGGCGGCGACAAAGCGGTCTGCCTGCTCGACGTACTGGGCGGCCTCGCGGGTGGTGATGTGCTCAAAGACGATTTTGAGTTCGGGAAAATCGCGGCGCAGCGGAATGAGATGGCGGTCGATGAAGACCGCCTCGCGGTCAAAGAGGTCGATGTCGCTGCTGGTGACTTCCCCGTGCACCAGCAACTTCAGGCCGTGCTTTTGCATGGCCTCGAGGGTGGCGTAGGTTTTGCGGATGTCGGTCACCCCCGCGTCGCTGTTGGTGGTGGCGCCAGCCGGGTAAAGCTTGAGGGCGACAACACCGGCGTCGCGCGCCCGCGCGATCTCGTCAGGCGGCAGGTTGTCGGTGAGGTACAGGGTCATCAGGGGCTCGAACGAGACCCCCTCGGGCACGGCAGCCAGAATGCGCTCGCGGTAGGCCAGGGCCTGCTCGGCGGTGGTGACCGGCGGCTTGAGGTTGGGCATGATGATGGCGCGGGCAAACTGGGCGGCGGTGTGGGGAACCACGTCGCGCATGGCGGCACCGTCACGCACATGCAAATGCCAGTCGTCGGGCCGGGTCAGGGTGATGCTTTGGATGGGAGGACTCATGCCCCGATTATCGGGGCGTTCATGGCCGGCGCACTGACCCGAACGGGTTCAGTGTTGCAGGATCTTGGCCAAAAATTCTTTGGTGCGCGTCTGACGGTTTTCAGGGTGATTGAAAAACTCGTCGCTGCTGCAGTCTTCCAGAATGCGCCCGCCCACGTCCATGAAAATGACGCGATCACTCACTTTGCGGGCAAAGCCCATTTCATGGGTCACCACCATCATGGTCATGCCCTCCTGGGCCAGGCCCATCATGACTTCCAGCACTTCGCCGACCATCTCGGGGTCCAGCGCCGAGGTGGGTTCGTCAAAAAGCATGACGATGGGGTCCATGCTGAGGGCACGGGCAATGGCCACGCGCTGTTGCTGTCCCCCGGAGAGTTGACCGGGGAATTTGTCTTTGTGCGCCATCAGGCCCACCCGGTCGAGATACTTCAGGCCGCGTTCGTGCGCCTGCTCGGGGGTGCGCCCCAGCACCTTGACCTGGGCCAAGGTGAGGTTCTCGGTGACCGAGAGGTGGGGGAACAATTCAAAGTGTTGAAACACCATGCCCACCCGGCTGCGCAGCTGCGGCAGGGGGGTGGCGGGGTCATGAACCGGTGTGCCGTCGACCCAAATTTCGCCTTTTTGGATGGGTTCCAGGGCGTTGATGGTTTTGATCAGTGTGGACTTGCCCGAACCTGAAGGGCCACAGACCACCACCACCTCGCCCTTGGACACCCGGGTGCTGCAGTCGTTGAGCACCTGCACCGGGCCATACCATTTGGAGACATTTTTGAGTTCGATCATTTTGATTTTTTCTCCATTTCAGCGCACGATGGCCACCCTGGCCTGCAAACGGCGCACCCAGCTGGACAGCATAAAACAGATGATGAAATAGACCACCGCCGCCAGCAGATACGCCTCTTCCGGGCGCCCGTAAATCTTGCCGGCGGTGACGAAGCCCTTGAGCAAATCGTAGGCGCCGATGGCATACACCAGCGAGGTGTCCTGGAACAGGATGATGGTCTGGGTCAGCAGCACGGGCAGCATATTGCGCAGGGCCTGCGGCAGCACGATGTGCCGCATATTCTGGCCATAGGTCAAACCGACCGCCTGCCCGGCCATGACCTGGCCACGCGGGATGGATTGAATGCCGGCGCGCATGATCTCGGAGAAATAAGCCGCTTCAAAGGCAATGAAGGTGATGACCGCCGAAATTTCAGCCCCGATGGGCTTGCCGATCAAAAAGGGAATGAGCAGGTAAAACCACAGGATGACCATGACCAATGGCACCGAGCGCATGCCGTTGACGTAGGCGGTGGCGGGCGTAGCCAGCCAGCTGCGCCCGGACAGGCGCATTAATGCGAGCAAGGTGCCGATCAGCAAACCGCCCAATGTCGCCACGATGGTGAGCTGGATGCTGAAGATCAGCCCTTTGAGCAAAAACTTGAAAAACAGGTCGGCACTGATGAAATCGATGTCGAAACCCATGGCTCAGTGCCCCGCGCCGGTTTGACCGGCGGCAATGAAACCCGGCACCCGGGTGCGCCGCTCGATCAGAGCGAACACCCGATTGACGGCAAAAGCCGACACCGCGTAGAGCGCCGTCACGGCCAGATAAATTTCAATACCGCGCGAGGTTTCTTCCTGCGCCTGCATGGCGAACATGGTGAGTTCGGCAATCGAGACGGCAAAGGCCACCGAAGAGTTTTTCAGCAGGTTCATCGACTCGCTGGTCAGGGGAGGCAGGATGATGCGCAAAGCCATGGGCATGAGAACATAGCGGTAGGACTGCCAGGTGGTGAGCCCCATGGCCATGGCCGCATAGCGCTGGCCACGCGGCAAGGACCCGATGCCGGCGCGCACCTGTTCGGCAATGCGGGCCGAAGTGAAGAAGCCCAAACCCAGCACCACCAACGCAAAGCCGGGCATTTGCTGCATGGGCGGGATCAGTTTGGGCAGGACAAAATACCAAAGAAAAATCTGAACCAGCAAGGGAATGTTGCGGAACAGTTCCACCCAGGCATAGGCCAGGCGGCTCAGCCAGGGGTTGTTGGGCAGGGTGCGCAAGACACCCACGCCCAATCCAAAGACCATGGCCACGACCCAGGCCACGGCGGCCACCGACAAGGTCCAACCCCAAGCCTCGAAGATCCATTCGAGGTAGGTTCGACCGCCACCGTCGTCTTGTAAAAAAACCCCCCAATCCCAGGTCATGTCAGTTGTGTCACTTCTTGCCGTACTCTTCCATCGGCTTGTCGTTCAGGCCAGCCCAGGCGGCCTTGGTGTTGTCGCTGGCGGGCAAACCCACGCGGGTGTTTTTGGGCGGGATGGGTTGCACAAACCACTTGTCGTAAATCTTGGCCAATTCGCCGCTTTGGGCCAGGCCACGGATGGTGTCATCGGCCACTTTCTTGAATGCCGGGTCATCTTTGCGCATCATGATGGCAATGGGTTCGACCGACAGCACCTCACCGACGATGCGGAAATCGGCCGGGGTTTTGGCGGTGGCGATGTTGCCCGCCAGGATCTGGCCGTCCATCACGAAGGCGTCGGCACGGCCCGACTCGAGCAACAAAAAGCTCTCGGCGTGGTCTTTGCCAAAGACCTCTTTGAAGTCCACACCTGCGGCGCGCTCATGGCGGCGCAAGTGCTGCACCGAAGTGGTGCCGGTGGTGGTGGCCACGTTCTTGCCGTTGAGCTGGTTGATGGAGTTGATGCCCGAGCTGGCTTTGACGGCAATGCGCACTTCCTCCACATAGGTGGTGAGGGCAAAGGAGACGTCGCGCTGGCGGGCGGCGTTGTTGGTGGTCGAACCGCATTCGATGTCCACGGTGCCGTTTTGCGTCAGGGGAATGCGGTTTTGCGAGGTCACCGACACAAAGTTGGTCTGCAGCTTGCGACCCACGGATTTTTCGACCTGCTCGATGATGCGCTGACAAATCTCGACATGGTAGCCCGCATACTTGCCATCGCCCAGGGTGTAGGACAAAGCACCCGAAGAATCTCGCACGCCCATGGTGATGGTGCCGGAGGCTTTCACTTTTTCAAGGGTGTTGGCAGAAGCGGCCCAAGGGGCGGCCAAGGCAGCGACGCAAGCCAATGACAGCAGATGCTTTTTCATGATCAATCCTTGTGAGAGGTCTAAAAATATCATCTTAAGTCAATTTGAGGGGCTTGCCCGCTATGGGCATGGATGCTTTGCGGGTAATGCACTGTTAAACCCAAGGGTTTCCCCTGAAAAGAGAGCGGCATGGGGTAGCATTCACACCGCATTCATCATGAAAACCGTTCACGCTTTACACGAACTGCAGCAGGCGCTCGACCCCCGACAGCGCCGCGTGCTGGTGCCCACGATGGGCAATCTGCACGAAGGCCACCTGAGGCTGATCGAC
>JBEAZY010000154.1:0-9210 GCA_041159205.1 Pseudomonadota bacterium
ATTGACCAATTGGCTCAGGTCTTTGTCGCCGCTCGAGATGATCACTTCTATGCCCTGCTGGGCGGCGATGTGGGCCAGAGTGCCTATGACATCGTCGGCCTCGACGCCCGGCACATCCAGCACGCGCCAGCCCATCAGACGCACCACTTCATGGATAGGCTCGATCTGGCTGCGCAAGTCATCGGGCATGGGCGAGCGATGCGCCTTGTATTCGGGGTAGATGTGGTCGCGAAAGGTGGGCCCTTTGGCGTCAAAGACACAGGCGGCATACAGCGCCGGCACGTCTTTGCGCAGGCTGTTGATCATATTGATCATGCCCCGGATGGCCCCCACGGCCTGGCTGGACGGATCGCCGGGGTTGACCCGCAGGTCGGGCATGGCATGAAACGCCCGGTACAGGTAACTGGAACCGTCAACGAGCAAAAGGGTGGGCTGTGGGTCACTCATCCCCTCATTGTCCATGGTTTCCGGGGCGCCGCCCCGCGCCCCCTACAATGGAGGGCTGATTCTGAACGCTGTCACACACTCTGCGCCATGGCTGTTTTCACCTCTGTAGACTTGGACCAGGCGCAAGCCCTGGCTGACCGCCTCCAATTGGGTGAGGTGACCGAATTGCGCGGCATTGAGGGCGGCATCGAAAATACCAATTATTTTCTGACCACCCGCCAGGGCGCCTATGTGCTGACCCTCTTTGAGCGCTTGAATTTCGAGCAATTGCCGTTTTACCTGTTCTTGATGAAGCACCTGGCGCAAAATGGGGTTTTGGTGCCCGACCCCGTGGCCGATGCCCACGCAGAGATTCTGTTTGAGTTGTGCGGCAAACCCGCCGCCGTGGTGCATCGCCTGGTCGGTGCCAATGTGCTCGCCCCCAAGCCGCACCACTGCGCCATCGTCGGCGCCGCCTTGGCCCGCATGCATCTGGCCGGTCAAGACTACCATCGCCATCAGCCCAATTTACGCGCCTTGCCATGGTGGCTTGAAACGGCCCCCCTGGTGCAAGCGCACCTCAGCGAAGCCCAACGGAGCCTGCTCAACCATGAACTGGCTTATCAGCAGCACGTGGCGCAAAGCCCGGCCTACCAGGGCCTGCCGCGCGGCCCCATTCATGCCGACTTGTTTCGCGACAATGTGATGTTCGATCAGGATCAGCTGACCGGTTTTTTTGATTTTTATTTTGCCGGTGTGGATCACTGGTTGTTCGACCTGTGCGTTTGTTTGAACGACTGGTGCATCGACCTGGCGACCGGTGCCTGGGATGTCGCCCGCCGGGACGCCATGGTGCAGGCCTACCAATCGGTGCGACCCCTGTTGGCCAGTGAACGGCAATTGGGCCCGGCCATGATGCGCGCCGCCGCGCTGCGTTTCTGGATCTCCCGCCTGTGGGATTTCCATCTGCCGCGAGAAGCCAGTCTATTGCAACCCCATGATCCGACCCACTTCGAGCGCGTCTTGCGGTGGCGTGTCGAACAGCCCTGGAACTGGTCATGAAACTCCAACTGGTGCCCGCTCGCACTGGCCCACTGTGGATGCGCCAAGGCGTGCGTGTGTTTTGGCGTCAGCCGATCGCGCTGTCCGGCTTGTTTTTCATGTTCATGGGGCTGATGACCCTCGTCTCTTTATTCCCTTGGGTAGGCGGGGTGCTGGCCATGCTGATTTTCCCGGCTTGCTCGCTGGGTCTCATGGCTGCCACCAGAGAGGCCCTGCAAGGCCGCTTTCCGATGCCCCGGCTCTTGCTGGTGGGCTTGCTGGGGCATCCTGCCAAACGACAACAAATGATCTGGCTGGGCGTCTTTTATGTCTTGGGTTTCAGCGCGGTTCTGGGGCTGTCGGCCTTGGCGGACGGTGGCGAATTTGCCCGGCTCTATTTGGGGGGGTCCGGCAACGGCAAACTCGATCAGAGTTCGGTGGAGCAGCCTGAATTCCAGTTGGCCGTGTTGTTATGCCTGCTGTTGTACATCCCGCTTTCGGCCTTGTTCTGGCATGCCCCCGCCCTGGTCCACTGGCACGGGGTACCAGCCGTCAAAAGCCTGTTCTTCAGTCTGATGGCTTGCTTGGGCAACTGGAGGGCCATGCTGGCTTTCATCGCCGCCTGGGCCGGGGTCTACATCGCCATGGGCAGTGCATTGCTGGTGCTCAGCGCCCTGCTGGACGCACCCAGCCTGTTGGGCTGGGGGTTCATGCCCCTCATGTTTTTATTGACGGCCATGTTCTTTTGTTCCGGCTACTTCACATTCAGGGACAGCTTTCAGAACGAAGTGCTGGCCTAAAGGCGCTTCAGCGCTTGAGCATTTGTGCCACGGCACGCGCGGCCAAGGTCGCGATCAGACCAGCCCGATAAGTGGCCCCGGCATGGATGTCAGCCAGTAGATCGTCAGTGGCCACAAATACCGACTCTGCGGCGGCCACGGAAAAATCCTTTTGCAAGGCCTGCTCGAGGTCCATGGCCCGAAACGCGCAAGACTTGGCACCCGTCACGCCCACCCGGACCCGATCTTTGAAGCGGGCCACAAAAACGCCCACCAATGCCAGCTTGGAGGCCGGATGCTTGAATTTCATATAGGCCGCAGACTCAGGGCGCTGAAAGGTCACCCCGCGTATCAACTCAGCCTCGCTCAATGCGGTCTGGTAGAGGCCCTGGAAAAAATCACCGGCAGCGATGTCGCGGCGATCGGTGTGGATGACCGCATCGAGTGCCAAAGTGGCGCTGGGGTAACAGGCGCTAGGGTCGTTGTATGCCAAAGAACCGCCCAATGTGCCCTGTTGCCGCACCATGGGGTCACCAATGCCGGATGCCAATGCCGCCAGGGCCGGGATCGCCGCGCGCAGCCCGGGGTGGTCTCCGACATGGGCGTGGCGGGTCATGGCCCCTACCCTGACCGAGCTCGGTCCAACCTCTATGCCTTGCAGCTCGGACAGCTGCGACAAATCAATCAGTGCGGCAGGCTGGCTCATGCGAAGTTTCATGGCCTGCACCAGGCTTTGGCCGCCAGCCAGGTACAGGCCCCCGGTGGCGCCGGCTTGTTGCAGGGCCTGCTCAGGGGTGGCGGGTCTATGGTATTGGAACGGGTACATGGATGGATTCCTCTGTGGTCTCAGGCCCGGGCCGCCTTGAGCACCGACTTGACGATGTTTTCATAACCGGTACACCGGCAGAGATTGCCCTCCAGTCCTTCCCGCACCTGCGCTTCGGTGGGTTGAGGGTGGCGCTTGAGCAAGTGGATGGCACTCATGACCATGCCCGGGGTGCAGTAGCCACATTGCAGGCCATGGCACTCACGAAATGCCTGCTGAACCGGGTGTAACTCTTCGCCCTGGCTGATGCCCTCGATGGTGGTGACGGCTTTGCCTTGGGCTTGCAGGGCCAGGATGGAGCAAGACTTCACCGCCTGGCCGTCGAGATGGACGGTACAACAGCCACATTGTGCGGTGTCGCAGCCGACATGGGTGCCGGTCAGGTGCAAGTGGTCGCGGATCAACTGCACCAGCAGCGTTCTGGGGTCGATGTCGGCTTGGACCGAACGGCCATTGAGGGTCAATTGGATGGGCACAGTGCTCATGGTTCAGGCTCTCTTTGCGTTGGCTTGGTGGATGGCCAGCCAAACGGTTTCAGAAGTGGCGGGCATTTCGATGGGGCCCGCACCCACGCCGGACAACGCATGGTTGACGGCATTCATGACGGCCGGCAGCGCACCCACGGTACCGGCCTCGCCGGCCCCTTTGGCACCCATGGGGTTGGTCTGGGTGGGGACCGAGTTGTTCTCAATTTCGATGTGCGGCATATCAGCGGCGCGGGGCATGGCGTAGTCCATGAAGCTGCCGCTCAGCAATTGCCCCGATTCCCGGTCATAGACCACGCGCTCCATCAGGGCCTGGCCCAGCCCTTGCGCCACGCCGCCATGAATTTGACCTTTCACCCCGACAGGGTTGATCATGGTGCCGACATCGTCGACGACCCAATAGCCCACCACCTGAACTTCGCCGGTTCCAGGGTCGATCTCGACCTCGCACGCATGTGCGCCATTGGGCCAGGTTTCCGCCTTCGGGGCAAAGGTGGCGGTTTCGTACAAGCCACCTTCCAGGCCCGGGGGCAATTTGTTGAGCAAAAAGGAGGTTTTGGCGACCTCTTTGAGTCCCATGGCCTTGTCGGTGCCCCGCACCTTGAATTGACCCTGCTCAAAATCAATGTCTTCGGCGCTGGCTTCCAGCACATGGGCGGCAATTTTGCGGCCCTTCTCGATGATGCGATCGGCGGCCTTCCAGGCCGCCCCGCCGCCAATCACGGTCGAGCGAGAGCCATTGGTGCCCATGCCAAAGGCGACCCGGTCGGTGTCGCCATCGATGAACTTGACATCTTTCGGGTCCAGGCCCAGCCGCTCGTTGAGGATTTGCTTGTAAAGTGTTTCATGCCCCTGGCCTTGCGACTTGGTACCCACCAACACCATGGCGGTGCCGCTGGGGTTGAATCGGATTTCGGCGTATTCGGGCTGGCTGGGTGATGCCGCGCGCTCGATGGCGTTGGCAAAACCTATGCCGCGCAATTTGCCGCGCGCCCGCGCCTGGGCCTGACGTTGTTCAAAACCGGCGTGATCGCACATTTGCAGCACGCGCTCAAAGCCTCGCTCAAAAGCGCCACAGTCGTAACTGACTCCGAATGGATTTTTGTAAGGGAATGCGTCGCCGGGGATCAGATTGCGACGACGCAACTCAACGCGATCTATGCCCACCTCCAGCGCCGCATCGTCGAGCAGACGCTCGATGGCGTAAATCGATTCGGGGCGGCCTGCGCCCCGATAGGGCGCGGTGCTGTGGGTGTTGGACATCAGCACATTCACGCGCACATGTGCGGCAGGAATGCGGTAGACGCCCGAGAGCGTGACCACATTGACGAACACCGACAACAAATTGCGGTCAGATGAAATATAGGCCCCGACATTGGCATGGTTGCGCACGCGCAAGCCCAAAATGCGCCCCTGTTCATCCAGCGCCAACTCGGCATCGGTGATCACGTCACGGGCGTGCTCGTCGGCCAGGATGGCTTCGCTGCGCTCGCAGGTCCATTTGACAGGGCGACCGATTTTGCGCGCCGCCCAAGGCATCAGGCGATGCTCGGGGTATTGCCAGCCCTTGGTGCCGAATCCGCCACCGACATCATGGGCGATCACGCGAATCTGGTGCTCGGGAATTTTGAATATGTTTTCGGCCAGCGCATTGCGCACCCGGTGCGGGTATTGCACATCGGCCCAGATCGTGTAGCGGTCTTCGCCGGGATCGTATTGGGCCAATACACCGCGCGGTTGCATATAGTGGGCAAACACCCGGCTGATCACATAGCGTCGCTTGACGATGTGTTTGGCTTTGGCAAACGCTTCGTCGGTGGCCTGGGCATTGCCCTGCTCAAAAATATGTGAGAGGTTGTCGGGGCATTCAGCCCAAACCGCAGGGGCGCCGCCCTCGACCAATTGTCGGGTGTCGGTCACGCTGGGCAAAGGCTCATAGTCGACTTCTACCCGTTCGGCGGCATCTTTGGCCTGCCACAAGGTTTCGGCGATGACCAGGGCCACCGGGTCGCCCACAAATTTGACCTCGCCCCGGCTCAGACCGGTGTGCTGTCGGGTGAACATGGGGTTGCCATCGGGGCGTTTGCGGGGCAGGTTGACTTTCATCGTGCCCAGACCATCTGCGGCCACATCATCTCCGGTATAGACCGCCAGCACGCCGGGCGAGTTCAGCGCGGCATGGGTGTTGATCGAGCGAATGCGGGCATGTGCATGGGGTGAACGAACCAGCACCGCATGGGTTTGCCCGTTCAGGTTGTGGTCGTCGATGAATTGCCCCTGGCCCCGCAACAAGCGCGGGTCTTCGAACCGGGACACGGATTGGCCTATGCCGAATTGGGTCATGCTGATCGTTCCATCAATTAGGTGTCAATGCGCTTTGCAAACGCACAGTTTTCGAGTATGGTCAATGCTCACGCATTTGTAAAGGATGTCGTGCCCTGGCACGACATCTTCCGGCAAGGCATTCATACGACCACCGCGATTGGCGGTGCAATGGTAGATCAAAAGGGAGACCAAGCAAGATGGATTTGGGGATCAAAGGCCGCAAGGCGCTGGTTTGCGCCTCGACGCAAGGCCTGGGGCTGGCTTGCGCCACCTCTCTGGCGCAAGAAGGCTGCGAAGTTTGGATCAATGGCCGGCACGCCGACAAGGTGCGGCAGGTCGCGGACAAATTGTCGCAACAAACCGGTGCCATCGTCCATGGGGTGGCCGCCGACATCACCACAGAAGCGGGTCGCGCCGCCCTGATGGCGGCTTGCCCTGAGCCTGACATATTGATCAATAACAATGCCGGGCCCAGCCCGGGCAAGCTGGCCGATTGGGCGCACGACGCCTGGATCGAGGCACTTGAATCGAATATGCTGGCCCCGGCCCTGCTGATTCGTGCCGTGGTGCCCGGCATGCGCGAGCGCAAATTTGGTCGCATCGTCAACATCACCTCGGCCATGGTCAAACAACCCCGAACCCGGATGGCCCTGTCCACCGGTGCCCGCGCCGGTCTGACCGCCTTCGCCAAATCGGTCTCGCTCGATGTGGCCGTGGACAACGTCACCCTCAACAATATGTTGCCGGAACGCATCGACACCGACCGCCAGCGCTTCATGGCCGAGCGCATGATGAAAGACTTTGGGGTCGATATGGCCGAGGCGCGGCGCCGCATCGCCGATGGCGTGGCCGCCAAGCGCTTTGGCACCACGAAAGAGTTTGGTGATGCCTGTGCCTTTTTGTGCAGTGCGCAAGCCAGTTTCATTTCCGGACAGAACCTGCAACTCGACGGGGGCTCATACCCCGGACTCATCTGAGGTGTCAATATGCTCAATCGCCGCACATTGTTGTCGCAGGGTACCGCTCTGGCCACTGGCCTGGGCTGCGGGCTGCCGCTGCTGGCCCAATCCGCATGGCCCAACGGCCCGATCAAATTTGTCCATGGCTACCCGGCGGGCCAAACGCCCGACATTCTGGCTCGACAGATCGGGCCCGCCTATGCCGAACTCACTGGCGTGCCCTGGCTGGTGGATGCGCGCCCCGGTGGCGGTGAGCGCCTGGCAGCCAACCAAATGGCCCAATTGGCCAAACAGCCCTCCGACGGACAAACGGTCTATCAGATGACGGGGGGTCTGACGGTGATCTCGGCGGTGGACAAGAGTGTGCAATTTGACCTCTTGCGCGACTTCACTTACGTGAGCATGCTCACGCAGTACCCGT
The DNA here is from genome assembly GCA_041159205.1 of Pseudomonadota bacterium. GTDB lineage: Bacteria > Pseudomonadota > Gammaproteobacteria > Burkholderiales > Burkholderiaceae_C > Limnohabitans. The sequence goes on from JBEAZY010000154.1 coordinate 7,263, forward strand.
TTGTCTTTTGGGTGTCGGCGCAATCCCCCTTTAAAACACTGGGCGACATGATCGATCATGCCCGCAAAAACCCCGGCAAGATCAGTTACGGCACCTCGGGGGTTGGTAATACGCTGCACATGTCGGTCGAGTTGATGAGTTCAATGACAGACGCCAAAATGACCCACATCCCCTACAAAGGCCCCACCGCTTACACCGATGTGGCCGGTGGCGTGCTCGATATGGCGGTGGGCACCTTCGCCGTGGGCCGCGCCCTGTACAAGGAGGGGCGCATCCGGCCTTTGGCCGTCACCTCACCCAAACGCTGGATGGAATGGACTGAAATTCCGGCCATCGCCGAGACCGTCCCGGGCTACGAAGTGGTGACTTGGGCCGCACTTTGCGTGCCCGGCCGCGTGTCCAACGACATTCGCGACCGCTTGAACAAATTGACGCGCGATGTGCTGGCCAAGAGCGACGTCGTGGCCAAAATCGAGGCCTCGGGCGCCATGGCCGCGCCCAGCACGCCCGAGGACATGCGCACGCGGGTTCAGAATGACATCGCCAAATGGAAAAAAGTCGCCGACTATGCCAAGATTGAACTGAGCTGAATCCAGAACCATGAAGACCGAATACGCCCCATTCATCGCCCACATGGGCATCGCCTGTTTTGACATCGAACGCATGATCGATTTTTACGGCAAGGTTTTCAACCTCAAACTGACCGACCGTGGCGTGGGCATCTCCTTCCCCTACAAACTGGCTTTCATGAGTGCCCACCCTTCGCAGCATCATCAATTGGCGTTTGCCCAGAACCGACCACCCGGTGCCCCCAGCACCCTGATGCAAATTTCGTTCAAGGTCAACGACTTGGCCGGTTTGCGTGAAGCCCGTGACCGTGCCCTGGCCCATGGGGCCACCAAGATGCGCTGCACCAGCCATGGCAACGCCGTCTCGATTTATTGCCTGGACCCCGAGGAAAACATCGTCGAGGTCTATTTCGACACGCCCTGGTATGTGGCGCAACCGCATGGTGACCCCATCGATCTGGACGCCCCCGACGAACAAATCTGGGCCGACATTGAAAAAGTGGTGCGTGCCGACCCGACCTTTATGCCGGTTGAGCAGTGGCAAAAAGAAGTGTTTGCCAAAATCTGAAGGGCTTGAAATGATGCGGAAACTGTATTCAGCGCTGGTTTTGGGGCTGGGACTATGTGTGGCATCGCATGCCCAAACCCAGACCCCAAACGCAAGCCCTGGCAAGACCACGGTACAGTGGCTGGGTCAGGCCGCCTTCAAAATCACCAGCCCGGGCGGTAAAGTGATCATCACCGACCCTTGGTTGAAAGCGAATCCGCTGACGCCCCCCCAATACAAAGACCTGTCTGCCTTGGGCAAAGTCGATGTATTGCTGGTCACGCACGGGCACACAGATCACCTGGCCGACGCACCCGAAATCGCCCGCATGAACCAGGTGCCGCTCTACGGCCCGGGCGATATGGTGGGCAATCTGGCGGCGCTGGGCGTGCTGCCGCCCAACCTGGCCCCGCGCTTTAACAAATCCGGGACGGTCGAACCGGTGCCGGGCATCAAGGTCACTGCGGTCAAAGCCGAGCACTCATCGGTCATCATCTGGCGCAACCCGGCCACGGGCAAAGACGAGTCGCATGTAGGCGGCGAACCGGTGGGCTTCATCATCACGCTGGAAAACGGCTTCAGGATTTGGCACATGGGCGATACCGGCCTGTTTGGCGACATGGGCTTTATCGCGCAGTACTACAAACCCAACCTGGTGCTCATGCCGATAGGCGGCAACTTCACCATGGGCCCCGAAGAGGCCGCCCATGCCGCCAAAGATCTGATCAAGGTCACCGACATCATCCCCATGCACTATGGCGCCAACCCGCTGGCCAAGGGAACTGCCGCGCAGTTGCTCGAGCACCTCAAAGGCAGCGCGATCCGGGCGCAT
>JBEAZY010000155.1:0-28706 GCA_041159205.1 Pseudomonadota bacterium
GAGAAGTCACCACGCCTGATCTCTTTGTTTCCGCAACCCGAGCCACCGGCCGAATGGGGCCTATCCAATTTCTATCAAAGGCCGGGGCGCTTTGGTCCTCACAATCAACACCAATGGCAAAACCAGTCCATTTTGTGTCACGATGAAAACCTGGTATTTCTGACCTATTTCAATGCCGGACTCAGGGTCTACGACATCAGTGATGAACGCAAACCCAAGGAAATTGCCTGCTATATCCCGGCTGACCCGCAGATTCGACTGGGTCCCTTGCCCAAAAGCGGACTGGTGACGCAGTCGGAAGACGTGCTGGTCGATGCCCGGGGCTATATCTATGTGTCCGACAAAAATCGGGGCGTTTGCATCTTGCGCCTGGATGAGTCGGTTTGGCCGCGCCGGGGGTGAGCTTGGCCTGCACCTACCGCCATTCGGGTTGGCATTGCGTTGGCGGCTCTTTGCGGCCTGAGGCCATGGCCGCAGCCCCTATGCGCCAGCCGTGTCCTGCATGCGCCACCGGGGAATTTTTGGAGATGGCCTGGAAACGGGCCCAGCGGGTCAACGCCAGCTGCGAATGTTTCAATTGCATGCCCAAATCCGGCTTGGGCACGGCCGGTTTCAAAATAGCCCTGGAAGAGGCCATGCGGGTCAACCCGTCGATGGCCCGGCGCTGGCTGAGCGAGCGCGAGGCCATGGCCTCTTGAGGTCATGCCATCTGATCAGTTCAGCATGGCCACCCGCCCCAGGGTGTGGCCTTGCCTGATCGACTGATGCAACTCGGGCACGTCGCGCAGAGAAACGGTTTGGGTGACGATGGGCTTGATTTGACCACGGCGTATCAATGCCAGGGTCTGCCCGATTTCGGCCAAAGTCACGTAGCGCGATGAGTGGATCTCAAGGCCCCGATGCAATATTTTTTGCGGGTCCACCATGAAACTGGGGTCTTGACCGTAAACCCCGGCCGGGCTGGAACCCACGATCACCAGTCGACCGCGCACGGCCAATGAGGCCAAAGACTGCTCGAGCGTGACACGAGACCCGACCACATCGATCACGGCATCGACCCCTTGCCCGCCGGTGGCTGCCAGCACTTGTTCGGACAAGGGTCCCTGGGCCACATCCACACACTCGTAGTCGCCGACCGAGCGGATGAAGGCCATGCGCGCATCACCCCGATCGGCGGCCAGCACGCGCGCGCCGCACAGTCGGGCCATCTGAATCATGTGTATGCCAACCCCGCCTGCCGCCCCTACGACCAAGACCGAGTCGCCGGGTTTGACTTTGGCTTCTTGCACACAGGCATGGTAAGGGGTGGCGATGGCATCAGAGCCCACGGCCGCATCCAGGTCCGAGACCCCCTCGGGGATCGCCACCAGATTGCGCTCGGGCAAGGCCACCCGTTGCGCATAACCCCCGTCGATGGCCTGGCCGACCTGGCCAGGCGAGGCCAGACAGAGGGTTTCCCGGCCGGAACGACAGTGGCGGCATCGCCCGCAGGTCAGGTAAAAATGGCTGGTGACTCGCATACCGACAGAGACTTGGCTGACGGCTGAGCCCACGGCAGTCACCCGGCCGGCGATCTCATGCCCCGGAATCCTGGGGTATTGCTTGACGCGGCCCGGCGTGGCCAACAGGTTCACCACGGTCAACCCCACGCCACAGGCCGTGACCTCCACCAGCACATCGGTGGGCCCCAGAATGGGGGTAGGCATTTGTTGTAATTTCAAGGGGGCGTCAAAAGCCGCCATCACCAATGCTTGCATAAAGGGTCCTGTCTGACGGGCGTCAATCCAATTCGATGCCGAGTTGTTTTCCCAAGGCCCCCCACTTTCGGGCCTCGTCACGCATCAGTTGGGCAAATTGCTGCGGGGTATTGCCCACGGGCTCGTTGCCGCCTTCTATGATGGTTTTGGCGACTTCGGGTTTTTTGAGAATGTCTGAGATGGCCCGGCTGAGCGTTTCCACAATCTCGGGCGGGGTTTTGGCCGAGGTCAAAAAGCCGTACCACACCACGGCCTCAAAGCCGGGCAAACCCGACTCGCTGATGGTGGGGACGTCAGGGGCCAACTGAGATCGCTTTTGTCCGGCCGTGGCCACCATGCGCAACTGCCCTGATTTGACCATGGGCATGGATGTATAGATATTGGCCAGGGCAAATTGAATTTCGTTTTGCAACAAAGCCAGGCTGATGGGGGCCACCCCTTTATAGGGCACATGATTCGTTTTGATGCCCGCCATGGCATTGAGTTGTTCGGTCATCAGGTGGGGGGCGCTGCCCTGGCCCGACGAACCGTAATTCAAGCGGTTCGGGTTCGCTTTGGCGTAGTCGACAAAGTCTTTGAAAGACTGTATGGGCAGTTTCGGATTGACCAACAACACGGTGGGCGATTGAACCGCCAGCGTGATGGGGGCAAAGTCCTTTAATGGATCATAGGGCAGCTTCTTGAATAATTCCGCGCTCATGGCATGCGTGGAAAAAACCGTCAGCAAGGTATAGCCGTCACCCTGGGCTTTGGCCGCCAGATCGGTGCCCAGGATCCCCGACGCTCCGGGCCGGTTGTCCACCACAAAGCTTTGTTGGAAGCGCTCAGACAGGTGCAGTGAGATCAGGCGGGCGATGGCATCGGAACCGCCCCCGGGTGCCAGGGGCACGATGATGCGCACCGGGCGTGCGGGGTAGGCGTTAGAGGCCCGTGCGCTCTGCTGTGGGAGCAAACCGCCGATGGCGATGGTGCCCAGTGTTTCAATGCACAAACGACGTTTCATTCACTCACTCCTTAGCAAAGTTGCGCCCATCAGGCCAATTCGACGTTTCACGATCGGCACTGAATAAGTTTGTCATGAACTCGGGCCATGGTGCACCGTGTTTTCCCCATCGGCATACGGCAAAGTTGAACGGACAAGCACATCGTGCAATAACTATTGACACGGCCAGAAAGGAATGATGGAATGGCTTGGTGAATGGTTGATCAATTCACGCGGACAGACCCGGTGTGGGTCGCCCCCAATTCGTACAAGGAGACAAGCACATGGCCAAGGAATCGAATTTTTTACCGCGCCGTCGACCTTTGCTCAAAGGCATTTTGGCGGCGGGGGTCGCACCTTTTCTGAATCTGGCGCATGCCCAGTCCAATGAGGTATTGCGCTTTGGCGTGGCCGATCCGCTCACCGGACCCAATGCGATATTTGGCCTCGATCAGATGCAGGCGGTGCGCTGGGCGGTAGAAGACATCAACGCCGCCGGCGGTGTCAATGGCCGCAAACTCGAGGCGGTCATCGTCGATCACCAGGCCAACCCGCAAGTCGGGATCAGCGTGGTGGAACGTTTGATCAGTGTGGAAAAAGTACCTTTGTTCATCACGGCGTTCAGCAACGTGGTCAGGGCGGTGGCGCCCATCGCAAATCGTGAGAAGGTGCTGATGTTGAGCGTGGGTGCCAATTCGCCCGACATCAAAAACCTGGGTGATTATGTCCAGACCACTTTTCCCTTGGCCGATGTCGATATGCGCGCCTTGGGCAAATATCTGTATACCAAGATGGGCAAGAGGAGGGCGGCGGTTCTCTTTGTCAACAACGAAACCGGCATCGAAGGTGCAAAGGTGCTGCGCCAATCATTTCTTGATTCCGGGGGGCAGGTGGTGGCCTATGAATCGTATGAGGCCGAACGTGCCGATTACACGGGTCTGGTGCTCAAGGTCAGGTCGACCAACCCCGATGTCATCCACATCCATAGCGTGATCCGCGATTTCACGGCCATTGTGGCCCAGTTGCGGCAATTGGGCTCGACCACCCAGGTCACGAGCTTTCAGACTTCATTCAATCCCCAGATGATCAAAGAATTGGGCAAAAGCGCCGAAGGCATCATCGTCACGGCACTGGCCCCCAGTGTGGAAGACAACAAAAACCTGCCCGCATTTCTGGATCGCTGGAACAAAGCCCATAACCGTGAACCCAACGGCTTGCCATACACCCAGTTCTTCTACGATTCGGTGTACATCGTGGCCGCGCTCTACAAATACTGCCTGAACAACAAAATTCCGCTTACCGGAGAAAACCTGCGCAAGGCATTGGTCACCATCAAAACGATGGAGCTGCCTTTGACCAACCGGGTGACCTTCAAAGACGATCGATCGGTGGAATCGCCCACTTATTTCTGGCAAGTCAAAGACGGAAAATTCCAGGTCATCGGCAAACAAGAGTAAGGGCGTTTCCGTCGCCCTTTGTTTTTCCTCATCAGGCGCCATTCGTTTTGGATTCATCCCTGCTCATACAGTTGGCTTGGACAGGTCTGGCCACTTCCAGTTTTTATTGTCTGTCGGCCATTGCATTTTCACTGATGCTCAGGGTGAATCAGGTCTGGAACTTTGGCCAGGCCGGCCTGATGGCCATCGCCTTTTACACCATGTTCGTGTGCGTGCGATGGCTGGAGGCGCCGATGCTGGTGGGCATCGCCGTTGGCCTGGTCGCGACTGTCGCGGCAGCGCTGTCCCTCGAGCATTGGGGCTTTGGCGTGCTGCGCCAGCGCAAATCCAACACGCTCACCTATTTTATTTTCACCATCACATTTTCCAATTTCCTCATCTATCTGGCTGAACTCATCTTTGGCACAGAACCCAAATCATTGGTCGAGCAAATCATCTCGCCTGTGATCATGATCGAGTTTGTGGCAGTCAGCCATTGGGATCTGATGGCGGTCGGGCTCACGGCCGCACTGGTATTGGCCTTATACCTGTTCCTCACCTTCACTGCCACGGGTCATGGTTTGCTGGCCGTGGCCGATAACCCCGATTTGGCCGAAGCCTATGGCATCAACAGCCGGAAAATCTACCTGGTCTCCATGGCCTTGGCGGCGGTGCTCTTAGTGGCCTGCATGTTTTTGTTTGGCACCAAAGCGGCGCTTTTTCCTTCCACGCCTTTGACACAGTTGTTGATCTACAGCGTCATTGCCACCTTGCTGGCCGGAATGGGCAATATTTTTTCCGCCGGCTTGATGGCGGTTTTGCTCAGCCTGATTCAGGCCTTCAGCATATTGGTCATCGAGTCGAGGTGGCAGGCCATGGTGGCCTATGTGCTGATTTTTGTCGTCATCTTGATTTTCCCCCAGGGCGTGATGTTGCACCTGGGGTCGGTGCGGAAATGGTTCCGCCGACCACAACCTGCTGCCCGGTGACCCCTGAATGAAGACATGATGGAACTTCCGCCATGACCTATGTCTACACCATCGCCATCCTGACAGCCATCAATGTGATTCTGGCTTGCAGTTTCAATTTGATTCTGGGGTATGGCGGCCTCATGAGTGTCGCGCACCCGGTGTTCTTTGCCCTGGGTGGTTATTCTTCAGGTTTGCTCGCGATCTGGCTGGGGCTTCCAGTGCCTGTGGCCATCATTCTGGGCGTGCTTTTTGCAGCCTTTGCTTCCGCCTTTGTATCCTTCCCCGCGCTTCGGGTCTCGGGCGATTATTTGGTGATAGCCACCTTGGGCTTTCATTTGGGGGTGATCCACATCATTAATAATGTGGAATTCACCGGCAGCGCCAATGGCTTGAGCCAGATCCCCTCCATCATCGATGGCGAATACCGCCGCCCCTTGTTTTTGCTCCTGGTCACCTTGATCGCTGCGGTGTGCATCGGGATCATCCATTTTTTGATGCGCAGCCCCTATGGCCGTGCCATCACGGCCATGCGCAACGATGAGGTGTCATTTGAATCGCTGGGACGCAACCCGGTCAGGATCAAAATGGTCATGGTGGCGTTGGGCAGTGGCATGTCAGGCCTGGCGGGTGCCTTGTATGCCCATTTTTACCAATACCTCACGCCAGAACAATTCGGCATTTTTTATACTGCGGTCATTCTGACCATGGTGGTGGTGGGCGGCGTGGCGACCACCTGGGGCCCCGTGCTTGGGGCGGTCATCTTGACGGTGCTGCCCGAGTTGGTCCGATTCCTTGATCTGCCCATTGCGGTCATGGCGCCCTTGCAAGGTGTCATTTACACCTTGCTCATCATGTTCTTCATTTTCTGGCGGCCGCAAGGTTTATTGGGGGGGACCAGAGCCGGTGGCGGCCTCGAGTCCTGGCCGGCGCGAAAGTCATGACGCAAAAGGATGGCCCATGACCGAGATCTTGCGAATTGAAGGCCTGCGCAAAAAATTTGGCGGCATCGTGGCTGCCAATGACATTTCACTGGTGCTTCAACCCGGTGAGGTGGTGGGCATCATCGGGCCCAACGGCGCCGGTAAAACCACCTTGTTCAATCTGATCACCGGTGCTTTGCCCAAAGACAGCGGTGAGATATTTGTCCGGGGCGAAGCGATAGGACATATGCCCACCTATGCCCGCATCACGCATGGCATCGCCCGTACCTGGCAGAACAACCGCCTGTTTGCCAGTCTGTCTCTGATCGACAACCTGATCATTGGGGTCAAGCATTATCCTGGCGAGCGCTTGTTTCAACTCTGTTTCAGGCCGAAGGCGATACGGGCCGTGGAAGAAAGCGCCCGTGTAGCGGCCATGAAAGCATTGACGATCGTCGGCTTGTCACATCGCGCCGACGCGCTGCCTTCCGAGTTGTCTTACGGCCAGCAAAAACTGGTGGCTTTGGCCCGCGCCATCATGAACGACGGGCAATGTCTTTTGCTCGATGAGCCCATGGCCGGTGTCTCAGGGCAAATATTTGATCGCATCAAGCAAGTCATCCGTGAGCAGCGCGATGCGGGCAAAGCCATTTTATTGGTGGAGCACAATATTTCATTTGTGAAAGAGGTCAGCAACCGGGTCATTTTCATGGCCAGTGGCACCATCCTGGCGCAAGGCCCGCTGGAAGAGATGTTGGCCAACCCGCAATTGACCGAACTGTATTTCGGTGCCACATCGGCCGCAACCGCCTGAGTCATCGACATATGCTTTTTGAAATTTCTCATTTGACCGCCCGATATGGCACCTTGACGGCGTTTGAAGATGTGTCGCTTCAGATCCCCGAGGGGTCCAAGGTGGGCATCTTTGGCCATAACGGTTCAGGCAAATCAACCCTTTTGAAGTCATTGATCGGTGCCGTGGCGGATGTGTCTGGTCAAGTCTGGTTCAACGGACAAGCCATCGTGCCCGGCGCCACCCATGCCAACGTCAATCTGGGGCTGGGTTTTGTGCCACAAACCAAGAATGTCTTTCCCAGTCTGACGGTAGAGAAATGCCTGCAAATTGCAGGAATGCAAAATGGTTCGGCCCATTTGGGTGATGTGCACGATATCTTTCCCATCCTGAAAGAACGCCGCACGCAAATGGCAGGCTCACTCAGTGGGGGACAACAGCAACTGCTTGCCGTCGGCATGGCATTCATGCGCAAACCCCGGGCCATCTTGCTGGACGAACCCACTGCGGGTTTGTCGCCATTGGCGGCTCAAATGGTCATGACCAGTCTAGAGGCGATACATGCCAAATTCGGCACCAGCGTGATCATCGTCGAGCAGAATGTGAATCTGGCGCTGGCCATGGTGGATCGGGCCATCATCCTTAAAACCGGCCAATTGGTGGTGGACTCTGCGGCGGCTGAACTTCGCGCCACCAACCGCCTGTGGGAATGGTTCTGACGCAGAAATATCTCAGGCTTGTTTGAGTTCGATCAGGGTGCCGCCCGTCGGGCCCGGGTCGAGGAAGAGAATCTCTTTGCCACTGGCCCCCACGATGCATTCGCCACTTCCTAAAACCCGATAACCCCTGGCGGTCAACAAAGCCCGGGTGGCAGCCATGTCCTGCACTTTGTAACAGACATGGTGGATGCCGCCTTCCGGGTGTTGATTCAGGTAGTGGTTGATGGTGTGATTTTCAAGCACATGTTCAATCGGTGATTGGGGGCTGATGGCCTCGATCAATTCAATTCGGGTGTTGGCCATTTGGACAAACACCACAGCGATGCCCTGATCGGGCATGCGCTTGGGTTCGGACACCTCAGCGTTCAACACATCGCGATAAAACTGGCCGGCCAGGGCCAAATCTTTGACGGCAATGCCGATGTGGTCAACGGTCAAAGCAGGCAGGGTGTCTTCCATCACGGCGGGCTCACTCGATGGCGATGGCTTCGATCTGGATGTGTGCGTCCGGAACCGGTCCCGGACCATGCACCACAACCACCTCCATCGCTGGCAATTGGCCGTTGGCAATGAATTCGGCACGAACCGTTTCATAAGTCCGCCAATCAATTTCATCGCGCAAATAAACCGTGGTTTTGACCAGTCGGTCAAAGCCCGACTGGCTTTGCTTGAGCACCTTGCCCAATGTGTCGAGCGCGGCCCAGCATTGGGCAGCCAGACCTGGGCTGGACTCTGTGCTCTCCAAAGCACGGATCATGGCACCCGCCTGAGCGGGTAAATCACTGGCGTTTCTGACCAGACGTCCCTCCGGGTCCAGCCCGACGATGCCCGAGATGAACAACAAAGGCCCTGCTTGAAGGGCGGCCGGGGCATGAAATGGCGCCGCGCACGGCCACGACACCCGGCGCCGCTTGAGCGATCCATTTTTGGGTGCTGCGGTCAATTCAATTTCAATGCGACAGCCCCGATGGCCGACTTCGTTGAACCCGGTGACACATAGGGTCGGTTCGCCTTCGGGGAAGTAATGGCGATGGACACGATGAAATGTGGCCAGATCCTTCAGGTCACTCAGATATACATTGGCATGGATCACGTCTGACATGCTCAAGCCGCGCTGTTCGAGGGTTTGCGACAGCTCGTGGTAGACATACCAGGTTTGGGCCGCAATGGGGCCGTCCCGGCTGTCCGGATGACTTCTTCCGGTGGCCAGAAATCGGCCTTCGGGTGGTACATCGTCAAACGAATTCACCAGCGGCTTGCCAGCTTCGGCGGTTTTGATCGCAATGTGGCCGGCGGTGAACAATAGTTCCCCCGATTTGACCGCCTGAGAATAGTGCGACGCAGAGGGCAGGCGTTTGTCATTCACCGGGTTGACCACTTCCCGGGCGGGGAAGAGGGGGTTTTCGCCGGGCGCGACGGCGATGCCATCGATGCCGATCCATCCCTTGGCCCGCCCGCTGATGCGCGCCACACCCAAACCACTGCTGGGTGCCGGGGCGACTTGCCAATGTTTGCGGATTTGCTCGTAACAGGGAAAAAACCGTTTGTCCTGCTGCCAGACATGTTGGCGCAACAACTGGTCTCCATGCGAGCCTGCGGCCTTCAGCACCAGATCCACGCATTCATGCACCGACCAAGAGTCGGAAGACACCTGGCCTTCGAGTTCATCGACCAGACCAAAGCTTTGCTGTTTGGCCCGACCCTGGCTGGGAATGTCAGCAAAATGTTCGGGATGAACGCCATTCATGCCGGCGCGAACGCCCGACATGAAAACGAGCCCGGCACTTTTGGTCGCCAAAGGGTAGGGGGGAAAGGCGGGTCGGATTTTGGGGTGAGTGATGCGCTCAATGGGGTTGGGCATGGTTGTCTCCTGCTGCTTGTATTGATGGCAACGCTGTTCACGGAGCCATGCTTCAATCTAAACCAACCATGGGCTCAAGTCAATCAAGAACGCATCTTTTTGAGCAAAAGATCAATAAGTTCACGCCCGGTCTCGGGCGCCAATTGCACACAGCGAGTTTTACAGGACTGACCTAGACAGTTTCTTGGTGTTTGAATTGATACATCGATCAATCAAAGGGTATTTCCTATATCCAACTTCGCGGGCTGCCCTCAATATTTGTGCATCCTGTTTTATCTGAGGAGATATGAAATGAGAAGTTTTCGTGCCGCGTATCTGCTTCCGAGTCTGTTGGCCCTGTTTTCATTGGGCACTGTCCAAACGGCCAGCGCCGAAAAAATCACGGTCAAGATCGGCTCGGGGCACAGTCCCAGTTGGCATTTCATCGCCCTGACCCAGAACCAATTCATCCCCGAAGTCAAAAAGCGGGTGAAGGAAAAAACAGGGCATGAAATCGAATTCATCGAAAACTGGTCGGGCTCTTCGGTCAAGACCACCGAAGTTCTGGAGGCGGTCGAGCAGGGCGTGCTTGATTTTGGCGTGTTTTGCATTTGCCACGAGGCACAAAAACTGGCCCTCAATAATTTCCCCATGTACCTGCCGTTCGGCCCCAGCAATCCGGAATTGTCGGTCCGTGCCACGCGCAAGGTCTATGACGAAACCCCTGAACTGCCGCGCCAATTTGACAAGTACGGACAACGTCTTTTGACACTGATTCCTTTCGAGCCCTACAACCTGGTTTCCCGTTCGGCCATGCAAAAGGCCTCCGACGTGAAGGGCAAGAAGGTCGGTGCCGCCGGACCCAATGCGTTCTGGGTCTCCGAGGCGGGTGCCTTGCCGGTCTCGGTGCCTGGTCCGGACATGTACACCTCATTGCAGACGGGGCTGATCGACTCAATGATCATTTTCCTCAGCGTGATGGACTCGCTCAAATTGTTTGATGTGGCCCCCAATTTTGTCGATGTGGCCTTTGGCTCGATGACGGTCACCTCTCTGACCGTCAATCAGCGGCGCTTCAACCGCTTGCCCAAAGAGGTTCAAGCCATCATCCTGGATGTGGCCAAGGAAATGGAAGTGCAGGGCGGTAAAGTGACCCGTGAGCTGGGTGAAAAAACCGTCGCGGCCATCAAGGCCAGAGGGGTCAATGTGGTCACCGTGAGCGAGCCTGAGCGCAAAGCCTGGGCCGAAATGCTGACTTTGGCGCCGAAAGACATTGCCAAGAAATTTGAGGCTGAAAACAAACTCCCGATGACTCAAGTGATGAAGGCCTACATCCAGGCCACAGAGTCTGAGGGCTATCGTTGGCCCGTCAAAGCCAAACTCGATTGACCCAAGGTGGCGCTGTGAGCAAGATCATCCACGCGATAGATCGCCTGGCCCAGGCCATGATGGTGGCAACCGCATTTGTGGCCTTCGGCATGGCTTTTGCCATTTTGGTGGAGATCTCATGCCGTTTGTTGGGCATCAAATACTACGGAACGGCAGAGCACATCCGCAATTTGCTGATCTTGATCGTTTTTTTGCAGTTGCCTTATGCCGTTCGCGCCAAGAGCATGTTGTTTGTCGACATTTTTCAGAACCTGATGCCCAGCAAGCTGAAGAACGCAAACTACAAACTGTGTGCCTTGCTGGGGGCCGTCTTTTTCGCGCTGCTCGCATACGGGGCACTCGATCCCGCCATCCGTGCCTGGGTGGACCACGAGTATGAAGGCGAGGGAGTGGTCGATGTCCCCGCCTGGCCGGCCCGATTTGCCGTGGTTTGTGGCAGCGCCATGACGGCGTGGTTTTATGTGTTGCGCATCCTGGGGGTGGAGACACGCTTGAAATTGCCGGCCCGGCAGGAAGTTTGAAAGGCAAGTGATTTCCATGGCTGAGTATTTGCACCTGATCATTTTGTTTTTGTTGATCGCTTTGGTTTTTCTGGGCGTGGAGGTCGCGGTTTCTCTGGGCTTGGTGAGTCTGGTCGCGATGTGGTTTTCCACCGGCGACATTGAGATCACGCTGGCTTTCCTGAGCAATACGGCCTATGAGGCATTGCGCGACTATGTGTTTGCCGTCGTGCCCTTGTTCTTGCTCATGGGCGAGTTCATCGCCCGTTCGGGCATTGCCTTCGATCTGTTCTGGGTGATCGATCGTTGGTTGTCCAGATTGCCGGGGCGGTTCGCCTACGCCACTGTGCTGGGTAATGTGATTTTTTCCTTTGTATCGGGCACCAGTCTGGCCTCTGCGACCACCTTCACCTCGATTGCCTACCCGCAAATGAAACGCTCCGGCTACGCGGACCATTTTTCATTGGGTCTGATCAGTGGCAGTGCATGCCTGGGCATGCTCATTCCGCCCAGCCTGTTGATGGTGGTCTGGGGCATTCTGACCGACATCTCGATCGGGCACTTGTTTCTGGCCGGCATCATTCCGGGCTTCTTGCTGGCCGGCCTGATGATGATCTATATCGCGGTGACCTCGGTGGTGCGACCGCATGTGGTGGGGCACCGATTGCCGATTTCATCTCAGGCCGATGCGGCCTCGCGGGTCGATGCCCGGCCAGCGCCCAGCCTGTTTGACTTGTGGCTCAGCGGCCTGGGTTTGACCGCCATCGTGGTGGGTGCTTTGGGTGGGATCTGGGCCGGTATTTTCACCCCCACCGAAGGGGCCGGCATGGGCGCCCTGGTGGCCTTGACCGTGGGCCTGATCAAAGGCATGAGGCGGGCCGAAGTGGTCGACGTGGTCTTGACCGTGGGTCGCGTGGCCGTGCCATTGATGATTCTGGTTTTTGCCGCCCAACTTTATTCGCGAACCCTGGCCATGAGCGGCATGGGCAACCAGATCCAGACCATGATCCTGTCCGCCGAATGGGGCATGGGCATGACCGTCCTATTTATGGTGGTGATTTGGATGGTGTTGGGCATGTTCATTGATTCGATCTCGATCATGCTGCTGACCGTGCCAATTTTTTGGCCCATCGCCAAAGCCCTGGGCATGGACCCCCTGGCCTTCGCCATGATTGGTATTTTGATCGTCGAGGCCGGTTTGTTGACGCCTCCTTTTGGCATGGTGGTGTTCGCCGTCAAGTCGGTGGTGCCCAACCCAAAGGTCACCATGGGCGAAATATTCAAAGGGTCGACACCCTTCATGTTTTTACTGTTGTTGGTGTCTTTGCTGATTTATTTTTTCCCGCCGCTGGCCAGTTGGCTGGCGAGTTGGATGTGACTGTGCTTGGTATAGGAGTCAAACATGAAAGCGATGGTGGTTAAGAATTGGGGCGAAAAATCTGTCTTGATGGACAGACCCGAGCCCAAACCCGGCCCCAGAGAGGCCGTGCTCAAAGTGCGTGCAGCGGGGGTGGGGTTAACGCTATTGAACATGCGCAACGGCAGTTTTGGCGGAGAGGCCCCCCGCATCATGGGCCATGAATTGGGTGGCGATATTGTGGAAGTCGGCTCAGAGGTGACTGAGCTCAAAGTGGGTGATCGGTGTGCGGTCTATTTTTACCTCACCTGCCATCGCTGCCGCTGGTGTCGTGGCGGCAGAGAGACACTGTGCGAGGCATTCAAGGGCTTTGTCGGTGTGCATCGCGATGGCGGATACGCAGAGTATGTCAGCTTGCCAGTAGAGA
This sequence comes from Pseudomonadota bacterium, assembly GCA_041159205.1. GTDB lineage: Bacteria > Pseudomonadota > Gammaproteobacteria > Burkholderiales > Burkholderiaceae_C > Limnohabitans. The sequence continues at coordinate 13,092 of JBEAZY010000155.1, forward strand.
ATTTTCTGCACATCCCGCAGGGCCTCAGTTATGAGGCCGCTGCCATGGCCACCGATGCAGTGAACACCAATTGGCATTGCATGAAGGAGCGTGCCAAAGTCAATCCTCACGACAATGTGCTGCTCATCGGGGCGGGTGGCGGGGTCGGTATCCATGGTGTCCAGGTGGCCAAGGCCTTCGGTGCCAGGGTCATTGCGATGGATGTGTCGGAAGAAAAACTGGCTTTGGCCAGTCAGTGGGGTGCCGATGAGGTGATTCATGTGAAAAAGGAAAAAGACCTGGTGGCGGCTGTCAAGCGCTTGACCGATGGCAGGGGTGTCGATGCGGCGGTCGATTACGTCGGTCACGCCCAAACTTTCCAGGTCGCTTATGACAGTTTGACCACTTCCGGCCGGGCGGTGGTGATCGGGGTCGGTAAAGGAGATATTCAGGTGCCCACCAGACCCCTGATGCTGACCGAAAAAACCATCACCGGGTCCAGGCACTCCACACGCACCGAGTTGATCGAAACGATGGAAGTCATGGCCCGGGGCTTGGTCAAGCCTGTCATTGGCATGCGGCGACACTTCACGGAAGTGGAGACGATATTTGACGAGATCGTGGCCGAAAAACTCTTGGGTCGGGCCGCCTTGACCTACGACTGATTCAGCCCGCGCCCAAGCCTGCATCGGACTTGGGCCCCGGTGCCGGGGCGCTGGCAATCAGCACGGCATTGGTGCCGCCGAAGGCAAAAGAGTTCGACATCACGTGCCTCACTTGCGGGGCATGCAGGCCCGTTGCGGGCACCAGGTTCAGCGCCATGCGCGGGTCAGGCTCTTGGATGTGGGCGGCCCCGGGCAGAAAACGACGGATCAGGCTGCGCACGCCGATCACCAACTCGACGGCACCGCCTGCCCCCAGCAGGTGGCCATGCAGCGCTTTGGTCGAACTGACCGGGACCGGGTGCTCACCAAACACGGTGGATATCGATAGCGCTTCTGCCAAGTCGCCTGCGGCGGTGGCGGTGCCGTGTGCATTGAGGTAGCCGATTTGCCCGGGCTCCAAGCCGGCGTCGTCCAGGGCCATGCGCATGGCCCTGACCTGTCCGTCCACATCGGGGTTGGTGATGTGGGTGCCGTCGGTGCCGACGCCATAGCCACTGAGCAGGGCCACCGTGTGCGCCCCGCGTTGCCGTGCGTGCGCCGCCGATTCAAGCACCAGTGCGGCAGCGCCCTCACCCAGGGCAAAACCTCTGCGGTGGGTGTCAAAGGGTTGGCAACTGGTGGCAGGGTTGGCCAGTGCCGGGGCCAGCACGCGCATGGCATTCCAGCTGGCCATGACCCCCGGGGTCAACATCGATTCGCTGCCGCCCACCACCGCCACATCAAGCCGCCCGGCGCGCAGGGCGCACAGTGCTTCCCCAATGGCCACGGCCGAAGAGGCACAGGCGCAGGCATAGCTCAGGCAAGGGCCTTGGGCTTTGAGCCACAGACTGATTTCGGCCAGGGCCGCATTGGGCATGGTGGTCACGACATGGGTGGGGCGCATCCGTCGCTGATGGGCATAGAGTGCCTCGCAACCGGTGTCAAACGAGTGCGCCCCGGCCATGCCGGAACCCCAATAAACGCCCAGGCGCAGCGGGTTGACCTGCGTGGGTTTCAACCCGGCATGGGCCACCGCAGTTTGTGCCACCCGCAAGGCCAGAGCCGTCGCACGGTCCATGGGCAGCTTGGACGGGGCTTGGAGGTCACTTAAATCGGCACTCACCCGGCCCACCGCGATTCGCGCCGGGTCTATGCCTGGCAAATTCAAATCATAGGCGCTGATGCCGCTTCGGCTGTGGGCGATGGCCGCGTCAAGTTCATCCAGACCGTTTCCCAGGGCCGAAATTTGATCCAGGCCAGTGATGACAACGGGTTCGGCGGCCATTTCAAATCATGGTCTAGGGCGCATGCTGTCGATCACCTGGCTGATGGCCCCCAAGGTCAAACCCGCCTGCTGAGGGTTCAGCTTTTCTTCGGGAATGCGCAAGGACACCGCATCTTCGGCGGCAAAAATGAATTCCATCAGGGTCAGTGAATCAAGCCCGAGGTCAACGATGGCGACATCGGGCTGTATGAGGGCTGGATCAACGCCAAATTGCTGGGTCAACAATTCGCGCAAGACCTCGAACGATGGCTTGAAATCGCTCATGAGAATGGTACTTTTGAATGAAAAAAACAATGAAATTATATTATATTGTATCATTAATAGGTGATTTTGGGGCCGCACTTTGATTTTGAGCCATTTGACCCGACATCAAGATCAGCGCTTGTCCTGAGACTGTAAAAACACCCAGCTGTGCCGTCCCCAGGCTGTGTGGATTGGGGGCCGGCCCGATCAGTCTGACCGTCATTTCCAGGGGGCCGCGTGGCGCCGGACGGGTTTGTTCCAGTGCTTGCAACACCCTGGCCCGGTCGTCCGGGTGGACGTGTGTTAACCAGGGAAGTGGGGCATCTTGGGTCGGTTCAGTGCTTCTGCACTCATCAAACAAAGGATCCATCTTCAAACATTCCAAACCATGTTGCACCAGGATCAAGTCGTCGAGTTGAAGCAGCAGCGATTTCATGGCAAGGCCCGCATCGTTGCTTTGTTGAGCGAAATGAAGACGGTCGTTTTCCCGTTGCAACGAGAGCAAGTGCCGCGATGCGCTGACCTTGAGCAGCAACTCACGGGCGTATGCACTGCGTTGCAGCTTTTCCATCAGCAAGATGGCCGTCAGCGTCACCATGATGAAGTTCAGGCACACGATGATGTCTTTGTCGTGCAGGGCGTCGAACGTGCCGATCGGTTCCACAAAATAGTATTCACCCAGAAGTACGCTGGCGATCAAGGCCGCAATGGCGAAGCGCAGGCCGAAAAAGAACTGGGTGGCCAGACAGGACAAAATGAAAAAATGAAACACCGCGTAGGGGTTGATCCAGGGTGAAAGTGAATCACGAATCAGAAAGGCAGTCAGGGTCAGGCCTATCGTGCCGAGCAAAGACTCCTGGCTCGAAAATCGAGACCATCGTCTGGCATTTTGAATTTCCATGAATTGGTTAAAAAACAGCGCACAAGACATCCAGTTGGACGGGGGTACCCATTGCCTGCTGATGTTACATGGTTTGGGTTCCGGCCCGCTTGAGTTGATCCGGCTGGCGCAGGAAGCCCACCGCGAGGGCTTTAGCGTGTTCATCCCCAGCATCGATGGATATTGCTTTGGCAGCGAGTTGAAAACCTGGGCAGAGTGGAAAGCCCAGATTCAATCCTGTTACTGGTCTGCGCGCGAATGCTGCGAGACCGTCAGTGTGGTGGGCTTGTCAATGGGGGCCACACTGGCCATGTTGCTGGCCGAGTCAGAGCGGCCCGATGCCTGTGTTTTTCTCGCCAGCGCGCTGGCTTACGATGGCTGGGCCATACCCTGGTACCGCGGCTTGCTGCGGTGGGCCCACTTCATTCCCTTTAACCATCGCTGGATGTACCGTGAGTCTGAGCCTTTCGGCGTCAAAAACGAACAGACCCGGGCCATGGTCAAGCGTGCCCTTGAGTTAAACCGCCTCTCGGAAGTCGGCGGACCCACGCTGAGCCTGGGGCAACTCAGGCAGGGCCAGGCTTTGATCGATCAGGTGCTGACACACCTGGACCAGATTGAGTCACCGGCACTTTTCATACACGCCATTGATGACGAATCGGTGCATATACGAAATGCCGAAATGGCCTATCGGCGCATTGAGTCTTCAGACAAAAAATTTCTTTATCTGGGCGACAGTTACCACATGATCACCGCCGACAACGAGCGCGAAACCGTGCACAGCCAAGCCCTGCGTTTCATCAAGAGCCGAGTGAACCTGTCCATAGGGCAGACCGTGTTCGAGGTGCCCCGGGTGGTGTCCCCTGAGCTGAGGCGGTATTTGGTGCAGTCAGGGAACAAGCCGTGACGTGGTGAAAGCCTGGTGATTTTTAAAAATTAATTTCGGCGTGCTAAATGCAGGTGGTGCAACGTGATTTTGCGTACCTCCATTTGGCTGCTTTCGATGTGCATTTTCATCCACATTCGGCACTGATCGCTGCTTTTGCGCTCAATGGCTTTCAAAATTTTGCCGTGCTCTTCGTAAGTGGCATCGATGCGTGGTCTTTGGGTGAAATCTAGTCGTCTGATGACCCGAATGCGATAGGTGATGTCTTGGTGGATCCGCAGAATTTCCACATTTCCAGTGGCATCAATCAAAGACAAGTGAAACTGTTCGTCCCAAAGGCACACTTCTTGGGGATCCATGCTGCGACTGGATTTCGGAACCAGCCAGCGAAAGGATAGATGCTGTAGTATTTTCATGCAACGCTGCGGATCGCCGCGGATATGTCCCTCACAAAGACGCTGAACCGCCTCTGTCTCAATCAGAACACGCAGATCATAAAGCTGGTCAAATCGCTCGAAATCGAAGGGCAAGACTCTCCACCCGTTTCGAAACAGCACCTCTACCTGACCTTCTTGTTGCAGACGAACCAGTGCTTGTCGCACCGGCGTGCGAGAAACCTGCATTTTTTCAGAAATCTCGTTTTCTGTGAATCGGTCCCCTGGCACCCAGACGAAATTAGCCAGGTCTTGCTTCAAACGAGCGTAAACTTCATCGGCCAGAGACACTCTGTTCAGTTGGGGCATGCTCATATATAAAGCATACCCCATGCTGCCCGACCATGACCAGTGCGGCTCATCATCGACGCACCTCGCGCTGAAACACCTCAAGGCTACGTTTTTTGGTGGCGATAAAACTTGCCTCAGATAAGGTGGCCACAGTGCGGGGCCTTGGGTCTTCATAGCGCAAGATTTCGGCGATCGAGGTGGGGCGCTTGGTCAGTAAAAGCACCAAGTCGGCCAAGTAAACGGCTTCTTCCAGGTCGTGGGAAACGAGCATCATGGTGGTGCCCGTTTGCATGAAAACCTCTTGAAGTTTTTCTCGAATGAACAGTGTCATTTCGAAATCCAAAGCAGAGAATGGTTCATCGAGGAACAACACTTCGGGCTTAGGGGCCAAGGCTCGCATGATCGACGCTGTTTGCTGTTGGCCGCCCGATAGCTCATAAGGATATCGGCGAAGATCGAATTTGACATCAAACGAGGCAACCAGTTCTTCCATACGCCGGTCAACCTCCACCTTGCTCTTTCCCTCGAGTTTGAGCGGATAAGCAATGTTATCGATGGTACGCATCCATGGAAAAAGTGCCTCGCGATAATTCTGGAATACGTAGCCAATTTTTGTGTCCTTAAGAGATTTGCCATCAAATAAAATCTCTCCCTGATCTATCGGGACCAGCCCTGAAATCATATTGATCAGGGTTGATTTTCCACAACCGTTGGGCCCGAATATCGAGATGATCTTTCCTTTAGGAATGTCAAGGTCAAAATTCTCATAGAGCGGCCAGCCTGCAAAATATTTGGTCAGTCCACGAATGGTGATGTGTGTGCCTGCAGGGCCAGGCTGAAAGGCGGGTTTGGGTACATCGGCAAATACTGGTCCATTGATCACTGCGCTCATCTTCCACTCCAATGCACGACTCTTTTTTCCAAAGCAAGAAACAATATATTCAAGGCGTAGCCCAATATGCCTGCTGCCATGATGGCGGCATACATCACGCGCACATTCATGACCTGTTGCGCATCAATGATTTTGTGACCCAATCCGTTTTCAGAGCCAATGAACATTTCAGCTACCACCACAATCACCAAGGCCATCGATACGGCTGATCGAAGACCGACAAAAGTGGGTTGCAGGCTTTCCCAGAAAAGTACGTCCTTAAAAATTTGCCAGCGTGAGGCCCCCATCACCTTAGCAGCAGCCACCCTTTGCTTGCGGGCATTGATCACCCCGTAGGCGCAGTTGAAGATGATGATGAGGAACGCGCCAAAAGCAGCGATTGCCACCTTATTGATGTTGTTAATGCCGAATATCAGCAAAAAAAGTGGAATCAACGCTGATGCTGGTGTGGATCGGAAGAAGTCGATCAAAAATTCGACGCTGCGATAGGCCCGTTCGTTAGAGCCTAAAGCGATACCCAGTGGCATACCCACCGCCGTCGCAATGGCGAAAGCATACAAGGTGCGCTCCAGGGTGACTGCAAAATGCGGTAATAAAACAGGTCCAGCCATGCCGTTGATCAGAGTCAGCAGGGTATCGATGGGGGCAGGCAATAAGATCGGTTTGATCAGCCCAAAACGCACCACCAAATCCCAAATCAGCAGCAAAACCAGTGGGCCCAGCAGGGGTAAGGCACGACCCCAGTCGGGCCGCATACGAGCCGGGCTGACGCCGCCCCTCTCTATGGACTGCCAAGAGGGGGCATTCTGCGTGGCGACAGGGGTGATATTTTTATTCATGTGCCGCATTAACCTTTGAACAACATCGCGCCCACATCCACTTTTCGGGTGAAAACCCCGCGTTCGGTGAAGAGGTCAAAAAACTTTTGAAAATATGCGATATCTGATGGCTTGAATTCATTGGACATCATATAGTCAGCCATCGGGACTTCATTGGTCAGTGCACCTTCTATAGCGGTGTAGCCTTTTAGGAAAGGACGCGCTTCGGTCGGATTATTGCTAACAAGGTCAACTCCGCGCTTGTAGGCGGCGATGTAGCGGCGTGTCACCTCAGGGTACTTTTTAATGAAATCAGTCGTTAAACTGGCCGAACCGCCATGCCAAGGAGCCATAGGATCACCCAAGACGTATTTGGCAATGACACCCACCTCCAAATTTCGGGTGGTGCCATTGAGCCGTCCTACGGTGCCTGTCGGCTCCAGGGTGTAACAAGCGTCAACCTGCGCAGCCGCGATAGCTGCGATGTGCTGACCAATGGGTAATTCGACCACCGTGAAGTTTTTTGCACCGGCCCGCTCCAGCACGGTCCGCGCAAGCACCACGTTTTGGACGCCAGGTCCGCATGCGACACGCTTGCCACTGAGCTCACTGATGGCTTTTATGGGGCTGTCTTTGGCCACAATGAATTGGTCGAGAACGAATTTTTGATTGGTGGGATTGGTACAGAAAATTTGCAAAAGACCCGGTTGAGCGATTTCGGCTATACCCAAGGCGGCTGAACCTGTTCCGCTTGAACTGCCCTCTGCGCGTCCGGCAATCATGGCTTCTGCCACTTGTTGTGGGCTGGCCAACTTCAATGGTTCAACATCCAGTCCCGCTTCTTTGAAATATCCTTTTTCGACAGCTGCAAAAAAAGGAATTCCAGATGCCACCGGCCAGAAGCCCACACGGATTTTGGGGCTGGTTTGGGCCCATATCAGGCCTGGGGCTGCCAGTGAGGTCAATGTGACGCCGCTGGTCTTTAAAAATCGACGGCGTTGTGTGCTGGGGTTCAGGGTAGGCATTTTTTGAGTGGTGGGTGCGAAACGATGGCTCATGACGATCTCCTTCAGGGTGGGGGGGTGAATCAGATGGGTGAGGTGGACAATTGAGAGCGTTGGGTTTGGACGTAGGCTCGCCAGCCTCCGTGGTGGCTGATGTCGGTAGCTCCGTGTATGGCTTGCGACTCACACAAAAAGCCTTGCACTTGACGACCATCTGCTAACAAGAGGGTTCCGATGCCCAATGGTGCAGGAATTTCTGCGACGAAAGACCCGAATTTTGAGAGTGGCATCGACCAAATCTCGATCTGCACCGAGCGTCCGGACGCTGAGTCGACCTTCACCAATCCCGGCTTGGCCGGTTGAGTATTCGCCAGCGCATATAGCCTGTAGATCGGTGCCGTTTGAGTGGTCTCCAGCAGGCGTGCGCCGCGTTCAATCAGTTGTCTATTTAGGGGCATGCCACTGAGGTGCGCGCCTACCACTGCCAAATGACATTCGGGTTCTTGCGATAGAACGACACCAGGTCGAGGAGGTGGCGTGAGATCGGCTGTACTCAGTGGCCATTGCCCCGCGCCCCAACCCGTGCAGATGTTTTTTTGCACATTGGCGTGATAGCGTGTGCCCCATTCGGCAAGAGGCCAGTCACAGCCCGCAGGCGCAATAAAGGTCACGCCAAAGGGCAAACCATCGTCACGCAAAATGGAGGGTACCGACAATGCGGCGTAATCGAGTAAGTTGACAAAGTTGGTGTAGTGCCCGAGTCTTCGGTTGAGCTCCACCGGCGAAGCACGCATGTCCTCCAAGCTCACATGAGTAGGGGCTGTTGGCACCACCATGAAGTCAATTTCCTTCCACATGGGGCGTACTTTTTGTTCTATTTCGCGTAATTTCAACTGCGCTTCAAACACATCTGTGGCACTGTATTGCCTGGCTTGTGCAATGATGCTGCGAACCGGCTCAATGACGGCGTCTTCGTGGGCATCAAAAAATTTCCGAATTGCTGCATGTCGTTCGGCCACCAATGCGCTGCCATAAAGCAAGTCGGCCGCTTGCGCCAAAGGGGCATAGTCGATGGGCACAAGCTGTGCACCCATCGCCCGCAGGAACGACAGCGACTGTTCGAATGCCACCCGCGAACTCTCATCCCCGTAGAACTCCAAATCCATCGGTACACCGACGCGCGGGGCCTCAGGAAATGGATGGGCTCGCCAAGGCAAGTCTTCGGGTGATCGAGAAAATGGGTCTCGTGGATCATGCCCGGATGCGGTCATCAGAACTTGCCAAGCCATGGGTACGCTGCGTGCAAAAATCGATACTGCGTCCACGCTTTGCGCTGCGGGCACCACGCCGGTTGCGCTTAAACGACCCCGGGTGGGCTTGAAACCCACAATGTGGTTCAACCCGGCGGGTACGCGGCCCGAGCCGGCTGTGTCTGTCCCCAGAGCGAAGTCGACCTGACCTGTGGCCACCACATAGGCCGAACCGCTGCTGCTGCCCCCGCTGACATACATGGGATTGAAGGCGTTCGGGACAGCGCCATAGGGTGAGCGACTACCATTCAGCCCACACGCAAATTGGTCGAGATTGGTTTTGCCATGCAATGATGCACCAGCCTGGAGCAGGCGATGCACCACCGTGGCGTGCTCGTGGGCAGTACGGGCAAATTCTGGGCAGGCCGCCGTGGTTGAAACGCCTTCCACGTCGATGTTGTCTTTGACGGCGAAAGTAAGCCCTTTTAGAGAACTGTTTTCAAGAGGGAAATGGCCTTGAATCTCAATGGGTCGTTCCAGCCGGGTGATCCATGCCGAAGCTGCGAGTTTTGTTGGAGGGGCTGGAGAAGTGACGTGTGGCATTTTGGTGCATCCAAACTTGTATCCAAGATGAATGCAAGCACCATGCCACTTGGGTCATTTTTAAAGCACTTTCTGGGTTGATCTGACCAGATGCACTGGGCGAGTTGGTCGGGCTGCGGGCGTTTTGTGCCCTGGCACCCCACTCAGCGTGTGTGGGCTTGGAACAGCTCAGCACCTTTTTCGGCGATGGCCACTGTGGCCGCATTGGTGTTGCCAGATACGACCGAAGGCATCACCGAGGCATCGATCACCCACAAACCGTCCACGCCGCGCAGCCGCAATTGCGGATCCACCACCGAGGCCTCATCGGTGCCCATTCGACAGGTCGAGGTGGGATGGTAAACGGTATCGCCCACCGCGCGGCAGTACGCCAGCCATTCCTCATCACTGGCCACCCCGGGGCCGGGTTTCAGCTCTTCGGCCACATGGTCGCTGAAAGGGGGTGTTTGGACCAGTCGGCGCAGCTTCTTGAGCGCTTCAACCATGGTGCGTCGGTCGTTCTCGGTGTCCAGGTAGTTGTACTGAATCAGGGGCGCTGCGAAGGGGTCGGCATTGCGGATCTTGACCCAACCCCTTGATTCTGCCTGCAACTGTGAAACCGAGCAGGTGAAGCCTGAGTGTTGATCCAAAATGCCGCCCCGTCGGGCCAGCGAGAAATTGATGAAGTAAAACTGCGCGTCCGGACGCAAGAGCTCTGGGCGGGTTTTGACAAAAGCCGCCGCATATCCGGCGCTGATGGCCAAGGGGCCGCGTCGCTGCAGGACCCAACGCAGACCCATGCCCAAACGACCCCACCAATGCGCCATGTCGTCATTCACGGTCATGGGCAAGCGGCTGCGAAAGAAGTTGCGCACGTAAAAATGGTCTTGTAAATTCGCGCCGACGTCGGGCAGGTGGTGCAGCACCTCGATGCCATGCTGTTGCAAGACTTCGGCAGGCCCTATGCCCGAGAGCTGCAGCAGCTGCGGTGAATTGAATGCACCTCCGGCCAAAATAACCTGGCCTGCGCGCAGTTGACGGCGTTGACCGTTTTGCAAATACTCCACGCCTACCGCACGTTTGCCTTCGAACACAATGCGGGTGGCGTGGGCGTGGACCTCGACTCTAAAGTTGGGCCGTGCACGCGCGCGTTTCAAATAGCCCACTGCCGTGCTGATGCGTCGTCCGTTGCGCGTGTTCGCCTGGTAGTAGCCTGCCCCTTCTTGGCTGGCGCCGTTGAAATCGTCGTTGCGAGGCACGCCGATGGCTTGGGCTGAGGCAATGAAGGCGTCGCAAAGGGGGTGTCGATCGGGCAGGTCGGAAACCGCCAAAGGTCCGCCCACACCGTGCCATTCGTTCGCGCCCCGACTTTGGTCTTCGGCCTTGATGAAGCTGGGCAAGAGATCGGCATGTGTCCAACCCGGTATGTTCCACAGGTCGAAGTCTTGCGCCTGTCCGCGCACATAGACCAAGCCGTTGATAGAGGACGAGCCACCCAATACTTTGCCGCGCGGCGTGAAAATGCGTCGCCCGTTACAGTGAGGTTCGGGTTCTGACTCGTAGGCCCAGTTGAGGGTAGGGTGGTTGAATAGCTTGCCATAGCCCATGGGGACGTGTATCCATGGGTTGGTATCCCGTCCGCCGGCCTCTAGCAGCACCACCTGGCGGCGGCCTGATTCGCTCAGTCGGTCGGCCAACACGCAACCGGCTGAGCCAGCACCGACAATGATCACATCCGTGTGTTGCATGGCTTCATTGTGACGCAAACCCCTGCAGCTGGCACACCCACACAGGGTAATCACCAGAGAATACGGCTTGAGGCTAGGGGTTAACGCCATTGGTGCGTGCATCTCTAATTTGTTAATTTTCAATCTGATGATCACCACACGGTCACACTGAAGGAGACAAGCAATGTTCAAACGGATGTTTTGGGTGACGGCTTCGTTCGCCGCTTTGTGCAGCACGGGGGCTTGGGCGCAAGGGAAAACGCTGAAAGTCGGCGTGATTTACGACATGTCGGGTGCATTGGCTGCAGGCGGTTCGAACGCCAGTTACCTGGGCACAAAGTACGCCATCGACATGATCAATGAGCGTGGTGGCGTGGAAGGCTATCGGATTGTGCCGGTCTACGTGGATGCGCAAAGCAAGGCCGAGGTGGCCATCAACGAGACCGAGCGCCTGTTGAACCAGGAAAAAGTGGACATGATCATGGGCGTCTTCTCGTCGGCCCACTGCGTGCCTATGGCGCAAAAGATCGACCAGTCGAAGAAATTCATGTGGGCCAATGTCTGTGTGGCCTCATCGGTCTTCAAGGACAAAAATCTGCGCTATGTTTTCCGGGCCCAAGTGCACTCTGATCAATTCGGCGAAGCCTCGTGCAAGTTTCTGAATGAAAACGCCAAATCACGTTTGGGCAAAGAACCCCAGGATCTGAAGGTGGCGGTGATTTATGAAGATGGCCCCTATGGTGCCGGCGTGGCAGCTGGCAATGAGTCTTCTTGCAAGCAACTTGGCATGCAAGTGGTGCTGAAAGAGGGCTACGCTGCGACCGCTCCGGATTTGTCGCCCTTGGTGACGAAGTTGCGCCGGGCCCGCCCCGATGTGATTTTGCACACAGGATACAACCCTGACATCACCCTTTTCTTGCGCCAAGCCAAAGAGCAGGGCCTGAAGTGGTCGGCCCTGATCGGGCATGGCGCCGGCTATGGTCAGTTTGACAAGCTCTATGCGACGTTCAAGGACGACGCCAACCTGATTTACAACGTCGACCCGGTGGCGGCTCAACTGCTCGATCCCAAGGCACTCCAGCCCGGCCTAGGGGCCATCACCGCCGAGATGATCAAACGCTATAAGGCCGAGGTCAAAGGCGATGAGGTGCCCACCCATGTGTCGATGGGCTTTAACCAAAGTTGGATCTTTTTCACCGACGTCATGCCGCGCGCCATCAAGAAATATGGGGGTGTGGACCCTGAGGCACTGCGCAAGGCCGCTTTGGACACCGATATCCCGGCAGGTGGCACCATACAGGGCTACGGCGTCAAGTTTTTCCCGCCGGGAACCCCCATGGCAGGTCAAAATGAGCGTTCCAGCCCCGTCGTGCACCAGTATTCGGGCAACGACACCTTTGTGGTCTGGCCCAACGCCATCAAAACCAAGGATCCGGTTTTGCCCCTGCCCAAGGGCCATTCCTACGCCAACTGATGCTTGAAGTCCGACGCCTGACAAAACGGTTTGGGGGCTTCACTGCGGTTGACCAGGTCTCATTTCAGGTCAGCCGGGGCGAGATTTTGGGCCTCATTGGGCCCAACGGATCGGGCAAAAGCACCACCTTCAACGTGCTGGCTGGTCTGTATGCCCCCACCGAGGGAGAAATCATCTTGAATGGTCGCTCCATCGGTGGGCTCACGCCCAACGAGGTCTGTCGACTGGGCTTGGCCCGCACCTTTCAAATTCCCCGGCCCTTCCGCAAACTGAGCATTCTGGAGAATGCAACTCTGGCGGCCTATTACGGTGCCAGCCAAGCCATCGATCGCGTCGAAGCCGTGCGCCGCGCGCGCGATGCGCTAGAGCTGATAGACCTTCCTTATGCCGATGGGGCCTGCGTAGAGGGTTTGGGTGCCGCTGGTTTGAAAAAACTGGAAATGGCGCGCGCCTTGGCGACCCAGCCGACCCTGCTGTTGGCCGATGAGAGTTTGGGTGGCTTGGACGAAAGCGAAATGGAGTCGGCGGCGCTGATGCTCAAACGCATCCGCGATGAGCGCGGTGTCACCATCATCTGGGTGGAACACATCATGGGGGTGCTGATGAAGGTGATTGATCGTTGCATGGTGCTGGACCATGGCGTTTTGATCGCCCAAGGCAGCCCAAGCGAAGTGGTGCATGATCCCAGAGTGGTCGAGGTTTACCTGGGAACAGACGCATCGAGCTTGCAAAAGCAGTTTCAATCGACGGCGGTGGAGTCCTGATGCTGAAATTGGAACACGTGCATGCGGGCTACGGCAGTTTTCAAGCCCTGTTCGATGTCGATCTGTCGATCCAGGCAGGCGAAGCGGTGGCCGTGATCGGCCCCAACGGCGCTGGCAAATCGACCCTGCTGCGTGCCATTTCGCGCCTGATCGATGTCAATTCGGGTGAGTTGTCGCTGAACGGCGGCAACTACACCCACATCGCGCCGCACCTGTTGGTCGGCATGGGCATTGCCCATGTCCCTGAGGGGCGTCGATTGTTTCCGCGCCTGAGCGTGGAAGACAACCTGCGCATCGGGGCTTATCACCCCAAAGCACGGGCACAACTGGCGGACCGCTTGACTTATGTTTACGACCTCTTTCCCCGCATGAAAGAGCGTCGCACCCAAATGGCCGGCACCATGTCCGGCGGCGAACAGCAGATGTGCGCGATAGGTCGGGCCTTGATGAGCAACCCGACCTTGCTTTTGCTGGACGAACCCTCAGCCGGATTGGCTCCCGTGGTGGTGCAGTCGATTTTCGAATTGATCCAGCGCATACGTGGCGAGGGCTATACGGTGCTGATCGTCGAGCAAAACATCCAACAGGTCTTGCAGGTGGTGGATCGGGGCTATCTGCTGGAGACAGGTCGCATCCGCGCCAGCGGCACCTCGGCTGAATTGCTGGCCAGCGCCGAAGTGCAAAAAGCTTATCTGGGGGTGTGATGGAATTTCTCGATATCTTTTTGCTCGAGGCTGTCATCAACGGGATCTTGCTGGGTGGTTTACTGGCTTTGTTGGCCTTGGGCCTGAACCTGATCTTTGGCGTCATCGATGTGGTGTGGATCTCTTATGCCGAGTTGATGATGATCGGTATGTACGGCATTTACTGGTCTTATGTCGAGATGGGGTGGTCCTTGGCAGTGGCCATGCCCTTGGGCATATTGCTCACCGCCCTGCTGGGCGCGGGAATGCACCACTTCATCATCCGCCCCGTATTGGCCGCCGAGCCCATCAATCAATTGCTGGTGACGGGTGGCGTGCTGTTTTTCCTGCAAGCGGTGGCCACCGTGACCTTTGGCATCGATTTCCGCAACCTGGGCATTCGTCTGCCCAGCGTCTTGGTGGGTGAGATCAGCCTGTCCATGGCGCGCCTGATCGCTTTCGCTGTCGCCATGATGGCGATAGCCGCCACCTATTTGTTTTTGAATCGCACCCATGCGGGTACCGCCATTCGGGCCATCAGCCAGGACCGGGGCGTCATGCCCTTGATGGGGGTCAACGCCAGCCAGATTTACCTGCTCACATCAGCGCTGGGCGGCGCGCTGGCAGGATTGGCCGCCTGTCTTTTGGTGCTGCAATACGATGTGCATCCGGCCATCGGACTCTCGTTTGGGCCGATCACATTTTTGGTGTGTGTGATGGGGGGGCTGGGCAATCTGATCGGGGGCTTTGTTGCCGCTTTCCTGTTTGCCCAGTTCATTTCGGTGGGGGGCTTCGTCTTGGCCATCGAGTGGGGCTACGTGCTGGCCTTTGTGTTTTTCATCGGTATGATGTTCATTCGCCCCCAGGGCATTTTGTCTGCAAGGCGCTGACCCATGAATCGCCAACACCTGTTCATGCTGATGCTGGCCGCTTTGTGCGTGGCGCCGTGGTTGGGGCTGGGCTCATATCCCATGCACCTGATCATCGTGGCTTTGTTGCTCGGCTTCATCTACACCAGTTGGGCCTTGATGGGCCGGTTGGGTCTGGTCAGCCTGGGGCATGGGGCCTTCATGGGCATCGGCGCCTATGTGACGGTGCTGCTTTGGAACGCTTACGGATTACCTCCCGTGGCGGGGGCCTTGGTGGCGATTGTGCTCAGCGTGCTGTTGGCTTTGCTGATCGGCTATCCGTGTTTTCGTTTCAAAATTGTAGGCCACTACTTCGCCCTGGTCACCTTGGCTTTGGCCGAGGTGGTGCGATTGGTCATCGTCGCCCAACGCGAGCAAACCGGGGGCTCTTTGGGGTTGACGCCGAAGTCTGGCTTGATCGATGGCGAAGTCGCCTCTTTGTGGGCGTTTCAATTCTCTGACCGTCGAATTTGGTTCTATGTGGCTTTGGTGGCCTGGTTGTTCGCCTTGTGGGTGTGGCGACGGGTCGATCAAAGCATGGAGCGCGATGCTTTGCAGGCGATCGCCGAAGACGAGGATGCCGCAGCATCCATCGGTATTCATGTGACGCGCACCAAATTGCGCATCACCGTCTTGTCTGCGGCCATGACCACCCTGGGTGGGGTGTTGTACGCCCAATATCAGCTCTATATCAATCCAGAAACCGTCTCGGGCATCGGCATCTCTTTGCAGATGGTGTTTGGCGTGATCGCGGGTGGCCTGTTTGTGATCCTGGGGCCGACTTTTGGCGCGGTGTTTTTGCTGGCGCTACAAGAATTATTGCGGGTCTTGATCGGCAACCAAGTGCATGGCTTGGACCTGCTCATTTACG
>JBEAZY010000156.1:0-2990 GCA_041159205.1 Pseudomonadota bacterium
CGGCCGGGGGTGATTTTTATGCCATGAAGCGCCTGAATTTCACCAATGGGGCGATGTGGAACGATCGCATGTTGGGTTTGGCCATGGCCATTCGAGGTGTGCCGATCCCGGTCATCGCCAAAGTCAACGGCTGGTGCATGGGGGGTGGACACGAATTGGCCCTGTGGTGCGATCTGGTGATTGCCTCCGAGAAATCCATGCTGGGTCAGACAGGTGCCAAGGTGGGGGCTTGTCCGACAGTGGGGGCGACCCAGTATCTGCCACGCATCATCGGTGAGCGCCTGGCCCGTGAGATGATTTTCCTGGCGCGTCGATTCACGGCGGCCGAGGCTGAAAAAATCGGCCTGATCAACAAATGCGTGCCCGAATCCAAGCTCGATGAGGAAACACTGGCCTGGTGCGAAACCATCAAGGGACACAGCAGCCAGACCATCCGCATGACCAAAAAGAGCCTGAACCTGGAATCTGACCAGTTGTATGGTTCATGGCAGCACGGCATGGAATTGCTGGCCCATGTCTGGGGGTCCGAGGAGAGCCTGGAGGGCATGAACGCATTCCTGGAAGGTCGCAAGCCTGATTTCCAGAAATTCCGATTGCGCAACAAGGCGGCCCTGGAAGACTATTTGGATGGCTTTCACAAGCATTTGAACGCCCCGCCCGATATGCGCCACTTTCCCGACGAGTGATGGGCAGCGCCGAATCCAACGCTCAAGGCGCTTTGGCCGGCTTGCGGGTGCTGGATCTCACTCGCGTGCTGGCCGGGCCCTGGTGCGGCATGTTGCTGGGCGATTTGGGGGCCGATGTCATCAAGGTCGAATCGGTCGGCTCGGGCGACGACACGCGTGCCTGGGGGCCACCCTTTGTCGATGGGGAATCTGCCTATTTTTTGGGATGCAACCGCAACAAACGCGGCATTTGCATCGATTTTGCTTCTTCGGATGGCAAGTCATTGCTGGGCCGCATGCTGTCCTCTGTGGATGTGGTGCTGGACAATTTCAAGACCGGTACCCTGGCCCGCTGGGGGTTTGACGACGCCTGGTTTGAGCAACACGCCCCCCGTTTGGTGCGCTGCTCCATCACAGGTTACGGGGAGCAGGGCCCCGATGCCGCATTGCCTGGATACGACTTCATTTTGCAGGCTGAATCCGGGCTGATGAGCATTTGCGGGCCGCAAGATGGCGCTGCCACCAAGTATGGCGTGGCCATCGTTGATTTGGCCACCGGGATGATGGCGGCCAATGCCGTCCAGGCCGCCTTGATCGCCCGCTTCAGAACCGGGCAGGGGCAAAAAGTCGAAGTGTGTCTTTTTGACACCGCCATTGCTTTGCTGGCCAATGTGGGCAACAGCCATTTGGCGACCGGCAACGAGGCGCGTCGCTATGGCAACGGGCACCCCACCATCGTGCCCTACACGACATTCGATTGTGCGGATGGGGTGATCGCCATCGCCGTGGGCAATGACTCGCAGTTTGCCAAACTGGCCCAACTGTTGTCACACCCCGAGTGGGCCCAAGACCCGAGATTTGTCCGCAATGCGGATCGGGTGGTGAACCGTGCGGCGATCGAGGCTTGTGTGGCCAGCTCTGCGGCCCAATGGAAGACCGAGCCCCTCATTGCGGCCATGAGGGCGGCCGGCATCCCGTGCGGGCGTGTGAATTCTGTGGCTCAGGCCTTGGCCAATCCCCACACCCTGGCTCGTGAAATGATCACCCGCATGACCCGAGACGATGGCCAAAGCGTGACGTCTTTGTCCAGCCCGCTCAAACTCAAAGGAACCCCGGTTCAGGCCCGGCGAGCGCCGCCCCGATTGGGGCAGCACACGCGTGAGGTGTTGACGCGCGAGTTTGCCTGTACAGACCGTCAGGTGGATCAGTGGATGGCCCGGGGCGTGGTGGCTTAAGGAGAGCAAGATGACACGATTAAGCCATGTGAGCCTGGTGGTGCCCAATCTGGACCAGGCCATGAAGCGCATGCAAGAGGTGTATGGCTTGACCCTCAGCCCGGTCATGGTCAATGTCGAGCAGGGGGTCAAAATGGCTTACATCGAGTTGGGCAATGCCCGCATCGAATTGATGGAGCCGCAACCCTCAAACCCGTCGCTGATGCGTTTTCTCGAGCGCCACCCTCAAGGCGGCTTGCATCATCTGGCTCTTGGTGTGGATTCAGTGGCGCAAACTTGCCAGAGCCTGCAAACGCAGGGCGTCGCGCCCATCAGCGCCCCAGAGGCCAGGAACGTGCACGGACAAGCCATCGCTTTCATTCATCCGCGTGATTTTTTGGGGGCCTTGCTGGAGCTAGAGGAAGCCCACGACTGAAACCGATGCCAGCCACAGATCTTTCAATCGGGTTTGACCCCGGACTCTTTCACGATGCCCGACCATTTTCGGATTTCGCTGCGGATGTATTGCCCCAATTGTTCCGGGGTACTGGTTCGCACTTCGAAGCCCTGACCCAGCAGTCGTTCGCGCAATTCGGGGTCTTTGAGGGCCAGACTCAGTTCCGCGTTCAGTTTGTCAATGATGGCGGCTGGCGTGCCAAAAGGGGCCGCCACGGCATACACCAATTCCACTTCATAGCCGGGCAAAGTTTCGGCCACCGTGGGTACATCGGGAGCCAGAGGGGTGCGTTGAGCGCTGGTGACCGCGAGCGCGGTAAGTCGCCCGGCCTTGATGTGATTGAGGACCGAAGGGGTGCCGACCATGGCCAGCTGCACCTGGCCTCCCAAAACGTCTTGCAAGGCCGGTGCCGCGCCTTTGTAAGGCACATGCACCATGCGAGTGCCGGCCGCCTGATTGAGCAATTCCCCCCCCAGATGCAAGGGCGTTCCGGAGCCCGAAGAGGCGAAGTTGTATTTGCCGGGGTTGGCTTTGGCCAGTTTGATCATGTCTGGCAGGGTTTTGGCCGGTACAGAGGGGTGGGCCACCAAGGCCAAAGAGGAAGACGCGACCAGCGAAATGGGCGCGAAATCCCTCACCGTGTCGTAACTGAGT
>JBEAZY010000157.1:0-12512 GCA_041159205.1 Pseudomonadota bacterium
CTACCCCGTGCAAGCCGGGCAATATGTGCTGATGCATGCGGCGGCCGGCGGGGTGGGGCTGCTGGCCGGCCAGTGGGGGCGTCATATCGGTGCCCACATGATCGGGGTGGCTGGCGGTGCCGACAAGGTGGCCCTGGCCCAACAAAACGGTTACGAATTTTGCATAGACCGCAAGTCTGAAGACATCGCTGCCCGGGTCAAAGAGATCACCGGCGGTCGTGGCGTGCCGGTGGTGTACGACTCAGTGGGCAAAGATTCTTTTGAGGCATCGCTGAATTGCTTGCAAGCGCGCGGATATTTTGTGTCTTTTGGCACCACCACGGGCGCACCGCCCCCGGTGGCTGCGGGTACCTTGCAAAAAATGGGTTCCCTGTACTTCACACGCCCCACGCTGGTGACCTACACCTCATCCACGCAGGAATTGCGCGATTCGGCATCGGCCGTGTTCGAGTTGTTCCGGCAGGGCGCCTTGAAGGTGTCCATCAATCAGCGTTACTCGATGGATGACATCGCCAAGGCCCATGCCGAGTTGGAATCCGGTCGAACCACCGGTTCCAGCATCATCTTGCCGGCCTGACCGCCGCACATTTTTTTAGTGATCACAATTCACAAGGAGTTCACCATGAGCAAGCGTTTCAAACTGGGTTTATTGGCGGGTCTGTTGACCATGGCGGGCTGGGGAACGGCGCAGGCGGAAAACATTCGCTTGCGCATTGCGTCCGGACACCCGGCGGCCAACACCTATGTGAATCTGATGCAGAATTTCTTTGTGCCTGAGGTCACCAAGCGGGTGGCTGAGCGCACTTCGCACAAAGTCGAGTTTGTCGAAGGCTACGGCGGGGCCATGGTCAAGGTGGCCGATACCCTGGAAGGGGTGCAATCCGGCCTGATCGACATCGGCGGTTACTGCTTCTGCTTTGAGGCCTCCAACTTGCCCTTGCATGCCTTCCAGGTGATGTTGCCCTTTGGCACCATGAGCCCGAAGATGAGTGTGGAACTGGCGCGCTCGGTGTACAACCAGGTGCCCTACATGAGCAAGGTTTTTGAAGACAAATACAACCAGACCCTGCTGGCCCTGATTTCAGACAACGGCTACAACCTGGGCACCACGTTTGAGTGGAATACAGTGTCCGAGCTCAAGGGGCGAAAACTGGCGGGTGCGGGTTTGAATCTGAAGTGGCTGGAATATGCCGGGGCCGTGCCCGTGCAGTCCAGTTTGCCCGAGGCCTATACCTCGATGCAAACGGGGGTCTATAACGGCTGGATCATGTTCCCCTCCGGATGGGTCAACTTCAAACTCAATGAGGTGGCCAAACATTACACCGAAACCGGTTTCGGGGCCATCACCTGGCACGGTTTGACCATGAACAAGGCCCGTTTTGCCAGGTTGCCCAAAGAGGTGCAAAGCATCATTGTCGAAGTGGCCAAAGAATTTGAGGCCAAAACCGGCTCGGTGAACGAAGAAAACTACCCCAAGCAGTTGGTGCAACTCAAAGACCTGGGCGTCAATGTCAAGAAAGTACCCGACAGCGTCAGGGTTGAATGGGCCAATTCGCTGAAAGATTGGCCGCAGGCCATGGCGGCCGATCTGGACGCCAAAGGTTTGCCGGCCACGCAAGTGCTCAAGCTGACCCTGGAGGGGGCGGAAAAGATGGGCCACAAGTGGCCGGTGCGTTACAGCATCAAGTGACCTCACATGCTGAACCGATTCGCTGACTGGGTGACGAAGGCTTGCATGGTGGCGGCGGCCATCTGGGCCTTTGTGCTTTGTTTTCTGGTGGTGGCCGACGTGTCCGGGCGGGTCTTGTTCAACAGCCCCGTCAAAGGCACGCCCGAGATCATTTCACTGTCCATCGTGATCATCTGCTTTTTGCAGGCGGGCTATGCCATCAGATCGGGCGGCATGCTCAATGTGGATACCGTGGTTGCCCACCTCAGCCCCCGGGCGCAAAGCCTGCTGGCCGCCTGGGGGGCCTTGATCGGGGTGCTGTTTTTTGGCGTGATCTGCTACGGCACCATCGATGGTGCGGCCCATGCCTGGAACTCTGGCGAGTACGAGGGTGAAGGGGCTTTGCGGGTGCCGGTTTGGCCGGCCAAATTCATCATTTTGCTGGGCACTGCATTGGCGTGTCTGAGTTATATCCTGCTGATGTTGCAAAACATTTCCAATGCCATCAAAGGCGAAGGCGGCAATTTTGCCGCCACCACACATTGAGTTCATTCCATGTTTGATCCGGAACAAATGCTGATCATGGTCAGCGTTCTGCTGATTTTGGTGTTCAGCGGCGTGCACATCGCGGTGTCTTTGGGGGTCACCAGCCTGCTGGGCATCTACCTGATGACCGAGCAGCTTGACACCGTCATCAGCTTTGCATCCAACACGGCTTACGAGGCTTTGCGCGACTACGTGTTTGCGGTCATCCCCTTGTTCATGCTGATGGGCGAGTTCTTGGCCAAATGCGGGGCGGCCAGTGATCTGTTCACCCTCATCAATCGCTTGACCCGGCGCCTGCCGGGGCGTTTGGGCATCGCCACGGTCTTGTCCAATGCGGTGTTTGCCTTTGTCACCGGGGTTTCGATTGCCGCTGCTGCGGCCTTTTCCAAAATTGCCTACCCCGAGATGCGCCGTTACGGCTATGAGCGCAAATTTGCCTTGGGTTGCATTGCCGGCAGTGCTTGTCTGGGCATGCTGATTCCGCCCTCGGTGCTGATGATCGTCTGGGGTGTTTTGACCGAAATGGCGATCGGCAAATTGTTCATCGCGGGCATCATCCCGGGCTTCATCGTCGTGACGCTGTACATCCTGTACATCTTGTGGGTGGCTTTTAAACACCCTGAGCGTGTGGGCGAGGGCGACCATTTGCCTCTGGCCCAACAGCAGGCCCGGGCGTCTTATGCCAAGGCCGAGACCGAAGACCTGCGCACCATCTTTTACAGCACCGTGGGCATTTTGGTGCTGGTGGCCCTGGTGCTGGGCGGGATTTGGCTGGGCGTATTCACCCCGACAGAGGGGGCGGGCGTGGGTGCCGCTCTGTCCTTGGTGTTGGCCCTGATGCGGGGCATGCGTGGCAAGGAAATGCTGGAGGCCATTTTGTCGGTCGGTCGCACGTCGGCACCGCTTTTGTTGTTGCTGGTGACGGCGGCCTTGTACTCCAGGGTGTTGTCCATGACCGGCATCACCGGGGCGGCGAAAGAGTATTTTTTGGGCTCAGGCCTCTCGCCCTACACGATTTTGGCCCTGATGGTTTTGGTCTGGTTCATTTTGGGTTGCATCATCGACTCAATTTCAATCATTCTGCTCACCGTGCCGGTGTTTGGACCCTTGGCCGTGGCGTTGGGTTTTGACCCGATCGCTTTTGCCATCATTGGCATCATCGCCATCGAGACAGGCCTGCTCACGCCGCCCTTTGGTATTTTGGTGTTCACGGTGAAAGCGGCGGTCACGGACGAAAAAGACCTCTCCACCGGAGAAATTTTCAAGGGTTCAGTCCCCTACTGGATCATGTTGCTGATTGCCATTTTGTCGCTGGTGTTTTTCCCTCAGGTGGCGACATGGTTGCCCAATTTGGGCAACGCCGTGGCGGGTGCCTGATTTTTTTCCTGGAGTCTCTCATGCCTGCTTATTGGATCGCCCGTTGCGTGATCAACGATCCCGTCGAGTACAAACGTTACACCGACCAGGTGCCCGGCATCATCGCCCAATACGGTGCCAAGGTGCTGGCGCGGGGGGGCAAATACCAGATCATGGAAGGCCCCGAGGTGTTTCACCGCTTTGTGTTGCTCGAGTTTCCGACCTTTGAGGCGGCGGTCAATTGCTTTCAGTCACCCGAATATGTGGCGGCGGCATCGCACCGGCGCAGCGGCGCGGGCATCGTTGAAAACGTGATCGTCGAAGGCGGCGAATTCACCAAATAAGGCTGTGCCAGGTCTGGCCCCAAGGCCCAAGGCCCGGGGCCTTCATTCGCCGCTTGCCATGGCCGCCATCAGCGCCCGGGCGGCGGCCTCGGGTTGATCTTGGCCCACGATGGCACGCACCACCGCGATCGAGCCCACGCCGCAGCCCAGCACGTCGGCGAATCGATTCACATCGACCCCACCTATGCCCACCAGCGGGTAATGCCGCATGAGCCGGGCATAGGCGCGCAGGCGGCCCAGCCCCTGCGGTGCGGTGGCCATGCGTTTTAAAGTGGTCGGAAAAATTGCCCCCAGGGCCAGGTAGCTGGGGCCGACTGCGGCTGCCCGCAACATCTCGGCGTAGCCATGGGTCGATAAACCCAAGCGCAATCCCGACAACCTGATGCGCTCAATGGGGGCCGCGGACAAGTCTTCCTGGCCCAGATGCACGCCATAGGCCCCGTGCTCTATGGCGCTGGCCCAATGGTCATTGATAAAGAGCAGGCTAGAGCTGCCGCGCACTGCCGCCACGGCAGATTTGACCTCGCGCTCGATGGCGGCGCGGTCGTCCGATTTGAACCGCAGTTGCAGCGTGGGCACGCCGGCCTGCGCCATCCGAGCCACCCAGTTGGCGTCGGGCAAGACCGCATACAAGCCCAGTTGCCGTGGGCAGGGCGCGCAGGGCAGCGGGTGCGCTTGGGCCTGCGGGCCGAAGTCTATGGCCTCTGCGGGCCAGAGAGCCGGGTCAAAACCGCCCAGCCGCTGGCTCTGGCGCAGCCATGCCTGCTTGACCACGCCGGCATCGCGGGCGATGAAGCCCAGGGCGGGCAGCGCGAGGTCCAGCGCCATTTCAGCCGCAGAGCTGTCGTGCCGGGCGGTCGCTGGCAGGGGGTCGCCGGCTTGCATCGCCGCGTGCTGTCGCATCAATTGTTGAGCCAGGTCGTGGGCGGATAAGGGGGTCATGATTGGTGCCAGAAAGGGGTGCCCAGCACGGGGGTGCTGGGTTGGGCTTGTTCCTGCTCTTGCATGGCGCCAGCCAGATGGGCTGAGCGGCCGGCACGAACGGCCAGCGCAAAAGCTTCAGCCATGGCCACCGGGTCGCGCGCCAGGGCGACGGCGGTGTTGAGCAACACGGCGTCATAGCCCCATTCCATCACCTGGCAGGCGTGCGAAGGCAGGCCCAATCCGGCATCCACGATCAAGGGCACATCCAGACGCTCGCGCAAGGTGCGCATGGCATAGGGGTTGATCGGCCCTTTGCCCGTGCCTATGGGGGCCGCCCAGGGCATCACTGCCTGGCAGCCCACGTCGACCAGCCGCTGGCACAACACCAGGTCGTCGGTGCTGTAGGGCAGCACCCGGAAACCGCTTTTGATCAGTCGCTCGGCCGCAATCGGCAATTGCAGGGTGTCGGGTTGCAAGGTGTAGTCGTCGCCGATCAGTTCCAGTTTGATCCAGTCAGTCTCGAACACCTCGCGCGCCATCTCCGCCGTGGTGATCGCTTCTTGCAGGCTGTGGCAACCGGCCGTGTTGGGCAAGACCGTGACATGGGTGTCGCGCAGCAATTGGAAAAATTCGCGCGACGCTTCGACGCCTTGGGCGGTCTGGCGGCGCAAAGAGGCGGTCAGCATCGCGGGTTGCGAAGCTTGCACCGAGCGCGCCAGCACGGCAGGAGAGGGGTAGCGCGAAGTGCCCAGCAGCAGACGGCTGTCAAAGCGCTGGCCATACAAAAACAGGGGGTCGTCGGTGGGGGTCTTCATGTTCATCCGCCGGTGATGGGGGCGATCAGTTCGATCCGGTCGCCCGGGCTCAAGGGGTGGTTGTGGTGACGGGTTTTGGGGACAAACTCCAGGTTGACCGCCGCCGCAAAGGGTGGCTGTACCCCGGCGGCCGAAATGGCATCGGACAGGCAGGCCCCCACCGGCAGTCGGTAGGGGGTCTGGTTGATCAGGACTTCAATGGTGGGGTTCATGTTCAACACGCAGGCCCCAGCGCAGGGCCCACTCGGTGGTTTGGGTCTGCATCCACTCCAGCGCGGCGTCGAGCATGGCCGGCGAAATCAGAAAACCATGCCGGTACAAACCATTGAGGCTGAGGTGGCGCGGCCCGTGCAGGGTGATGCAAGGCAGATTGTCGGTCAAAGTCGGTCGGGCCTGGGTGGCGATTTCGACGATGCGGGCCTCGCCAAATCCCGGGTGCACGGTGTAGGCCGCACTGAGCAATTCGAGTGTCGAGCGCACACTGGCTTCTGACAGGTCTTCAGACTCAATTTCGGTGGCGCCGATGACAAACAAATGATTGGGCTTGGGGGCAATGTAGATCGGGTAGCGGGGGTGCAACAGGCGAGTGGGGCGTTGCAGCGTCACATCGGGGGCATAGAGGCGTATGACCTCGCCTCGCACACCGCGCAGGCGCAGGCGGTCGCGCGCCCCCAGTCCCCGGCAGTCTATGAGCCAATCGGGCGCATCGGCGGCGCTCAGGTCAAAATCATCCGGCGTGCGCGGAGACTGCCAATGCAGGGTGACATCGCGCTGCGATTGCAAGGCCCGCAGCAAGGCCTCCAGCAAACCCCGGTTGTCCAACTGCCCCTCGCCGGGCAGATACAACCCTTGCGTGAAGCGCCCGGCGAGACTGGGCTCCAAATCCGCCATGCGGGTGCCATCGGCTTTTTCCAGGGGGGTCAATTCGGGGCATGCGCGGGCGGTTTGGCGCAGCATTTGCTCGAACTGTTTGGCCAGCGGGGCGTCCTGGCGGTGCCAGACGATCAGGCTGCCATTGCGCTGGTTGAATACGGGCTCGGGCAACTCACGCAGCAACTCGCTCCAGCGGCTGATCGAATGATGGCCCATGCGCACGACCGATGTTTCGGTGATGGCCGACTCGGCCAGGGGCGCGAGCATGGCGGCAGCGATGCGGGCCGCCGCGCCCATGGCGTCGGCACCCCGGGCCTCGTGGACTTCGACCGCATGGCCCTGGCGGGCCAGGGCCAACGCCGTCAGGCGCCCCATCAGGCCGGCGCCCAGTATCACGCAGCGCAAGCGGCTCATGGTTGCACTTCCTCTTTCTTGGTTAGGGCATGTTCTCTTTGGTTTGAACATGCACCGCTATTGTCCCCGATCCCAAAGCCCCGCAGGCACTCTTGCGTATGATTCAGGTCATGAAGCAGACCTCCGCACACCATTACGCCCGAGTTTTGACGATTGCCGGCTCCGACAGCGGAGGTGGGGCGGGCATTCAGGCCGACCTGAAAACCATTGCCGCCCTGGGTTGCTACGGCATGACGGCGCTGACAGCGCTCACCGCCCAGAACACCGTGGGGGTGCAGGCCATCCACCCGGTACCGCCCCAATTTTTAAAAGCCCAGTTGCAGTCGGTACTGGACGACATTGGCGTCGATGCCATCAAGATCGGCATGCTGCACGCCCCCGACATCGTCGAGGTGGTGGCCTGGGCCATCGACCAATATCGCCCGGTCCATGTGGTGCTTGACCCGGTGATGGTCGCCACCAGCGGTGACCGTCTGATCGCCCAGGAAACGGTGTCCGAACTGGTGCGGCAATTGTTCCCCCGCTCCAGCCTGATCACCCCCAATTTGGACGAGGCCCAATGGCTGCTGGGCCATGCCCTCGAGGGCGCGCAGGCCTTGCCGGGTGCGGCTCAAGCCCTGTTGCAGATGGGGGCGCGCGCGGTCTTGCTCAAAGGGGGGCATTTGGCCGGCGACGAGGTGGTCGATATTCTGCAAGCGCCCGGGCGTGACAGCGTGCGGCTGGCCAGCCGACGCATAGACAGCCCGAATGTGCATGGCACCGGCTGCACCCTGTCTTCGGCGATCGCGGCCCATCTGGCCTTGGGGCATGAGCTGGAAGCGGCAGTCAGGCGGGCGCGAGAGTACATCTTGGCGGCGATTGCTGCCGGGGCCGGTTTTTCTTTGGGACAAGGCCACGGGCCACTCAATCACGGGCACGCGCCGCAGGCCACGCACGCGCTTTGAATCCGTTCAGACCTTGAGCCGGGCGTGCAGCCTTGCCGAAGCGGTGGTGTATTCCAGTGTGACGGGCCCCCCTTGCTGGCGCTCGGCAAAACCGTAGGCGGCCAGCGTGGCTTCGTGAAAGCCGCAGGCAATCAGTTTGCGTTTGCCTGCGTAGTGGTTGACATCGCCCACGGCGTAAACCCCCGGCAGGCTGGTGCCGTAGTCTTGCGTGTTGACCCGAATCTGGCGCTTGGCCAGATCCAGGCCCCATTCCGAGATGGGGCCCAGTTTGGGGCTCAGGCCCAGACACTGGACCAGCACATCGCAGGGCAGGGTCAGGGGCTCGCCCTCGGGCGGCGCCAGCTCAATCGACTGCAGCCGTCCCTGCCCGGATAGGCAAGACAGGGGTTGCCCGACGATGAAGCGGATTTGTCGACCATGGACCATGGCATCGAGCCAAATCTGATCGCCCACGGGCAGGTCGAGTTTGTCGCGCCGATGCACCAGCGTCAGGCTGGCGTGGGGCCGGGTGAGCCACTCGCGCAGCACGGGCATGACCGACTCATCGCCACCTGCCACCAGCACATGGGGGTTGGGGTGGGGGCTGTCCATTGGGTCATTCGAATGGAACACACCCTGCAGCAAACCCAGGCCCTCGACGGCCCAGCTGCGCGGGACAAATGCGCCGACCCCGGCGGCAATGAAAACCCCTTGCGCACGAAAGGCCTGACCCTGATCGGTGTGCAGCGTGTAGCCGCCTTGCGGTGAGGGTTCGAGAGAGGCGACTTGCTGGCGCAGGTGAAAGGGCACGTCAAAGGGCTGCAACTGCTTTTGCAGGCGTTCGATCAGTTGTCGCCCGGTGCACCGTGCCATGCCGGGAATGTCATAGATGGGCTTGTCGGGGTAGAGCTCGGCGCATTGGCCACCGATTCGGGGCAAAACATCGACGACACGACAATCGAAACCCAACAGGCCGAGTTGAAAGGCCTGATACAGGCCGACCGGTCCGGCGCCGATGATCAGCGCTTGGGTGTCGATCAGCGCTTGAGTTCGGCCAGTTTGCCGGTCTTGTTTTTCCATTCCTCGGCGTCTGGCAAAGGGGCCTTGCGTTTGGTGATGCTGGGCCAGCCCAACTGCGACAGTTCAGCGTTCAGGGGCACCATGTGTTCCTGTCCGTCGGGCACATCTTCTTCGGCGTAAATGGCATTGACCGGGCATTCAGGGATGCATACCGCGCAATCGATGCATTCATCGGGGTCGATGGTCAGAAAATTGGGGCCTTCGCGGAAACAGTCCACGGGACAGACATCCACACAATCGGTGTATTTGCAGCGGATGCAGGCTTCGGTGACGACATGGGTCATGGTGGAAAGGGCGTGGTGTGCAAGCCTCAAAGAGGCGATTCTTTGATTTTACCCCGATCTCCATCGATCAGGACGGCGGCGCTGGTCCGGTGGCTGGCGGTATCCACCAGCACCATGGCGCCCAGGCCGCGCGATTGGTCGTAGGGCAGCGCGGCCATATCCTGCTGAAATTGCAGCCGGACACGCCCGATTTCGTTGGGCTTGAGCTCATTGGCAGGCAGAGCTTGCAGGGTTTGAATGTCCAGGCGATGCTCAATGGCCGTCACCCGGGCCTTGACCCAGCGGCGGCCATGCATGGCCCAATAGACGCGCCCGGCCGTCAGGGGGGTGTCGTCCATCCAGGCCACAGTGGCGGTCCACTCGCGGCGGCTTTCGATGGCCAGGGTGTCGGCCAGCAACCAGTCGCCACGAGAGACATCCACCTCGCGATCCAGCACCACGCCGGCGCTGTGGCCATGGATCGAGGGCGCCTCGCGGCGGACCGCATCCATCAGTCGGGCCACAGTGGCCGTTTGCCCGCCGGGGAAAACGCGCACGGTTTGGCCCACGTTCAGGGTGCCGGCGGCCAAACGACCCCAAAACACCCTTCGACCCTCCTGGGTCTGGGCCGAGTCATGGTTTTTTTCGACCCATTGCACCGGAAAGGCCATGGGCAGGGCAGCGTCCGACGGCATATTGGGCAAAGACTCGAGCAAAGCCAGCAAATGCGGCCCCCGATAGCCGCACCACTCGGGGTGGGGTTCGGCGACGTTCCAGCCTTTCAAGGCGGAGATGGGGACAATGGCGCGCGGCTCAATGCCCGCGCCGCGCGAAAAATCCAGCAGGGCCTGGCGGATGCGCGCGAAGGCAAGCGGGGCGTCGTCGACGGCATCGAGTTTATTGACCGCAAAGACGATGGAAGGTACCCGCAGCAGGTGCGCCAACAGGCTATGGCGGCGGGTCTGGGGCAGCAGTGGCACCACTACATGGCGGGTGTCGAGTTTGGTGGCGTCAACCAGTACCACGGCGGCATCGGCGCTGCTGGCCGCCGTCACCATATTGCGGGTGTATTGCTCATGACCGGGTGCATCGCCAATGATGAATTTACGGCCTTGGGTGCTGAAATAGCGATAGGCCACATCGATGGTGATGCCCTGCTCGCGCTCGGCGCTCAGGCCATCGGTGAGCAAGGCCAGATCGGTTTGGCCCTGGCGCTGGACGCCCGCGAGTTGATCTGACAAGACAGACTGGCTGTCAACCAGCAGGCGGCCGATCAGGGTGCTTTTGCCGTCATCGACCGAACCGCAGGTGATGAATTTCAGGGCTTCCATCAGAAATAACCGTCCTTTTTGCGTTTTTCCATCGAGGCATCCGAGGTCTGGTCGTCCATGCGGGTGGCCCCGCGCTCGCTGACTTCCGCGGCCAGGGTCTCGATGACGATCTGCCCCGGCGTGGCGGCGTCGCTCAGCACCGGGCAGGTGCAGGTGATGTCGCCGACGGTTCTGAATCGAACTTGACGCGTCACGACCGTTTCACCCTCGCGCGCCGGGGTGAGTTCGGTCACCGGCACCCACAGTCCCCGGCGCTCAACCACCTGACGCGGGTGGCTGTAGTAAATCGAGGGCAGGCCCAGGTTTTCGCGCTCGATGTATTGCCACACATCGAGCTCGGTCCAATTGGAGATGGGAAACACCCGGAAGTGTTCGCCGGGTTGCAGCCGGGTGTTGAACAGGGTCCACAGTTCAGGGCGTTGATCTTTGGGCTGCCACTGGCCAAAGCTGTCCCGGTGGCTGAAGATGCGCTCTTTGGCGCGGGCTTTCTCTTCGTCACGGCGCGCCCCGCCGATCAGGGCATCAAAGCGGAATTCCTCAATGGCTTCGAGCAAGGTGACCGATTGGTGCGCATTTCGGCTCTCGCCCGGATGGGCCAGACGCACAGTGCCCCGGCGCATCGAGTCTTCGACGCTGCGCACGATCAGTTCGGCCCCCAGTTCAGCGGCGCGCTGATCCCGAAATGCGGTCACTTCAGGGAAGTTGTGGCCGGTGTCTATCATCAGCAGCGGGTAGGGCAGGCGACCTTTGCCAAATGCCTTTTCGGCGCAGCGAAGCATGACCAGCGAGTCTTTGCCGCCCGAGAAAAGCAAGGCGGGTCGCTCAAAAACAGCGGCCACTTCGCGCAGAACAAAAATGGTTTCTTCTTCCAGCGCGTCGAGGTGGCTGTTGCTGAGTTGACCCAGGTGTTTGATATCAGTTCTGGCGTTCATGCGGCTCTCACATGCAGGCCACATTCTTTGGCCGATTCGTCTTCCCACCACCACCGGCCAGCCCGGAAAGGCTCGCCCATGCTGATGGCGCGGGTGCAGGGGGCGCAGCCGATGCTTGGATAAAAGTCATCGTGCAAGGGGTTGTAGTCGATCTGTTCCCGGGCAATGAAATGCCACACGTCGCCCCAGGTCCAGTTGGCCAGGGGGTTGTATTTGGTGCGGCCTGTAGAGCCCGCTTCGCTCAGGTCGATCAGCGGTACATCGGCGCGCGCGTCTGATTGCTCACGGCGCAGGCCGGTGATCCAGGCGGTTTGGCCTTGCAAGGCACGCGCCAGGGGTTCAAGCTTGCGCACATGGCAGCAGCTTTTGCGCAGGTCGATGTGATCGTAGATGGCCGATTGCCCATGCCGAGCCACCCATTCGATGACCCGGGTGGTATCAGGGCGGTAGATTTCCAGAGGCAGGCGCGCGGC
Organism: Pseudomonadota bacterium; assembly: GCA_041159205.1. Classification (GTDB taxonomy): domain Bacteria; phylum Pseudomonadota; class Gammaproteobacteria; order Burkholderiales; family Burkholderiaceae_C; genus Limnohabitans. The sequence goes on from JBEAZY010000157.1 coordinate 11,944, forward strand.
GGCCTGCTGGCGTTCGAGCAGGGCCAAGGTCTGGTGGTGCAAGGCACCGGTGTCGAGCACAAACACCGTGACGGGCAATTTCAACTCGGCCAACAGGTGACTGATGACCACATCTTCGGCCCCCAGGCTGGACGCCTGCTTAATGGCGCTGTGCTCGCGGCTGGCTGTGCGCAGGACCTCATGGGTCTGGTCCAGTTTGGCGTCAAAATCAGCGCTGGGCCGGGCCAGGCGCTCGGTGGCTTTGGAGGCGGGGCGCAACGGGTTCATGCGGTTTGCTCCCGTGCGAAGTGCGGTTGGGGCCGCTGGGCATCGCCCTGATAGGCGGGCAGGTCGCGTTGCAGCAGCGCCTGCGCGGTGGCCAGTGATTGGTCGGCACGCAACACAGCGCTGCTGAACCCGCACCTTTGCATTTGCACCAACTGATCCACCAGCACATCGCCGGTGGCGCGCAAATCGCCGGCAAAGCCACGTCGGCGCAAGATGCGGGCCTGGCTGAAGGCGCGTCCGTCGGTGAATTTGGGAAAGTGCAACTCGATCAGGGGCACTTCGCCAAATGACAAGGTGTGGGT
>JBEAZY010000158.1:0-4425 GCA_041159205.1 Pseudomonadota bacterium
TCTTGCGCCACGGGCGTCAAGGGCACGTGCTCGCGATGCAAGATGGCAATTTGCAACTTGGGCAAAGGCTCGGTCAGCTCAATCCGGCGCAGCCCATGGGTGTGGCGCACGCGCTCAAAAAGCACCTCGGGCAAGGTGGTGACCAAATCGGTGTCGCGCACGATCTCGGGCAATCCCAACAAAGACTCGCACACCATGACGGGCGACGGTGGCTCCAAACCCGCCTTCAAGAACAAGGCATCGATGGCCGCGCCAGGACCGTTCCTGGGGGTGGCATGGACCCAACGGGCAGAGGCCAACTCGGACAGCGAACGGGCACGGTGAAACGGGTTATCGCGGTGCGCGGTCACCACCACCTCGCGTTCGCACAACCACTCGGCCACCAAACCGGTTTCGATTTCATCGGCCCGCACCGGGGTTAGAGCAAAGTCCAGTGCGCCGCTGCGCAAGGCCGGATGCACCATGGGCGAAACGCCATCGATGCAATGCACCCGCACCTGAGGAAATTTGCGCGTGAACGGTCTCAAGGCCAATGGCAACAGAGACAAGGAAATGGCGGGCGAAGCGGCCAATCGGATTTGTCCGGCCCCATCGCCGCGCATTTGCGCAATCTCTTCCTTCACCCGTTGGGTTTCGCTGACCATCAAACGCGCGTGTCGCAGCACTGCGCGACCGTAATCGGTAAAGGCAATCCCGCTGGGCGAGCGGATCAGCAACTGTGAGCCCAACTCTTCTTCGAGTTGCTGGATGGCTTGCGTCAGAGCCGGCTGCGACACGTGCAGTGCCGCTGCGGCGGCGCGGATGCTGCCCAACTCCTCGATGCGCAAAAAAGCGGTCAGGGTCTGTATTTTCATGCGCGCAAGACCCCTACCGAGGCTGGCCCGCAGCCTGGGGTGATTCAAATTTTGAATCAGGCTTCACAGAATGTATTGGCCTCAAGGCGCAACCTTTCCTAAGATGCTCTCATTCTAAGGAGATTGACATGTTCGTTCGCAATGCCTGGTATGTGGCCGCTTTTGCCCACGAGTGCAACGACCGACCGTTGGCGCGCACCTTGCTGGGCGAGCCGGTGGTGATGTTTCGCACCCCTGCCGGCGAGTGCGTGGCGCTGCAAGACCGCTGCTGCCATCGATTCGCGCCGCTGTCGCTGGGCGATGTCGAAGCCGATGGCATCCGCTGCCGCTACCACGGGATGAAATTCAGCCCGCGGGGGAACTGCATCGAAATCCCTGGACAGGACAAAATCCCACCCAAGATGTGCGTGCGCAGTTTTCCCTTAATAGAACGCCATGGCCTGGTGTGGATTTGGCCCGGCGACCCGCAATTGGCCGACCCGCAGCGCATCGTCGACGTGCACTGGAACGACGACCCAGCCTGGCCCACCGCACGCGGCTACATTCATTACCAGGCCAACTACCAACTGATCGCCGACAACCTGCTGGATTTCTCGCACCTGACCTATGTGCACCGCAGCACGCTGGCCAATGCGGCGTTTCCCAACGCGCACCCGACCATCACGCCTTTCGAGCACGGCATCCGCCTGTCTCGCGACATTGCCAACTGCGACCCTTCCCCCCTGCACGCGATGGCCGGCCGCTTCGAAGGCAAGGTCGACTTCTGGAACCGCCAGGTCTGGTGGTTGCCCTCGGTGTTTGAGAACTGGGCCGGCTCGGCCCCGACGGGCGTTGCAGGCGCTCCACAAGACCATCCCGGAGCCCTGCATTTGCGCCACTTTTCTTTGCTAACCCCCGAAACCGAAAAAACCACCCATTACTTCTGGATCCAACCTTGCCATTTCCCGCACGGCGACACCAGCCTTATCGAGCAGGTGGGGCAAGGCATTGCCAAAGCCTTTGCCGAAGACAACTGGATCATCGAAGCCCAGCAAAAAGCCTGGGATGCCTGCCCCGCCGGCACCCAGCCCATGCCCGCGCGCAACGACGCTGCCTTGGGGCGGGTGCGCTTCATGATCGATGACATGCTGCAACGCGAACAAGCCCAGACCAACCACCCGCACGCTGCCTGAGCACTGGAGCCCCCCATGGACATCACCGCCGTCGTTTTAGATCGCCCAGGCGCGCCTTTGGCATTGCGAACCCTGCAACTTGAAGCCCCACGACCCGATGAAATGAGGGTGCGGGTGGTGGCCACCGGCTTGTGCCACACCGACATCGCCATGCTCCAGCGCCCTTTTCCGGTCGATCAACCCATCGTGCTTGGCCATGAAGGCGCGGGCGTGGTCGAAGCCGTCGGCAGTGCGGTTCAAGACTTCAAGCCCGGCGATCGTGTGGTGCTGAGCTACAACCATTGTCAGGTTTGTCCGAGTTGCACGGCCCATGCACCCAGTTACTGCCACGACTTCTTTGGTCGCAATTTTCTGGGCCTGCGTCCCGATGGCAGCGCTGCCCTCAGCCACGACCGGCAGCCGGTGCGACACCACTTCTTCGGTCAATCGTCGTTTGCCAGCCACTGCCTGGTGAAACCGGTCAATGCGGTGCATGTGCCCGATCACATCACCGACGACCTGTTTCGCATGCTGGGGCCTATGGGCTGCGGCTTGCAAACTGGTGCCGGCGCCATGCTCAATGTGCTGCGCCCCGAGCCGGGTGGCCGCGTGGTGGTGTTTGGCAGCGGGGCCGTGGGCATGGCCGCCATCATGGCGGCTCACGCCATGGGAGCCACCACCGTGGTCGCGGTCGATCGTGTCGCCAGCCGTTTGGAACTGGCCTTGAGTTTGGGCGCCACACACGCCTTGGCGGCCGACACACCGGATCTGGTTCAACACATCCGCGCGGCCTGCGCCGGCGGAGCACAGGTCAGTCTGGACACCACCGCCCATCCGCAAGTGCTGGCCAATGCCGTCGCGGTGCTGGCGCCGCTGGGGCGATGCGGCTTTGTCGGCGGCGCAGCACCAGGCACCACTTTGCCGGTCGATGTGCGCGACATGATGCTGCACGGCAAAACCCTGCGCGGCATCGTGGAAGGCGACGCCAACGCCCGCGACTTCATCCCGCAACTGCTGCGCCTGCATGGAAGCGGTCTGTTTCCCTTCGAGCGCATGGTGCGCTTTTACCCCCTGGCAGACATCCAGCGCGCCATCGATGACTCGCTCACTGGCCTGACCCTGAAGCCAATTTTGCTGCCCTGACATTTCGCGACCCTGAAGCAGGAATCAGGGCAAACACCCGGATCAATGGCTTGACAATTATGGGAATTTTCCCATAATTAGTTTCAGAATCCTCTCAGGAGACAGCCATGAACACCGTGACCGACGCCTTCACACAGCACCCCGCCGAAGTGGTGCGAGCACGCACACGTGCCCTGCGCGACCAGTTGGGGCCGCGTGGTTTTGACAACGAAGCGCGTGGGCAAATCGACCCAACGACTGTTGAACAGGTGCTCGATGCCGGCATCATGCGCATGGGGGTACCCCAGCGCTACGGTGGGCTCGAAGTCGACTACGAGCTGTTCCCCGAAGTCAGCCAGACCCTGGGTCAAGCCTGCCTGGCCACCGCCTGGACCATCGGCATCTTGTTGCAGCACAACATGCAAATGGGCCTGTTCCCCCAGGAAGCCCAAGACGAATTCTGGTTCAACGGCCCCAACGCGTTCGCCCCAGGCTTCATCATCCCCGGAGGCACAGCCCAACGCGTCAGCGGTGGCTACCGCCTGAAAGGACACTGGCGATTTGGCAGTGGCTACCCCTTGGGTGACTGGATCTTGCTCAGTGCTCACGAAATCGTCGACGGTGAAAAAAAGCAGGTGCGACGCTTTGCCCTGCCCCGCACCGATACCCAGGCACAAAACAACTGGCAAGTCAGCGGGCTGTCGGCCAGCAGCACCTGGGACTGCTTGCTCGATGACGTCTTTGTGCCCGAGCACCGCAGCATGCCGGCATCATCCATTCTCGACGGCACGGCCCCGGGGCTGCAAATCAACACTGGCCCCACCTGGCGCATTCCCATGTTGTCGTTCTACTATCCCAACATGGCCGCCATGGTGCTGGGTGCGGCGCAAGGTGTGGCACGCCAGGTGCTCGAGCGCATGAAAAGCCGTACCCTGGCCTATGGCGGTGCGCAGGCCTCCGAACTGGCTTACATGCGTGCCAACACCGCCCGTGGCCACACCGAACTCAACGCCGCTGAGGCACTGTTGCGCGCCCATGCCTCGCGCATTGGCGCGACGGCACGTGCGGGACACGGGTTTGCCCTGCTCGATCGTGCCGCCGTTCGGGCCGATTGCACCTGGGTCGTCAAAACCGCCCGCCGTGTCACCCAGGACCTGTGCGATCAGGCCGGCACCAGCGCTTTTTTTCTGAACTGCGAATTACAACGCTTTCATCGAGAAATCAGCGTGATGTCCAGCCATTCGTTTTATGATGCGGACCGCATGTACGATGTTTACGGCAAAGCCCTGTTCGGGCTT
>JBEAZY010000159.1:0-2722 GCA_041159205.1 Pseudomonadota bacterium
AACTCATCAAAGAGGGCCACTACGCCACCTTTGGCGCTGCCGGCGCCCGCACCGAAATGCCGGGCTGCTCACTGTGCATGGGTAACCAGGCCCAGGTGCGAGAAGGCGCGACCGTGGTTTCGACCTCGACCCGCAACTTCCCCAACCGGCTTGGCAAGAACACCCATGTGTTCCTGACTTCGGCCGAGTTGGCGGCGGTGTGCTCCAAGCTGGGTCGCATTCCTACCCTGGCCGAGTACCAAGAGGCCGTCGGCATCATCAACAAGGATGCCGTCAGTGTCTACAAGTACATGAACTTTGACCAGATCGCCGAGTACGCCGACACGGCCAAAGATGTGACGGTCTGACTACACCTTTTGGGCGCGCTTGGAGGGCTTTCTCTTCTTGGGTGCAGTGGCTGAACGCGAAGCGGCCATTTCACTCAAGTGCATGGCCACTCGCTCGAATAGGCCTGACCAATCGCCCGGGGTGTGTTGGCGCCAGACTGTCATCGAGGGGTACCAGGTTTGCGCACCCTCGCCGAGGTCAAAGAAATTTCCGCCGTGGGGTTGAAATACCCCCAATGCTGGTCGGCCCAGAGCCCCTGCCAGGTGCAACACCGAGGTGTCCACGCTCACCACCAAGTCCAGGCATTGCATGAAAGCGGCAGTGGCCGCAAAGTCATGCAAGTCGGCGCTGAGGTCGATCAGATTTAAACCGGGGGGCGTGGGTTCAGTGGGCCGATTGGGCTCTGGGCGAGTCAGGCGGTAAAAGCGCACTCCCGGCAGATTCATCAGTGGCCCGGTTTGGCCCAATTGAAAGCTACGGCCTGCGATCTCGTCCTGGCCCACCCGCCAGGACAAGCCGACGCGCAGGGGTCGTTGGGGTTCTAATTGGTCCAGCCGCTCTTGCCACTGTTGCACCTCGGTGGGGTCGGCCAACAAATAAGGCGTCTGGCGTGGCACTTCGCTTTTGCGCACGGGTTGCGGGTGCGCCAGAGCCAGTGCCAGGCTCATGACTGGGCAGTGGTAATCCCAGACATCATTCAAGTTTTGGGGCATGGTTTGACGATCAATCACTTCAACCATGGGAAGGCTGTTCTGAAACAAGCGCAACAACGCGGGGTGAACCGCTAAGGTCAAGCGGACGGGTTCGCGCGCTGCCGCCAAGGTCAAATAGCGCACAAACTGCAATGTGTCCCCGAAGCCCTGCTCACCCCAAACCAGCAAACGCTGGCCTTTCAGGGGTTCGCCCCGCCATTGACGCTCTGGGGTGAACCGATACCCGTTAGTCAAGGTGGCACTGCCGTGCCAACGCCACTCATAAAGCGGAAAGGCTTCTTCATAGCGACCGATGCGTATCATGGACATCGACTGATTGAAGCGCACGCCCGCCGCCAGTCTGGCGTCGCCCGATGGCGGCACGCGGTGATAGAGTTCGATGGCGGACAAGTGATCGCCCTGGGTCGCCGCCAGCAGGGCCTGGTTGCCAGCCGCACTGGCATTTTCGGTGTCGATGGCCATGACCTTTTTGAAAAGTTCGCCCGCCTCGTCATAGCGCCCCAAACCAATCAGAACCGTTCCCATATTGTTCATGGCATTCAAGTGTTGGGGTTCTATCTCCAGCGCTTTCAAATAGGCCGCCACCGACTGTTCGGGGTCTATGTCGCGCAGGAAGTTGCCCAGGTTGTAATGCGCCATCACATGGCGGGGGTGTTCTGTGCAAACCGCGCGCAACAGATCGACGGCCTCCTGGGCGCGATTCAAACCAAACAAAGCGGAGGCCAGATTGGTGCCGTGCAAAGGCGAAGCCGGGTCGCTCAGGTGAGCCTGCTGACACAGTGCCGCCGCCTCTTGGTTGAGCCCTTGTTGTATGCGCAGAGCCCCCAGCATGCCCAGAAAACGGGGCTCGTCGGGGATCTCCCGAAGCAGTGCGATGAACAATGATTCGGCGGAATCCATCAGCCCTTGGCTCATGCGCGCGCAGGCCATGTGGTAGACCTCTTCCAGGGGGAGTTGCAGGGTCATGTGGCCCGATGCATGTGGGGACATTCGACGATCCTCTGATTAATTATAAATATTTAATTAAATTATATAATAAATATCATGGTATTCAATTCGTCAAGTCAGTCGATTGGCCCTGTATGGCCGCAAGAGCGAGCGCATCTCATTTGGTCACAAAACGCTCAGACAGATAGGCCGAGAGCAAAAGGCCAAAGTCGTGGGTGCGGTCATCCAGCAAGTTGGCCCTGATCTCGTTGAGGCCGGTCAGGTAATGCTCACGCTTGGCGTCTTGCCAAATCATTTTCCGGAAAGTGTTCCAGACCAGATCGGCCACATGTCCCTCCGATTGCACCTGTGAGCTTTCTGACTGGTCGGACAAAGAGGTGGCAAAAGGAAAGACGCAATATCCTTGCAACGCCCCTTGCCGAAACCACTGCCTAAGAAGCAGGTCGTAGGGCACATCAAGTCTGGACTGGCCTTGCAGCATGGACAAAATTTTGGGGGTCGAATGGGGGTTGACCATATAAGCGGTGGAGCCGGCGAACGTCAACTCGCGCAGATCAAGCAATAGGGTGCTCGATTCCGGTGTCAGGCGTCGCTTCAAGTGGAAGAGTTCGACCGTGCTTTCCATTGTGGGGATGCAAACATCGGTGAACACCATGTCCCATGGCATGCCCCTCAATGCGTGCATGATCTTGTCCAGGGTGGCTTGTGTGCTGGGGCCCCATAGGGCATCGTCT
>JBEAZY010000160.1:0-3340 GCA_041159205.1 Pseudomonadota bacterium
AAATTGGGGTCTGACCCCAATTTCTGTGACCCCGATTAGAGCGACATATTTTGTCGCAGGAATTGAGGGCGGACTTGAATGACTTTCTGTGTGCCGGTTATTGGGTGCCGGGGGCGCGCCAGACGATGTCTTTCACGCTGATCTTTTTCGGGATGATGCCCAGAGCCTGAAAGGTGTCGGCCAACTGCTGTTGCTGCGCAATGTGCGCCTCGGTCACTGGACTTACAGTGAACTCGGCACGTTTGAATGCCGCATTCCAAACTTTGACATCTATGCCTGTGGCCTCGGATGCGATCTGGGCCAATTCCTCGCGGTTCTGCCCAGCTTTGACGGTGATGTTTTTAACCTCGTCCACAATGGCGGTGAGCACCTTGGGGTGCTTGACCGCAAACTCTCGGCTGGCCATGTAGTAGGAAGCGCTGGTCAATCGCTTGTCTGAAGTGTCTGCGATGGTACGGGCGTTATAGCGTTGCTCGGCAATGGCGTAAAACGGATCCCAAACCACCCAGGCGTCGACATTTCCTCCATTGAAGGCCGCAGTGGCGTCGGCGGGGGCTAGGTATACAGGCTCAACGTCTTTGAGCGTCAAACCCGCGAGTGCGAGTGCTTTGATGGTGATGTTTTGCGCACTGGACCCTTTTGCGACGGCAATCTTTTTACCTTTGAGATCAGATAAAGTTTTAATGGGCGAGTCTTTGGGGACCAGCACCGCATGCGATGCCGAGGGTGTTGCGGCGGCATAGACCAAATCTGACCCGCCTGATTGGGCAAATATCGGCGGCGTATCGCCCACAGAACCGATGTCTATGGCACCGGCACCCAACGCTTCCAGCATAGGGGGGCCAAATTGGAATTCCACCCATTTGACCGACTCAACCCCAAGCGCTTTCAATCTGGCTTCGATGCTGGCCTGCTTCTTGGCCAGCACCAGAACCGTTGCCCCTTTTTGCCAGCCTATTCGCACCTCTTTGGGCAGGGTTTGTGCATAGGACGTGGGTGTGGCCGCAGCCATCATGGCCCAGAGGCTGGCGAGAAGAGCGCGGCGATGGAGGTTCTTTTTCATGAGGTTTCCTTGAACAAAGAACCTGAATTTATGGGCGACCCTCGTGACTGTCCAAGAATTTATTCGGTCTTGTTTATGCAAAGAGAAATCATATGCATGCGCCAAAAACTTCTTTGACATACAAGGCGACGACTTTTTAAGCTTTGGGCTTTTCACGCTCAAATGAAAAGGATGAACCTATGTCGCAACTCAATGACCTGCCGCATGTTTACAGCAGCTTTGCCGTCGAACCATACACCCCCACCCTGGGGGCGACGATCAGCGGTCTCGATGTGTCGAAACCCTTGGGCGAATTGACTATCGCGGAGCTCAAAGTGGCCCTTGCCCGTTACCAAGTGCTTTTCTTTCGAGACCAGCACATTACGCCGGCTGAACAAGTGGCTTTTACCCGTCACTTTGGTCATGTGGACGAAGTGAAGGCCTTCTTTCCCAAAGTGGAAGGCCAACCCGAGGTCGAAATTGTGGAGAGCACCGCCGAACGACCAAGAGCGGCCAATAACTGGCACGCCGACATCACGTGGCGCGACAACCCTCCTATAGGAACCAGCTTGTATGCCAAGGTCTTGCCCAGCAGCGGCGGTGACACCATCTGGTCGAGCCTGACTGCGGCCTTTGCTTCGCTACCCAAAGAGTTCCAGACTTATTTGGAAACCCTGACTGCCGTTCATACCTGGGAGATCAGCAATTGGACTGAATATTTGCTGAACAAAGATGCCAGCGGCGAGCAACTGACTCTGGCCCGCGCCAAGTATCCACCGGTGGAGCATCCGGTGGTGCGCGTTCACCCGGTGACCCGGCAAAAGATTTTGTTTGTCAACCCTACCTTTACGAGTCACATCAAAGGACTGCCCCGCCCGCAAAGCGATGCACTGCTCACCCAGCTCTATGCACTGATCACCGTGCCCGAATTTCAGGCGCGCCTGCGTTGGCAGTACAACACTTTGGCGGTTTGGGACAACCGCTCCACCCAACACTACGCGGTCGGGGACTATTTCCCCGAACATCGAAAACTGCACCGTGTCACTTTTACTGCCGAGCGGGCTTTTTAAGGTTGCAGAAATTGGGGTCAGACCCCAATTCAATGACCCCAATTAGAGCGACACATTTTGTCGGGGGTTCACTCGATGCGGGCCCCTGAAGATTTGACGATTTGTGCCGCGTTGTCCCAATCGGCGCGCAAGACGCGTTGAAACTCATCTGCACTGCCCAATGAGATTTCCACCCCGAGCCGGGTGAAGCGATCGATCACGGCGGGGTCGCTGAGCGCTTTGGCCACGGCCGCGTTGATTTTGTCGATCTCGGGTTTGGGGGTGCCGCTCGGGGCCAGCAAGCCAAACCAGGAGTCAAAACGGTAACCCGGGAAACCCGCTTCAGCGGTGGTGGGCAATTCGGGCAGAAATTTGGAGCGTTGTTGACCTGTGTAGGCCAGCAGCTTGATGCGGGGGTCTTGCCGGAAACCGGCCAGGCCGATGGTGGCAGAGGCCACGGCCTGGGTGCGACCGGCCAACACCTCGTTGACGGCGTCCCCGGTCGATTTCAGCGGGATGTGTTGCATCTGCAAACCGGCACGGGCGGCGAAGGAGGCCATGCCCAGGTGGGTGGCGCTGCCATTGCCGGCTGAAGAATAGTTGTATTCGCCAGGCTTGGCCTTGATGATGCGAACAAAATCGGCCAGGTTCTGCGCGCCCAAATTGGCCGGGGCGGCGATCACATAACCTGTGAAGCCGAGCAAGGCCACCCCTGTGAAGTCTTTCAAGGGGTCGTAGGGTAACTTGGCATACAGGTGCCCCGCCAAATGGTGGCTGGCGGCCGCGACCACCAGGGTGTTGCCGTCGGGGGCCGATTTGGCCACTTGCGCAGTGCCCACCGTGCCCCCGGCGCCGGGTTTGTTCTCGATCACCACGTTAGCGCCCAGTGCCTGACCCAACTCGGCGCTGAAGGTGCGGGCAATGGTGTCTTGGACCGCGCCTGTGCCATAAGGCACCACCAAATGAACGGTGCGGGTCTGAGCCGCACCGGGCGTGGTCCACATGAATGCCGATAGCGCCATCGTGAATAGGGCCAGGCGGTGTGAGCGTGAGGTGTTCATGAGTCTTGCTTCCCGATCAATTCAGTCGGCCAGCCAACGCTGGACCAGGCGGACAAAATAAGTGGCTCCGACCCCAATGATCTGATCGTTGAAGTCGTAAGAGGTATTGTGAATGATGCATGGCCCGGGCCCGTGGTCGGGCATGCGGTGATCACCCTCGCCGTTGCCGATGAAGGCGTAGCAGCCGG
>JBEAZY010000161.1:0-3749 GCA_041159205.1 Pseudomonadota bacterium
ATTTACGCCCGCCTCTACCCTGAATCGGCCCCGATCTCCAGTGGACTCGACACCTCTTGGGCGGCCAAATTGGCCACACTCAAGCGCCTATGGGCCGCCGCGATTTTGTTCACCGTGGTGCTGGGTGCCATCTACACCGGCATCGCCACCCCTGACGAAGCTGCTGCGGTGGGTGTGGTGGGTTCTTTGTTCCTGGTCTGGGTGCGTGGCAACCTCACCTGGGAGCGGGTGCGGTTTTCCTTCATCGACAGCGCCAAAGTCACGGCCATGATTTTCATGCTGCTGGGTGCGGGCTATATCTTCGCCACCTTCTTGTCGACCACCGGCGTGGTGTCCAGCATGACCGGCTGGATCAAGGCCCTGGACCTCAGCTTCTGGGCTCTGATGGTGGGCATCGTGGTGCTCTACCTGTTTCTGGGTTGTTTTCTGGACGCCATCTCCATGATGGTGCTCACCATGCCCATTCTGGCGCCGCTGATCACCGATGCCGGCATGAGCCTGGTGTGGTTTGGCGTGGTGGTGGTGGTGATGATGGCCATAGGCACCATCACCCCGCCCCTGGGCTTGAACTGCTTTGTGATGAAAGGCGCCCTGGGTGATTCGGTCAAACTCAGCGATATTTTTGCCGGCTCTTTGCCCTTTGTTTTCCTGATGCTCATCACCGTGATGCTGATGACGGTTTTCCCGGAAATCGTCACCTGGCTGCCCGATCTGATGAAAGACATGCGTTAAAGACTGGAGTGCCGACATGGAAAAAATGATCATGGCCTACGAAGGCTTTTACCGCAGATTCATCCCCTACCTGATCGCCTTTCCTCTGGTCATCATGACGGTGGTGATCTTCATCAATGTCTTTGGGCGCAAACTCTCCATGCCCTTTCCAGTCACGGTCGAGTTGGTTGAAGCCCTGCTGGTGGTTTCTGTTTACTTTGGCGTCGCCCTGGTGGCGCTGGAGGGCGGGCACGTCAACGTGACCTTTGCCACCGACAAACTGGGGCCAAGGGCGCGCCATTTTCTGGATGGTTTTTGCAATCTTTTGGCTGCCGTGGCCTTCATCTTCCTTTCTTTTTCGGCCTGGACCATTGCCGAAAACTCCATCAAGTTGATGGAGTATCGGCTGGCGGTGTTGCGTTTTCCGCTGTGGCCGTTTAAAACCCTGTTTGCGTTTGGCCTGAGCCTGATGGCGCTGCAACTGGTCATCAATGTCATCAAGGCCTTTTACCTGGCCGCGGGACGCGAGACTTATGCAGGCATCAGTGCCATGCCCAAGGCAGAAGACCCCGGCTTGGGTTAAGGCCATCGTATACGAAGAGTGTGTCATTTCAAACAAAGGAGTCATCATGAGAAGATTGGTACTGAAAACCGTGGCCGCTGTGCTGGCCGCGTTCTCCATCGGCACCGCCGCCGTGGCCCAGGAGTTGCAGCAGCAAACCTGGAAAGTGGCCGTGCCCACGGCAGAAAAATCGTGGTTCGGCGAGTTGCACAAATGGTGGGGCAGCGAAGTCGAGAAGCGCTCGGGCGGCAAAATCAAGATCCAGTTTTTCTGGTCTGATTCTTTGGTCAAGTGGGCCGATGCCCTGCAAGGCATTCAGTCAGGCATCGCCGATGCCGCCTGGATCAGCAGCTCTTACCACCCGGCCCAACTGCCCAACTACATGGCCCTGGACCATATGTTCAACTACGGCGATGACTATGTGGCCGCCGTCAAGGCCGCGCTTGACGCCATGGACCAGCAGCCAGACCTGAAGGCCGAGTTGGCCAAGAACGACATCGTTCCTCTCATGTCACACATCAGCGGTTTGGCCCCGGTCGGGACCAAAGTGCCTCTGGCCAATATGGACGTGCTCAAAGGCAAGACCCTGCGCACCTACGGCGGCGCCCGTACCGACTTCTATAAAGGTCTGGGCTGGAACCCCGTGTTCATGGTCTTCCCCGACATGTACCCGGCCATGGACCGTGGCACCCTGGACGCCTTGGGCGAACTGGTGATTCTGCTCTCCAACGTGTTCAAGCTCAATGAAGTGGTCAAACACGTGCACATGATGAACCCGCCCGGACTTAAAGGCAACGGCGGCGTGGTGGGCTCGGCGTTCTTCATGTCGGGCAAAAAATTCCGCACCCTGCCCCCTGCCACCCAAAAAATGCTGGTGGATCTGCGCAATGAATACGGCGTGCGCTACGCCACACAGCTGATGACGGCCGAAGACCAGATCAAGAAACAGTGGGCCGAGAAAAACGGCATCAAGTTCGCTTTGTCGACCCCCGCCGACGAACAAATCATCCTGAAGGCCGGTAACGAAGCCAACGACAGCTACTTCAAGAAGCTGGAAGGCGAAGGCGCCAAGAATGTGCGTCAGGTGGTGAACTACTACACCCAGGCCCGCAAAAAGTACGAGGCCGAGAACGCCAAGAAATAAAGGCGCTCAGACGTCAAAAACGGGCCTTCGGGCCCGTTTTTTTTAGCAATTCAAATGGCGCCGCCCCCAATACGACCCCAAGGCACCCGACAAAAGCACGGCCAGACCATACCAAACCAACACAAAGGCTGGCTCTGTTTCGGTGCAATGCAGGGTATAGAGCATGGCCGACAGGCTGGCCGATGACCAGCCAAGCACCTCACCGGTCAATCCAGGGCGCGTCACGGCCCATTGGCGTGCCACCTGCATTCCCCCCATCAATATAGGCAATGACAAAAGAAAGATGGACACCGAACAACTGCCGGCGCTGCGCCCCATGATCATTTCCCAGCGATCTTGGGGGTGGGCCCAGATGAGCCGGGCCAGCGCTACCGAAGACAAGCCGATGGGGATCAGCACCAAAGGTTGAAGGCGTACCCGCCAGGCCAGGGCAGGCCGACTTAAACGCACAAGGCCCCGAAACAACACCAAAGTCAATATCAATAGCAGTGGCACACGCCAAGGCAGGGGCCATGGCGTAGCGCCGCTGGCATGGGGCGCCATGGGGAAACCCCAGACAAACAGGGCGACAGTCAGCGCGACGCCGAACCACACCGGCATCCAGAATGTTGCCGGTTGATGGCTCCAGCCTTTGCCTGTTTGAGCCGACAGGCGTTCGATCAACTCTTCGGTCTTCATTCGATCATCCTTTTGTAGCCGTTCATCAGCCGTTGGATGCCTCGATGGATGTTGACTTTGACCAAAGACTCAGACTGCCCTGTCATTTGCGACGCATCCCGCACGCTCCAACCCTCTAATTTCACCAAGCGGATGGCATCGCGCTGTCCGTTGGGTAATTCATCGAGCAATACCCACAAATCGGAGGCATCCTGGCCAGAACGTACAGAATCATCTTCGAGCGCCAGGGTCGATTCGTCGAATTCCAGCACCTCAGGTTGCCTGGACAGGTGACGAAAATGATCGATCAGCTTATATCGGGCGACGGCATACACCCAGGCCGTTACCGGATAAGAGAGGTCGATGCGATGCCGTTGGTGATGCACGGCCAGCAATACCTCTTGGGTCAGGTCTTCCACATCCTCCCGATGTTGAGTGAGCCGTCTGGCGAAAAAACGCCGCAACAAAGGAGTCAACCCCAGCAAAAAATGGCGATAAGAGTCTGCGCATCCTCCCATGGCGGCCAGCAAGAGCCGCTTGAGTCGATCTTCAACCTCAGTGCCAGATGTAAGCGACATGATGAATCAGGGAAAAATGAATTCAGGATTTCTTTCGGGGCCGCTTTGGGGTTTGCCAAGGCGCGGACAGCGCATTCGCGATCAAGGAGAAAACACT
>JBEAZY010000162.1:0-8471 GCA_041159205.1 Pseudomonadota bacterium
TCAAGTTGTTGATCCCTCTTATTTTTTGTGTTTTCCCGGCTTTGATGACCGTGCTCTTGGGGCCCGTGGTGATCAACATTACCCAGCACTTGTTCCCATTGGTTAACAATTGAATGGGCAATTGATCCGGGATACCAAGGCCCATACTTCATGCGAGCCTTGGACAAAGGGATTAAAGCCCGCTCATTCGTTTTCTTTGGAGTAAACCGCCATGTCATCTTGTTCTACGGTGCGGTCAGCCTCCGGGACTTTTCAGTCAAGGCGCTTGACCCTCTTAGCATTTGTCAGGTCTTTGCAAGCTTGTTCTTCACCCCGATCACGCTTAATTTTTTATTTATTTATTATTTGTATTTAATTATTTTATTAAATATATTTAAATTATTATTAAAAAATAAAAATTAGTTTTTCACGGACTCAACTGTTTCAGTTTTTTAAAGACAGGTCGGCTTCATCGGCGATGTGGGCTACAAACTTTCCTTTGGCGAGTATGTTGTCAGCAGTGTCTTTCAAATGTTCATCCTATAGTTTACTCTGCCTAGGTGGTGGAAACTTGGTTCGATGAGGGCAATATCGACCGCATTCGCGTGGGGCAGGCCGCCCAATCGGTAGCCGATGCCGGATTGTGTGACGATTGTCTCGGATGCTGTCCGTCAGTTAAACCGTAAAGAGCTGGCTATCGTTCGGGAGGGCTATCTGATGGCTAGAGACAAAATGGCCTCTGGTAGCCAGATAGTGCGGTCTATCGCGTGGTGCTCTAGGTGCATGGCATACCGGCGCGATTGAGCGGGCGCCAATGGCGTGGTCCGCGGGTTATCCAAGCTTATTGGGTCAGTCTACTGGCGCGCAATGCACGCCATGCCCTCCCGGTGTTGATTCTGAAAATGGGTTTTTTTAAGTCATACCTAAAATACTCGGGGGTAAATGGCCAGAGAGGCTTTTATAAAAGAGTTGGAAAACTACAAGTCTTGAAGAACACTATTACCTAAATTGATGATGGATATTAAACTTGCTCTTCACCGCTTTATAATTGCCAAAGCACATGCTTTTAACCGCGGTATGATCCTTGACATGGTGGGGGTCGTTGGTTCGAATCCAATCGCGCCTACCACACATTAAACCCTGACACATCTTTGATTTGTCGGGGTTTTTTACGTTTGGGGTGTTCGGCGTGGGGCGAGATGAAAAGCGGCTTTGGGCCCCCGCATAAAAAAGCACGAAAAAATTTGGTGAGTGACGGCTGATCAGATGACCCCAACCACCAGGAGCAGCGCCCTGTCCACCGCTCGCATGCGTTCATCCTCCAACCGGCCAAAAGGGGCGCTGATTTTGCTGCGGGGTAGCGTAGACAATTTGTCCACCATGATCTGAGACAAGGCGCGTAGGCCGTTACTCGCGGTGGGTTCGACCGTCACTCGAAAGGCCGCTGTGCGCAACTCGCTGGTGACAGGGTAAAGCACCACACTGTCGAGTTCAGACAAGAGATCAGTTTGAACGACCAGGGCCGGTTTGGGCTTGCCGTATGCCCCTTGGAGAGAAACCGTCACCAGGTCACCGCGCTGCATCAGGCCCATCCCTTAACGCGTTCTGCGGCCTCCTCGGCAAAGCGTATGGCATCATCTTCATGGGCATCACCCTTGATCGCCTGACACTGCGATCGCACATCGGCGGCAAAGGCCTTCAAACGGGTGTCTGGCACCCAAAACTGCACAGGGCGAAGGCCAGCCGCCCGCATACGTTCGCGCGAGCGTGTGACTTTGGAAGAGGATGGGTTGATTGAAGGCATCATTCACACCTTTGGCGACATGTGAAGTTACGTGAATAAAAAGGGCGCTTTTTTTATCTTCGCTTGTAGCGTTTTGTCAATGGCCTCCAGCGCCACATCCGCAAACGACACCAAACGATTGGCAGAGGGCGCATCGGAAAAGCTTTGCTTTGCCGGCTTGATCAAAGATCATAAGCACAGACCATGATTTGTTTCATGCGCAGAAGTCATGTGCAAACCCGCAGCTTGATGTGGGCGTGGTCAAGATCGGGTGGCCAACTGGCACCCTAGCGATTAATTGCCACGGGCACATGGGGTCACGAGAAAATGGGGGGTGTTCAATGACACACACCTGCGAAGATGATAACTTGACCTGCACATATGGCTTGTTGAACTCGGGTTAACATCTGCGGCATTCGGGTCTGATCAGGCCCGCCCTGAGACCTCATTGATTCCATTAGCCCGAAAGGCCGATCCAGTATGGCTTTTTTTCGTCAATGCGCCCGAATGATGCGTATCGAGTGGCGCTTGGTCATGGGGCATCCGAAATGGTGGGGGACCTTGTGGGTATTGATGTGCGTGCCCGCCGTGTATCTGCTGATTTATCTCTCCAGCATGTGGGACCCGGCATCACGCTCACAGGCCTTGCGGGTCGGGGTATTGAACCTCGATCGAGGGCACACTTACCGAGACCAAACGGTCAATATGGGCGCGGATCTGGTGGTCCGATTGATGCAAAAGGGCGATTTCGGTTATTTCCCCTTGGCCCAGGCTGAGCAGGCCAAGGCGCGGGTGCGATCCGGCGAGTTGGCTTTCGCGGTCATCATTCCGCCTGATTTCTCAGCCTTGGCTTTGCCGGGTCGCATGGCGGACGAGGGGCGCCTCGAGGTGCATGCCTCGGCGGGCAACAACTATCAGACTTATCTGATCGCCAAAAAATTTGCCGAAGATCTCGATGTCCAGATCAATCAAACCCTGAACCAGCAGCGCTGGCGTTTTGTGCTGGCCTCCGGCGGAGCACAAGGCGACTTGCTGGAGTTGCGCACGGCACTGGGCAAAATCCATCAGGGCACGACTGAGTTGAGCACCGGTCTGACCGAGGCCGCCAAGGCGGGGGGCCGGCTCAATCAGGGCTCGCATCAATTGGGGGATGAGGTGAACAAGTTGACCAGCGGCACTCAGCAATTGGGCTTGGCCCTGCGCAGCATGGAGTCTTCATTGCCGCCGGTCGAGGACGTGCGCCGCCTGCGGTTAGGGGCGGAAGATTTGGCCCAGGGGCACCAAGACCTGGGCAAGGCTTTGGGCGGCTTACACACGGGCAGCCAGAAATTGATTCAGGGTGTGGAGCAGTTCAGAGAGTCGCAGCCCAGCGTGCCTTTTTTCAGCAGCGCCTTGAATGAGGCACTCGACCCCTTGCAGACCGGTCTGAACGACTTGCGTGATGGGCTTTTTAAAACCCAACAGGCCCAGCGGCAGTTGGCGCAAGGCGCCGATGCCCTGCGCGACGGGGTTCGCACCTTGGTGTTCGGGGTGCGCGACATGCGGGCCGGCCTGCGTCAGATGGTCTCTAAGTGGCCCGAGGGCGCGGCGCTGCAGCAACTGGGCACCGGTGCGCAGGAACTGGCCCAATCACAGGGGCAGCTGGCGCAAGGCTTGAATCGCTTGCGTGAAGGCAGTGTGTATTTGGCCTCATCCACCCAGTGGTTGATGCAACGCGTGCCCACCGAAGTCCAACTGATCGACGGCAGCCCCGAGGGTTTGTCGCACTCCGTGGCCACCGAACTGAAGGTTGAAGCGGCGGTCAGCCATTTGGGTGCCGCCATGGTGCCCAGCGTGATTCCGGTGGCCCTTTGGCTGGGGGCCAGCATCGCCATTTTTCTGGTGCGTGGTCGCCATGTGGCCTGGTTTGCCCGCCGCTATCACAGTTTGGCCAAGGTCTTGGCCAAAGCCTGGGTGCCGAGTTGTGTGGTCTGGGCCCAATGCCTCCTCTTGCTGGCCTTGCTTTTGGGGTGGTTCCAATTACAAATCGCGCACCTATGGCCTGTGATGGCTTTGATGTTCTGTGCCGGGGCTAGCTTTGTGGCGGTTCTGTTGCTCTTCATTCGGGTGGCGGGCGATGCCGGCAAGGCTTTGGCGATGTTGTTGCTGGCCTTGCAAATTTCGGCCTCGGGAGGGGTGGTGCCGATTGAGTTGAGTGGTGAGTTTTTCTCGGCCCTCAGCCCTTGGTTGCCCATGACTTGGATGGTGCAAGGCCTGAAGGCCGCGATGTTCGGGGCGTATGGGGGTGATTGGTCCACCCCCTTTTGGCAGACCCTGGGGCTGGGGCTGGGGGCCGTGCTGCTGGCTTCGGTGCTGGGGCGTTGGCAGCATGTGCGGGCCAGCCGACTGCGGCCTGCGCTCGACCTCTGAAAGCGGCACCAGAAGGGCTCTTCAAGGCTACCCGGGTGCTAATATGGGCCATGGTGCAAGAAACCCATTCCCCCGTAGCCGAAGCTTGGTGTGCCAGTGGCCCGCGACAGTGGGATGTGGTGGCTTTGGGTGAAGCCCTCATTGAGTTCAATCAGGTGCAGGCGCAGCCACCGCTGTATTTGCAAGGGTTCGGCGGCGATACCAGCAATGCCATCATCGCCGCTGCCCGTGCCGGGGCCCGCACGGCCTACCTCAGTCGTTTGGGCGATGACCGCTGGGCCGACGCTTTGCTGCAGTTGTGGGACACCGAAGGGGTGGACACCCGGGGTCTGCGTCGCATGCCAGGCCAGCGCACCGGCATTTATTTTGTCCACCATGATGAACAGGGCCATCACTTCAGTTATGCGCGTGCCGGTTCAGCGGCCAGTCAGATGGGGCCTGATGATTTGCAGCAAGCTTGGTCGGCGCTGATCGCCGACAGCCACTGGTTGCATGTTTCAGGCATTTCCCTGGCGATTTCAGACCATGCTTGCGACACAGTATTGGCCGCCATGCGTTGGGCCCGGCGTTGTGGCACACGGGTGGCGCTAGATACCAACCTGCGTCTGTCCTTGTGGGATGTCGAACGGGCCCGTCGTGTCCTGACCGAGGCCATGGGTTGTTGCGATCTGTTGTTACCCAGCCTCGATGATCTGGTCCACTTGAGTGGTCAAACCGGGGTGGAGGCCAATCTGACCTGGTGCCGTGCGCATGGCGCGGCGCAAGTGGTCTTGAAAAACGGGGCACAGGGTGCCGTCGTGGTTGGTCCGGATCAAATGACTGTGGTGCCGGGCCGCATGACAACGGCGGTGGACGCCACCGGGGCCGGTGACTGCTTTTGTGGCAATTTGCTGACGCGCTTGGTGCATGGCGATACACTGCTGCAGGCCACCCGCTGGGCCAATGTGGCCGCCTCTTTGTCGGTGCAAGGTCATGGGGCGATTGCCCCCTTGCCGCACGCTGCGCAGGTGCAGGCCCTGCTCGAATGATCAGAGGTCGCCGCCGCCCAGGGCCTTGAACAATTGGGCGTTGGCGCTGAGTTTCTGGCGCTGGATTTGCGCCAAGACCTGTTCGGCCTGCAGCACATCACGCTGTGCATCCAGCCACTCGGCCAAACTGGCCGCACCGTGGCGATGCCGCAGCCCGACCAGACGCTCGCGTTCACGCAATGCGTCAAGACCTTCGTTTTGTGCCAGCCATTGGGCTTGTAATGTGTCGCGGGCCACCAGGGCATCGGCGACTTCGCGGAAAGCCTGTTGCAGGGTTCTTTCGTACACCACCACGGCCTGGTTTTTGCGGGTCAGGGCCAAATCGAGACCTGCTTCATTGCGGCCCGCGTCAAAAATGGGCAGTTGCATGCTGGGCACGAAATTCCAGGCTTGTGAGCCACCTCCCATCAGGTTGTTCAGGGCCGGACTGGCGCTGCCCAGCAGGCCGGTCAATTGGAGCCGGGGCAAAAAGGCGGCCCGGGCGGCCTGGATGTTGGCATGGGCCGCCATCAGTCGCTGTTCGGCGGCACGTACATCCGGGCGTTGTAGCAAGACCTCCGAGGGTAAATCGGTCCATGCCAGGGTGGTGTTTTGCAAGGGCAAGGGCAGGCCCTCGGGCATCGAGGCAGGCCAGGTGCCACCCAATAACAGGGTCAGGGCCAGTCGGGCTTGTTCGGTCTGGCGCTGCATGGCCTGAACTTCGGCGCGGGCATTGAGCCATGCGCTATGGGTCAGGGTAAGTTCCAACTGGCTGGCCGCACCGGCTTCGCTGCGCCGCTGGGTCAAGTGACGAATTTGATCGCGGTTTTGTTCGGCCTGCTGGAGCAAGACGGCGCGCTGTTGGGCTTCCAGCCATGCGAAATAGGCGTTGGCGACATCATTCATCAGGCTGATGCGCAGGGTGCGCCGGTCATCCTCAGTGGCCTGAAAGTTGAGTCGGGCCGCCTCGTTCAGGCTGGCCACTCGGCCCCAGACATCGATTTCGAAAGCCAGCAGGTTGAGCCCCAGGTCGTAACGCCGGACATTGACGGCTGCCGGGTTGCCTTGCACCAGCGGCGGGGTACGGGCACCGGTGTGGCTGGCCCCCAGGCTGACATTGGGCAACTGGTCGGCGCGCTGCACACCCCACAAAGCCCGGGCTTCCTCGATGCGGGTCAGGGCCAGACGCATGTCGTGGTTGCGATCGAGCGCGGTGCGGATCAGGGTTTGCAGGCGCGCATCGACATACAGCGTCTGCCAGGGCAGAGCCGCCGGGGAGCTGACCTGGGCCGCAGGGTTTTGCGTGTTCCAGCCGGCAGGCAGGCCCGCATCAGGGCGCTGGTACAAGGGGCCAGGGCCGCTACAGGCCGTGAGCATGGCCATCCCGAGGGAGATGGGGAGGTAAAGGCGCTTAAGCATGGGGCCCTCCTGCCGGGCCTTGGCCCGGTTCGGGCTCGGCATCGTCGGCGGGCGGTGCTTCGGCAGCGACCTCAGTGGCCTGCATGGTGCGGGCAGGAAAGAGTTTGCGCACCACCACAAAGAAGACCGGCACCAGGAAGACCGCCAGCAAGGTCGCACCCAGCATGCCACCAATCACGCCGGTGCCCAGGGCTTGACGGCCTTTGGCACCCG
The DNA here is from genome assembly GCA_041159205.1 of Pseudomonadota bacterium. Classification (GTDB taxonomy): domain Bacteria; phylum Pseudomonadota; class Gammaproteobacteria; order Burkholderiales; family Burkholderiaceae_C; genus Limnohabitans. Next base: position 6,811 of record JBEAZY010000162.1, read on the forward strand.
CTCCGGTGGACAGGGCCAAGGGCAGCACCCCCAGGATAAAGGCAATAGAAGTCATCAAAATCGGGCGGAAACGCAAACGGCAAGCTTCCAGCACGGCATCGATGGCATTTCGACCGGCTTCGTTCAGCGTACGGGCGAATTCGATGATCAGGATGGCGTTTTTCGCCGACAGACCGATGATGGCGATGAGCCCCACCTTGAAAAACACGTCATCGGGCAATCCGCGCCACATGACCGCCAACACCGCCCCCAGGACCCCCAAGGGCACGACCAGCATCACGGCGAAGGGGATGGCCCAGCTTTCGTACAAAGCGGCCAGGGCCAGGAACACCACCAGAATCGAGATGGCAAACAGGGCAGGGGCCTGGTTGCCCGACAAACGCTCTTCCAAAGAGGTGCCCGACCACTCAAAGCCCAGCCCCGGGGGCAGTTGCCGGGCCAGCTTTTCCATGGCGTCCATCGCGTCGCCCGAGCTCTTGCCAGGCGCGGGTGAGCCGGAAATCTTGACCGAAGGCAGGCCGTTGTAGCGGTCGAGCTTGGGCAAAGACACCGACCAGCGGGCTGTGGCGAACTCTCCCAGGACCACCGATTCACCCCGGGTGTTGCGCACCGGTAATTTCAGGATGCTTTCCGGGCTGCGCCGCAATTCCGGGTCAGCCTGCATTTGTACCCGCAGTATGCGACCCGCACGGACGAAATCATTCAGGTAGGCCACACCCAGGGTGGCTTGCAGGGTGTCATTCAGGGTGGCCAGGTCGATTGACAAGGCCCGGGCCTTGGCACGGTCGACATCCAACATCAGTTGGGGCGAGGGTTCCTGGCCCTCGGGTCGCACTCCGGCCAGATCGGGGTGCTTGGACGCCATTCCCAGCAACATATTGCGCGCGTCGAGCAAAGTTTCTCGCCCCAGCGATGCGCGATCTTGCAGACGGAAATCAAAACCGCCCACCGCCCCCAATTCAGGGATGGGGGGCACGTTGACAGCCAGGGCAAACGCGGATTTAAGGGAGAACAGGAACATATTGGCGCGTTGAATGACCGCTTGCACCGAGCTGGAGGGGTTTTTGCGCTGTTCCCAATCTTTCAATTTGACAAAGGCCAGGGCCGCGTTTTGGCCACGACCAAAGAAAGAAAACCCCAGGACGCCGATGACATGCTCGACCTCGGGTTGTTTCAGGAAATAATTTTCGGCTTGCGACAACACCTCGCGGGTTCGTTCGGTGGAAGCGCCGGGCGGCAATTGCACAATGCTGATGAAGTAACCCTGGTCTTCGTCGGGCAGGAAGCTTCCCGGCAAGCGGGGAAACAGCCAGGCGGTGGTGGCGCATATCGCGGCATACACCACCATCCAGCGCCAGGGGCGGCTCAGAATGCGGCGCACCCCGCCCACATAGCCGGTACTGGCCCGGGTAAAGAGGCGATTGAATCCGCCCAGAATGCCGCCTTCAGCCGCCGCGTGTCCGCGGGCGATGGGTTGGAGCACGCTGGCGCACATGGCCGGGGTGAGGGTGAAGGCCATCAAGGCCGACAACAACATGGTGAGCACCAGGGTGACCGAGAATTGTCGGTAAATGGCCCCCACCGAGCCACCGAAAAAGGTCATGGGCACGAACACCGCACACAACACCAGGGTGATGCCGATGATGGCCGACATGATTTGA
>JBEAZY010000163.1:0-19008 GCA_041159205.1 Pseudomonadota bacterium
GCGCAACTCGTTTGATGGCTCAGATGGGCACCCAGACTTTTGCCGCAACCACTGCTTCGACTAATGCGGGAACTGCGGCTATTACCGCTCCTCTGACCTATGACCCGGTCTATACTAACGGTGCCGTTGTTGGAACCACAGCCGCCGCTGGTGTTCTGTCTACCACTGAATGGAGAAACAAAACCACACTTTTGGGTGTAACGCATGTCACTGGTCCTTGGACCCTCAAGGCATCTTATGCGACAGCTAAGCGTACCGGTGGTCAAGGCACGTTTACCCCCAATGTCGCAGGAACTGCATTAGCCGCAGTTGCAAACATTGAAGACGGTGCAAGTCAAAAGCAAACAGCAGTCGGGGCTGTATATGACCTGAGCAAGCGTACGGCAGTGTATGGCACCTACTCAAAATTGACAGCAAAAGGACAAAACGCAGTTGCCAGTATGGGACTGAATTCTGCCGCTGCTGTTGGAGTGGGTGGATCTGTCAGCACTACAGGTATTGATCTCGGCTTGCGTCACCGCTTCTAATCCCCTCGCTGGCCCCGTGCCAGCCTGGATTTAGAGCCATCCTTCAAACCCACCGCATCATTGCGGTGGGTTTTTTCATGCGGACTAATTTATTGATCATTCCAACAAAATTTATCCTAAAGATCAATAAAAAGAACTCCAACTGAAGGCCATATTGCTCATATTTCATTGGCTTGATGTTTGTCCGCCACGAACACCAGATGAGTTTGACAATAAATTCTGATCAATGTTAGAAAAGAAAAGAGGTCACTTCCACACACATCCCGCCCGTATCCAAAGTATAAATTTATCAGTTATATATATTATTAGTATTCATTTAATACACCGAAGAAACTGATCTTGCTGTACACCCTGTTGCCCGCCAACGACGATTTGTTCGTAGACAAGTCGCTGAAATCAGCGTGCGCCTTTGATGGCCCCCCAGACCAAACGGCGATGTCGTTTGAATCTTGGGGTCAGACATCGCTGCAAATTTTGACAGAGCAATTGCTGGTCCTGGAGTTGGCCCGGGTGAGCCGCGACGAGATCAAGCACAACTCTTACCTGATGACGAAAACCCGGTTGCAGGGGTACATCCACGACTATTTCTCATCACAAGCGCTGCACGCCATAGACGCCCAGGTGATGGAGGGCTTTGTTCAATTCCTCACGGACCGGGGGCTCAGCAGCCCCACCATCAAAGGGTATTTGGCCGTGTGTCTGAAACTGTTGCGGTTCCTGCACAGAAAACACATCTTGCCGCAAATGCCGCTTCTGCCACCAGTGAAGGCCCAGCACAAACCGCGTGGGGCGTTCACCCTGACCGAATACAAAGCCATCGTTCGCCGCGCCCGTGAGCTGCAGGGGCAGCACTACACCACCTGGGGGCCGGGGAAAAGAATCTGGATCAAAGACATGTACCAGACCATGCCGGCGGCGATGAATGGGCTGATCCGCTTCATGGTCTACACCTTCATCCGCCCCGGTGATCTGCGCCAACTCAAACACAAACATGTGGAGATTGTGCGCGGGAAATTCACCTACTTGCGCCTCACCCTGCCTGAGGTGAAGCGCCACGCCGCGCCGATGATCAGCTTGCCGCCTGCCGTGCATTTGTTCCAGAAAATTCAGGCAGACAACGCCCGCTTGGGGCGCGGCGGGCCCGAAGACCATGTCTTTTTTCCGCTGGAGGAAGACCGCAAACTGGCCCTGGGCATCGCCGGTTGGCTGTTCAACTGGATTTTGTACGACCTCGATTTAAAGTCAGGCCCGCATGGCGCGGATCGGTCGCTGTATAGCCTGCGCCACACGGCCATCACTTTCAGATTGCTTTATGGCGGCAAGATCGATTTGCTGACTTTGGCCAAGAACGCCCGCACCTCGGTCGAGATGATTGAGCGCTTTTATGCCAGCACCCTGGCGGCCGAAGCCAATGTGTCGCTGCTGCATTCCCGCCGAAGTCGCGCGCTTTGATGGGGCGCTAGCCGCAGGCTCAGGCCAGCACACTCACCCAAACCCCCACAGCCCCGAGAATGGACATCAACACCGCCGCACTGCCCAGGTCTTTGCTGGCCTTGGAGAGTTCGTGCGATTCGCTTGAAATGCGGTCAATCGCTTTTTCGACTGCCGTGTTCAGCAGCTCAACCATCAGCACCCACCACAATGCGCTCAGCAGCCAAAGACGGCCCGAGGTGCTGGGCTCGAGCACAAAAGCCAGCGGGGCCAGGAACAGGCACAAGATCACTTCGACGCGAAAGGCCTCTTCAGAGCGCCAGGCAAACTGCAAACCGGCCCAGGAGTGGCCGGCGGCTTTGACCAAACGCCGATAAATCAAGCTGTGTTCGAAATCGCCACGGGGCATAGGCCCTCCAATTCATGCATCAATGGGGGAATGTTAAACACATTTGGCCCGCCGGCACCGCCTGCCGGGGGTATAAACACCCAATCAGACCCCCATCATTTGGTGCTATGTTCTAGCCCGTTGCACACCCAAGGAGACAAGCATGAAACGGACACATCAGATTTTGGCCCTGCTGGGCGCTGTTTGGGCCTTGACGCCCGTCTGGGCCCAAAGCTCGAATACTCTGGACAAAATCAAGGCCAGCGGCCAGATGTCGGTGGCCTACCGTGAGTCTTCGGTGCCTTTTTCATACCTCGACGGCAGTGGCCAACCGACAGGTTTTGGCTGGGAAATTTGCCAAAAAGTGGTGGAGCAAGTCAAAAAAACCACCGGGCGCTCTGACCTGAAAATCACCCAGGTGGCGGTCACCTCGCAAAACCGCATCCCCCTGTTGCAAAACGGCACGATAGACATTGAATGCGGCTCGACCACCAACAATGCCGAGCGCGGCAAACAGGTGTCATTTGCGATCAATTATTTCTACACCGGCACCCGGTTTCTGGTGGCGGCAGATTCGGGCGTGAAAACGCTGGCCGACCTCAAAGGCAAGCGCGTGGTCTCGACCACCGGCACCACCAACTTCCAAATCATCCGCAACCTCAATACCCAACAAGGTTTGAACATTGAGTTGCTGGGGGCCCGGGACCACTCGGACTCTTTCCTTTATGTGCAGCAAAACCGGGCATCGGCGTTTGCCATGGATGACATCCTGCTCTATGGTCTGAAGGCATCGGCGGTGAACCCGGCCCTGTGGGCCGTGGTCGGTGACCCCATCCAGATCGAACCCTATGCGATCATGGTTCGCAAAGACGACCCCTCATTCAAGGCCCTGGTCGACTCGACGCTCAGTGGCCTGATGAAAAGCGGCGAGTTCGAGGCTTTGTATAAAAAGTGGTTCCAAAGCCCCATTCCGCCCAAAGGCATCAATCTCAACGCGCCCATGAGCGCCGAGTTACAAACCAATATCAAGGAAATGTCGGACAAACCCGCCATGTAACCTCTGAAATCGACGAGCCTGCACCATGAATGATCGCTTGACACCGCACTGTTATTTGAACGGCGACTGGGTACCCTTGGCGCAAGCCAGCGTGTCTGTGCTGGATCGGGGCTTCATATTTGGCGACGGCATCTACGAAGTCGTGCCTGTGTACAGCGGGGTTCCCTTTCGCGCGCCCGAACATTACCGGCGCTTGGTGCGCTCTTTGAAAGAGGTCGGCATCGCCCAGCCGTTTGACGAAGCGGGGTTCATGGCCTTGTTACATGGGCTGATCCAGCACCCGGGTGCTCCGGCCGCCACCGACCACACGGTGTATTTGCAGATCACCCGTGGGGCCGCCCCACGGGTGCATGCGGCGCCGACCGGGCTGACCCCGACCGTGTTTGCCATGTTGCAGCCTTTGGCCTTGCCCGGTGCCCACGACTTGACCCACGGCGTGCGCTGCGTCAGTGCACCCGAGTTCCGCTGGCACAAGGGCCACATCAAATCGACCAGTTTGCTGGGGGCCGTGTTGGCACGGGAAATCAGTGTGCAACAACAGGCCGCAGAGACCATCCTGTTTCGCGAGGACTTGCTCACGGAGGGCTCGGCCTCGAACGTCTGGGTCGTGCAATCCGGCCGAGTGCTGGGCGTGCCCAAGGACGGCAGTGTGCTGGAAGGCATCCGCTATGGTTTGATCGAATCGCTGTGTCTACAGCTGGGTCTGCCGTTCGAGCTTCGCCCCATCACCCGGGCCGAAGTCTTTGCCGCCGATGAACTGATGCTCAGCTCTGCCAGCAAAGAGGTATTGGCCGTCACCCAACTGGACGACACCCGCATCGGCCCCGGGGTCCCCGGCCCCATCTGGCAGCGGCTGCACGCCGCTTACCAGGCCGCAAAATTAAATACCTGACACCCAATTCAAAATACCTTGCACCATGGGGCGTGTGCTCAAGGGCGCACGCACGTCGCCCGCCAGCACGTGTTGGCCTGCGGCTTCGCTGTCACGCACCTCCGACAAGGTTTTGCGTGCCGAACCCATGCGTTCAAAGGCCCCTTGGGTTTGCCGGGGGTCTACTGTCTGGTCGCCGCTGGCATAAAACACCAGCACCGGGGCCGTGAAAGCCGACAAGTCGCTTTCCCGGACGTGTTTCACCAGCGCCATCATCGGGAAAACCGCGCGCGTCGGATAGGGTGAAGTCCAGACCCGGGCTTCCTCCGGGTTGGCAGGCGGGCCACCGCGCATTTCGCCTTCGATCAACCCGGCCAATTGGCGCCCCCAGGGCCAGTTGACCACTTCGGCCAAGGGATGGCGCGGGCCAAAATTGGGGGACACCATCACATGCACCACACCCTCGCGCCCCAGCGGGCGCAAGCCAGCCTTTGTGGCCAGGGTGCTGCCGGTGGACACGCTGAGCAACAACACCCTTTGCCCCAGCCGATGCCCGATGACCAGGGCCTCATCCATATCGGCCAACCAGTCTTGAACCGTGGCTTGCCCCAGTGCCCGGGCGTCCTGGCCGTGTCCAGTCAATCGGGTTTCAAACAAATTGGCCCCCAGCGCTTTTGCCAGTTCGGCAGCCAAGGGGGCTGTCTCCAGACGCGAGGCACTGAAGCCATGCACATACACCACGGCCCAGGGGGTGAGCGCAGCCACCTGCTCGTGCCAGGTGATGCGCTTGTTGACGTCGGCACGCAGCGCTGGTACAGCCGCTTCGCGCTGGGCCAACCAGGCGTCGATTTGGGCCAAATCCTGCGGTGGCGTGGGCCGATCGGCGGGGGCATCCGGGCCCAGGCCATTGCGCGGCCCCACCCAGACCATCCCGGCCACGGCCAGGACAGCCGCCACGGCCCAAGGCCATCGGGCCCCACCCTTGCGATCTTCTGCCCTGGCCATCTTGCCTCCACTGTGATTTCAACCGTGTCAGCGATGGTATAGGTTTTACATGAGATTGTGAGGTGTGCGTGATGGCTTATTGACACTCAGGTAACGGTCCACAGAGGCAAGGCCCGCGCCCGAGAAGAACAGCGACACGCTCAGGGCCAGCATCGCCAGCGCGTACTCAAAGCCCCCTTTGTCCAGGAAAAAGCCATTGGCAAAGTGCACCGCGAACACGGCGATCAACATGGCAAATGCCAGGGCTGCTGCGGCCGGGCGCACCAGCAAGCCCACGACCAAGGCCAGACCGCCTAAGAATTCAACGGCACCCGCCAACAGGGCCATCAGGTAGCCCGGTGTCAGGCCGATCGAGTCAAAGAATTGGCCGGTGCCCTCCAGGCCGTAGCCGCCAAACGAGCCGAACAGTTTTTGTGTGCCGTGGGCCACAAAGATGGCACCGCCCGCCAATCGCAGGGCCAGGGGTGCCCAGTGGTCGTGGGTTGACAGCACGCGTTGGGCAAAAGTGCCTTTTGAAGTGCCTGTGAGGTTAAGGGTTGCAGTCATGTGAGTTCCTTTATCAAGATGACCCCGCTCAGCGGGAACAGGCTCTACTGTATTGTTCTTAAATAAAAAGATAAATACATATAATATGAATTTACTGTTGCAAAAATCGAAACAATGGACAAATTTCAGGAGATGCGAGTATTCACGGCCGTGGTGGACGCGGCCAGCTTTGTCGCGGCAGCCGATGCCTTGGGCATGTCCAAAGCGGCCGTGTCGCGACACGTCTCTGATCTGGAGCAACGGCTGGGGGTGAGGCTGATGCACCGCACCACCCGCAAGCTCTCGCTCACTCCTGAAGGGGAAGTGTTCCTGGCCCGATGCCGCGACATCTTGTCCAGCATCGAGGCCTCTGAGGCAGAGCTCTCCACCCGCCGCGTCACAGCCAGCGGGCTGCTCAAGCTGAGCGTGCCAGTGAGCTATGGCATACGTCACCTCGCTCCCCTGTGGCAAGAGTTTCTGGAGCAACACCCGCAGATCACGCTCGATGTGCAACTGGCCGATCGGGTGATCGATCTGGTGGAAGAAGGGTTCGACTTGGCGGTGCGGATTGCGCGTCTGCCAGACTCTACGCTCGTCTCGCGCCGGCTGGCATCAACACGACTGGTGCTGTGCGCAGCCCCCAGTTACCTCAAGCGCCGGGGCACACCTGCGCATCCTTCAGAGCTGACTCAGCACGAGGTCATGAGTTACAGCCTGATGGCCATGGGAGATCACTGGCAATTCACCGGGCCGCAGGGCCCGGTCAGCGTCAAGGTGCGCCCGCGCATGTGGTCCAACAATGGCGACACCTGCATTGCCGCTGCCGTGCAGGGGGCAGGTATTCAGTTGCAGCCGGCCTTTCTGATTGAGGAGTCATTGGCCAATGGCCAGCTGGTGGAAATTCTGCCGCAATATCGCTCGCTCGATTTGGGAATTTATGCGATCTACCCCAGCAGAAAGTTTGTTCTGCCCAAGGTCAGGGCATTGGTCGAGTTTCTTTCGGCCAAGCTTGCCCAGGCCCCTCAAGCTTAGAATGTTTTCTTTTGGGGCTATCGCCGTTCAAACCACCATGTCTGCACCACACACGATCGTCATTGTCGGGGGAGGCGCGGGTGGACTTGAGCTGGCCACCCGACTGGGCCGCTCTTTGGGTCGCCGCCAAAAAGCCCGAATCATACTGATCGACAAAAATCGCACCCACATCTGGAAGCCCAAACTGCACGAGATCGCGGCGGGCAGCATGAACTGGGGCGACCATGAAGTCGACTACATGGCCCAAGCCCACTGGAATCATTTCAATTTCCGCATCGGCGAGTTGAGGTCAATTGACCGGGCTGAAAAAACCATAGAACTGGCCCCCTACCGGGGCGAAGACGGCCTGGCTGTCACGCCATCGCAGCGCATCCATTACGACACCCTGATCGTGGCCATCGGTTCACTGAGCAACGACTTTGGCACTCAGGGGGTCAAAGAACACGCGCTCAAACTGGAAAATCAAAACGACGCCAAGTCTTTCCACTCGAAGATGGTCAATGCCTGCATCCGGGCGCACCATCAAACGGAAATCATCCACCCCAGACAACTGCATGTGGCCATCATCGGTGCCGGTGCCACAGGCGTCGAGCTGGCGGCTGAGCTGCACCGGACAACGCGAGAGGTGGTGGCCTTTGGCTTGAACCGCATCGATACAGACAAAGACATCAAGGTCAGCCTGATTGAAGCGGCAGACCGGATTTTGCCCGCCCTGCCGGCACGTCTGTCCCAGGCCACCGAGCAACTCTTGACCCAACTGGGCGTCAATGTGTTGACCCAATCCAAAGTGATGGAAGTCAGCGCCAAAGGCATCCGTCTGGCCGATGGGCGGGAAATCGAATCAGAGTTGGTGGTGTGGGCAGCGGGCGTCAAAGCCCCGGATTTCCTGAAAGACTTCGGGGGCCTGGAAACCAACCGCAACAACCAACTGGTGGTGGACTCGACCCTGCAAACCACCCGCGACCCTGACGTGTTCGCTTTCGGAGACTGCGCGGCGTGTCCATGCAGCGATGCACAGGGCGGGCGCGCGGGCATCGTGCCACCGCGCGCGCAGGCCGCACACCAGCAGGCCTCGCATCTGGTCCGGCAAATGAAGCGCCGCCTCGCAGGCCAAGCACTTCAACCTTACCACTACCGAGACTTTGGCTCTTTGGTTTCCTTGGGTAAGTTCTCGACCGTGGGCAATATGATGGGCGGGGTACTGGGCCGCAGCCTGCTGATTGAAGGCTACTTTGCCAAACTGATGTACTTGTCGTTGTACAAAATGCACGAACTGGCGATCCACGGCCCCACCAAAACCACCTTGCATACCTTGGCGCGCCTGATCACAAAACAAACCCATCCCAAGGTCAAATTACACTGATCAGAGTTGATCAATCGAGCGCTCGCCATGACTGACCGGGTCTTGCGGATCTTTGATCTCAAATCGATCTGAAGTGCGAATGTAATAGCTGGCGCCAAAGCGTGCCACAGGATGGAAGTCACGCAAATTCACCCGCCAACGCTCGGTGTCGACCAAGCCTTGCCTGGCGCTGAGCCAAAGCACCTGGCCGATGAAAATATACCGGCTCTCGGTCTCTATTTTTTCATGCAAAGTGCACTCAAAAGCCACAGGTGCTTCGCTGATGCGTGGTGGCAAGACCCGAACCGATGGCGTGGTGGTCAAGCCCACCTCACTCAATTCACTGACATTCGAGGGCAAGGTGCGTCCGCAACCGTGCATCTGTTCGGCCATGGCCTCATCGGCGATATGCACCACAAATTGACCATTGGCCAGGATATTGGCTGCTGTGTCTTTCAAATGCCCATCTTGCAGCTTGTTGATGCTGATCATGAGAATGGGCGGGTCTTCGCCCAGCATATTGAACATGGAAAAGGGCGCGGCATTGACCACACCGTTGGCGCCCAAGGTGGTCACCAAGGCGATGGGCCTGGGCACAATCAGACTGGCCATCAGCTTGTAACGCTGATAAGCCGTCAACTGCGCAAAATCGATATGTGTATCTTCTGGGGCTCTCAAACCATCACCTGCACATTCGCTCGCTTGGCGACCTTGGTCCAGCCGTCAATTTGTGAACGAATGAGTCTAACAAAATCATCACCGACCAGGGGTGATTTTCGCGGCAGGGTTTGCAACTCTTCCAGGCGTGAAGCGATGTCGGGTTTGGCCAGAATTTCAGGCATCAGGGCGGTCAGCTTTTGCGCGATGGGGGTCGGCAAGTTTTTGGGCGCAGACAAACCCAGCCACTGCGACCCCGTCATGGAGGGAAACCCCAGTTCAGCAAAGGTGGGAATATTGGGCAATGCAGGCAGGCGGGCCGGGGTGGACACAGCCAAGGCGCGCAAAGAGCCCGCTTTCAGTTGAGCGACATTGGTGGTGATGGGGTCAAACAGGCTGTCGATTTGACCGCTGAGCAAATCCTGCATGGCCGGTGCGCTGCCCTGATAGGGCACATGGTCATGTTGCGGCGCATTGCCTTCGATCTTGAGCAGCTCGCCATACAAATGATTGGCCGAACCAATCCCTGACGTGCCGTAACGCACGGGCTTGGTTTTGGCGTCGTTGATGTACTGCGCCAGACTGTTGTGGGGCGACTGACCGCGCACCAAAACCACCATCGGGGCCTCGACCAACATCGCCATATGGGTAAAGTCAGTGACGGGGTCAAAAGGCATGCTGCTGCGGGTGGCGGCGGCATAGATGTGAACCGATGCATGGCTGACCAACAGGGTGTATCCATCCGCCGGCTGTTTCGCCACATGATCAGTGCCGATCAGGCCGCCAGCCCCAGCCCGGTTTTCAACCACCACCGTTTGACCCAATGCCTGTGACAGATGCGGTGCCATCAGTCGCGAGACGGTATCGACCAGACCGCCGGGCGGGAACTGAGCCACGAGCTTGATGGGCCCACGGGTGGGCCAGGGGCTTTGCGCCAGCACCAAAGAAGGCGAAGCCAACAATGAAGCGGTACCAGCGGCCAGAATTTTTCGGCGATTCAGTGTCATGATGATTCCTTGATTCAATGCGGTCGGGTCGAAGAGATCGCAAGAGGCCATCTGCACGATTTGTGCCAACGCTTTGGAATGGGAATTGCTCTATAAGCGGGAATGAACACCACGCAAAATAAAATCGGCCGGTATGCCGCACCCACTTGGTGCCCCACTGCCCCAATAAGTGACATGCCCCTCGCTGCAGGCGTCGGGTGCGCACCAAAATTCAAACTTCGAGAAAGCCGACTGTGATGAGCCAAGCAGAACCTGAATTCATGGGCTTATTGCCTGACCACGGCCGATTCGCCTACAGCGCCATACACCAGCGAGAGCCCCTGAATTGGCCTCACCCCGCCAAATTGGCCGTGTATATCGCGATCAATCTGGAACACTTTGCCTTTGGTGCGGGACTGGGCGCCCATCTGGGCCCGCCCAGTCCTCAGCCCGATGTGCTCAATTACAGCTGGCGTGAATACGGCAATCGTGTCGGTGCCTGGCGCTGCCTGGAATTGTTTGACGAATTGAAATTGCCCGCTGCGGCATTGATCAATACAGCCTTGTATGACCACTGCCCCGGCTTGATCGAAGCGCATGTGAAACGCGGAGATGAACTGGTCGGTCATGGCCACACCAATGCGGAACGCCAGGGTACCTGGAGCGCACAAGCCGAAGCCAGTCTACTGAAGAACTGCCGGGACATCATCCGCGCCCAAAGCCAGGTCGATATTCAGGGTTGGTTGTCGCCTTGGATATCCGAGAGCATGCTTACACCTGACCTGCTGGCTGAAACCGCCTATGGCTACACCCTGAATTGGTGTCATGACGACCAACCCGTCCGCATGAACACACGTGGGGGACAAGGTTTGTGGTCTATCCCTTACCCCCAGGAGCTCAACGACATCCCCATGATCATGGCGCGGCAGCTCGATGCCAAAGATTTTGCACAAATGATCATCGACCAGATGGATGAAATGTTGCAACAGTCCAGACACCAATCTTTGGTCATGGGCATTGCCCTACACCCCTATATCGTCGGGCAACCCTACCGCCTGAAGCACCTGCGCCGTGCCCTTTCACACATTGCCAGAGCGCGTGATGCGGGACAGATCTGGTTGACCACCCCCGGGGCCATCCATGCCCACATGGCCCAACGCTGACCGCTTGCCGGGCCTTCATGCCGGTGACGCATCGTCGGGGTCATGCAAAGCCCAACTCTCGCACGCCGAGTCGGCTTGGATCTCTGGGAAATGCTGCATGCGCTGAAACTTCCGAACCCACACCGGGCTTAGAAAATATTTCAACCCACACCGCAAGCCCGTGGCCGATGTGGCAGAGGGCATCACATACTGACACGTGTCACACCGGGGCGGGTGGGTTTCCGGATTTTCAAATGGCTTGACCAATGTCTCCCTTTCCAAACGCCCGGGAGGGCGACGGGTCGGCATGAAATTCTTCTGACAGGTACGCAAGTGCCGTGCCAAGGCCATGGAGCAGATGGCCCGAGATGCGCCATGGTGCAGGGTATGAGAAAATAAGGCCATGCATGCCCTTAGAACTTCCAAATTATTGGCCGCCCTGGTGCTGGCATGGTTTGCGTTGTTCCTTGGGGCAACGCTGGCCTCGACGGCCATGAAAAGCGGCAACTCGCAGTGGATTTGCGCCGGGGGCGGCATGAAACTGGTCGACCTGGACGGCAATGGCGAAGGTAACCAGACCACGGCAAAAATGGATTGCCCCCTTTGCGTGTCTGCGGTGGCCCCACCGCCGTCCTATGAAGCGCAGCTTGAAAAGCCTTCCGGCCTGGCGCATGCCCTGCACCCGATCGCCGCGGCGCGCATCGCTGTCGCCACCGCGCCGCCTTTGCCATCGCGCGGCCCCCCTTCCTTCGTGCTTTAACCTCCCCAGGGTTTAACCAGGGGACAAGCGCCGCCTCATGCGCTGAGGGCGGCGTGATCGTTGCGCTTGTCACGAACAAAACCGATTCACTGTACGTTCGTGCGCGCGCCCCCAAAGCACACAAGGGCCAGGCCCTAAAGAATTGAACCACTTCATGAATCCACACACCCTCACGGCTTGGGTCGGCTTGGCACTGGCCATGTCGCCATCCTGGGCCCAAACACCAGAACACCTGAACCCTTCTACTTTGGATGTGGTGACAGTCACCGCCACCAAAGAAAAGACCACCCTGCAACAAACACCGGCATCGATCGGCGTGATTTCACAAGACGCGATCAAAGGCAGCGGGCTCACCCATCCGCAACAACTGCTGGGGCAGGTCCCTGGCGTGGCGGTGGGCGTCACCAATGGCGAAGGCCACAATATGGCCATCCGCCAGCCTTTCACCACCAACCCCGTCTACCTCTACCTGGAAGATGGAATCCCGACCCGGGCGACGGGCTTTTTCAATCACAACGCACTGTACGAAGTCAACATCCCCCAAGCCGGCTCGGTGGAAATCGTCAGGGGGCCCGGCTCGGCCTTGTACGGCTCTGATGCCGTGGCGGGCACGGTGAACGTCATCACCCGCGCCCCGGCCCGACGCAACGGAATCGAAACCTCTGTCGAGGCTGGAAGTTTTGGCTGGCGACGGTTGCTGGTCGATGGCACTTTCGGGGCGAACCCTGACGGCGGCCTGCGCATCAGCATCAACCGCTCGCACAGCGACGGCTGGCGGCAGCAAACGGGCTATGACCGGACCAGCGCCAACTTCCGCTGGGACCAGGCTGTCGGAGAACAAATGTTTGTGAAGACTATTCTCGGCTTCACCTCCATTGATCAGCAAACAGGCGCCAACTCGCCTCTGGTGCGAGCCGACTACGACAACAACCCGACCCAAAACAACTTTTCTGCGGCCTACCGGAAAGTACAAGCGCTTCGGTTGTCCAGCGAGATCACCCATTGGTCAGGGGACGACGTCTTCACCATCACACCGTACGCACGTTCTAATCAAATGGATCTGAATGGCTCATACAACTTCAGCTCAGACCCCCGGATCGAAAAGACCGACGTGGCGTCGCTTGGGCTGTTGACCAAATGGCGGCGCGATTATTCAGGCCCTTGGAAGCCGAGACTCATCATCGGGCTGGATCTGGAGCACAGCCCCGGCTCACGCACCGAAGACGCATTGAACATGATCAAGACGGGAACAGGCGCAGGCACAAACTACACCGGCTACACCGTGGCCGGGCGCATTGTCGATTACAAGGTCACCTTCAAATCTCAATCGGCTTACTCGCACCTGCAATTGAACCCAACAGAAAAGACGCTGTTGACGCTGGGACTGCGCCTGGACCGCATTGGATACGAGCTGGACAACAACCTCAGTGGCAATGTCCAGCTGGGATCCAAGTACTACGGCCAGGCCGCTGACTCTTCCGCCACATTCTCCCGCGCATCGCCCAAATTGGGTTTCACGCATCTCATCGCAGCCCAGACCAGTCTGTACGGCTCACACAACCATGGTTTCCGGGTGCCGTCTGAATCTCAGTTGTTCCGCGCAGGCAGCGACAGCAGCGATGCGCGGGCCAGCACGAAGGCTTTGCTGGCACTAAGCCTGAAGCCCATTCGGGCTCAACAAACAGAAATAGGCCTGCGAGGCACATCGGGTGCCGTGAATTACGACTTGGTGGCCTATCGCCTGGAAAAATTCGACGACCTGGTCTCGCAACGGGACCTGGCCACCAACGTCACCACATCGGTGAATGCAGGAAAGACCCTGCATCAGGGCATTGAATTGGCTCTTGGCGCTCAGATGAGCAAGGCTTGGCGCATCGACGGCGCACTGAGCTTCGCTCAGCACAAGTATGCCGATTGGGTCGTCAGCGGATCTACCAACGCCAATTATTCAGGCAAGGCCATGGAAGCGGCACCCAAGACCCTGGGCAACACGCGGCTGACCTGGCAGGCCAGCGCCCGCACCCAGGCACAACTCGAATGGGTCTATCTCGGGCCGTACTGGCTTGAAGCCGGCAACAGCCCCAGTTACGGCAAATACGAGGGGTACCAGGCCTATCACTTGCGTCTGAGCCACGCGGTGAACGACTCGGTTCGACTGCATGCCCGCGTCATGAACTTGACCGACAAGCGCTACGCCGACAGCGCCTCCGTTTCATCCAGCACACCGGTGTTTTCACCGGCGCTTCCCCGGGCCGTATACGGCGGCGTCGATGTGCTTTGGTAAAAGGATAACTCTATGAAACTCTTGGTCACACGTGTTTTGCTTGCTCTGGCGCTCATACCCATGATGAGCGTCTGGGCGCAGTCCCCCCCTAAGGCCAACAAGCGGCCCTCACTGGCCATCGGCGCGGCTTTCAGCCCGGAGGGCCGCCTGTGGGTCGCTGGAATTAACGCACAGGGTCGATTGTTTGTTCAGCACACCGCTTTCCCGGGAACGCCGAATTGGAGCGAACCCAAGGTCTTGGATACGGGCGACGACGAGATTGCGGCGGAAGGTGAAAGCAGGCCCAAGATCGCCTTTGGCCCCAAGGGTTGGACCGTGATCACCTACACCCAGCCACTGCCCAAACCCTACACCGGCCACATCCGTATGCTGCGCAGCGACGATGGCGGGCGCACATTTGGTCGCCCGTTCACAGTTCATGACGACCGGCAGATCATCACCCACCGGTTTGAAAGCGTCGCTTTCGACGGGCAGGGGCGCTTGGTCACCGTATGGGTCGACAAACGCGATCAGGTCAAGGCCCCAGGCCAGCCCTATGCCGGGGCCGCGATCTACCGCAAGATCTCTGACGACGGCGGCAAGACCTTTGAGCCAGACCAGAAGCTGGCAGACCACTCTTGTGAGTGCTGCCGGATTGCCCTTGCCCAAAACGCACAAGGACAGTTGTTCGGCCTTTGGCGACATGTGTTTCCACAACAAATCCGTGACCATGCATTTGCGGCACTGACGGCACCGGCCCCTCAGCTTCAGCGGGCGAGTTTTGATGAGTGGCGAATCAATGCATGCCCGCATCACGGCCCCGGTCTGGCGTATGCGGCGGCGCAGCCCGACAGGCCCGAGGGCTTTCACATGGTCTGGTTTGGAATTCGCGCTGGCGCACCTGCGGTGCGCTATGTGCGACTCAGTGCACAGGGCGCGCCTATGGAACACACACTGCGCTCAATTCCGGACGATGCCGCAGAACATGCGGATGTGATGTCGCTGGGCCCCACGGTTGCCATTGTTTGGCGCAGCTTTGCTGCCGGGGCCAGCACACTTCATCTTTGGCATTCCAAAGACGGCGGGGCCTCGTTTCAGCACAGCCTCTTGGGTCTAAGCACCGGGTTCAATGACCACCCCCGACTGGCCCAGTCGGGAAGCAAAATGGCCGTTGTTTGGCGAAACACACATGGGATCGAAGTTTATGACATCACTCCTTAAACTCTGGCGGGCGTTGGCCCTGTGCTGGAGTGGGCTTGCTTTAATGGCACAGGCTGCCGAACCGCATGGGCATCCTGCCCGAGCGATGGCCGTCAAACCTTTCGATGAAATGACCTGGGCCACGCTACTCGGCACCGGCCCCAGGCCGGCAGCCTATATGTTCACAACCACTTACTGCAGCGCCTGCCCGGCCGTCTTCCGAGACATACGCAACGCGGCCCAAAATAGCAAAACCCGGCCAGAGTTGATCGTCGTCCTGATGGATGCCGACGGACCCGGCGCGTTGCGACACGCGTCTCACTTCAAAGGCACGACGCAACTCTTTGCCTTTGACGGGTATGAGCCAGCCATCCGGTCAACCATCGACCCCACTTGGCGCAACATCACACCCTATGTGGTGCTGCTTGATCGACAAGGCGGGGTTCAACGCGGCGTCGGGTCGCCAACGCCACAATCGTTGCGGCAGTGGCTACAGCCATCGCCCGCCCAGCGCCCGTAAACCGCTGCCTACCGGGTTTTTGCTTGGGCCCGGTCTTTTGGCCAGCGATCAAGCAAAACATCCGGCGTCAGCCGGATGCTTCAAAAGAGGCGAAATTACTTCTTCGCAGGTTCGTCGGGCTTCTTGTCATTGCCCTCTATGTATGGGCTCCAGGGGCGGGCCTTGACCGGGCCCGGGGTCTTCCACACCACGCTGAACTGACCATCGGCCTTGACTTCACCGATAAAGACCGATTTGTGCAAGTGATGGTTCTTCTCATCCATCTTCGAAGTGATGCCGGAGGGGGCCTTGAAGGTTTGCCCCGCCATCGCGGCGATCACTGCATCGACATCGGTGGTTTTGGCTTTCTCCACCGCCTGTTTCCACATGTGAATGCCGATATAAGTCGCTTCCATCGGGTCGTTGGTCAGCGGCTTGTCCTTGTGGCCTGCAATGTTCTTGGCCTTGGCATAGGCCGCCCACTTTTTGGTGAATTCATCATTGGCCGGGTTTTTCAGGCTCATGAAGTAATTCCATGCGGCCAGGTGTCCCACCAGGGGTTTGGTATCCACACCCCGCAACTCTTCCTCGCCCACCGAGAATGCCACCACCGGCACGTCTTTGGCTTTCAGGCCCGCATTGCCCAACTCTTTATAGAAAGGCACATTCGAGTCACCGTTGATGGTCGAGACGACGGCTGTTTTCCCGGCGGCAGAGAACTTCTTGATGTCGGCCACGATGGTCTGATAGTCGGCATGGCCGAAGGGAGTGTACTTCTCGTCTATATCGCTGTCTTTCACACCCTTGCTCTTGAGGTAGGCGCGCAGAATTTTGTTGGTGGTTCGGGGGTACACATAATCGGTACCCAAAAGAACCCAGCGCTTGGCGCCGCCGCCGTCCTTGCTCATGAGGTAGTCGACCGCCGGGATGGCTTGCTGATTGGGGGCAGCCCCGGTATAAAACACGTTTTTAGACAATTCCTCGCCTTCGTACTGCACGGGGTAGAAGAGCAGCCCGTTGAGCTCCTCAAACACCGGCAAGACCGACTTGCGGCTGACGGAAGTCCAGCAACCGAACACCACCGCCACTTTATCCTGGCTGATCAGTTGTTTGGCTTTTTCGGCAAACAAGGGCCAATTAGAGGCCGGGTCAACCACCACCGGCTCAAGCTTCTTGCCCAACACGCCGCCTTTGGCGTTGATTTCCTCAACCGCCATGAGCACGGTGTCTTTGAGCACGGTCTCAGAGATGGCCATGGTGCCTGACAGTGAATGCAAAACGCCAACTTTGATGGTGTCAGCCGCATGCGCAGGGGCCAGAAGCGACAACGATCCTGTCGTCAGGGCGGCTGCCGCCGCCAGAGTTTTCAAGGTGGTGCGACGAGAGTTCATGTTTCAGATCCTTGGTTTGGAATAAGTCTGTTAAAAATGGCCATCACGGCACGAGTCGCATTGCAAGCCCCATGCCAACCTGCGCAAGCTTTCCGGTTTGATGCGCCAGAAAATCACCAATCAGCCACCCAATGCGCCTGATTCACCACTTGCCCTATAGAAGAGTCATGTATCTGCGATCTAGAGTCCGGCAAGCCACTGATCATGGCGATCAAGGCAAACCGCGCTTTACATTCCTTAAGATTTAAATGGTGCAATTTTTCACCATCGATGCAGTGATGTGCACGGAAATAGGGCCATGCACATGAATGCGCCACGTTCTAGGGCATGCAGACACTCATATCGCATGATTTCCCCGGGTACAGGAATTGCTATTTGGAAAAGGCACGGTTCGGCTGTTCCTTGTGACTGTCTGGCATTGCAAAGTTCGTCCGCATGTGACTTCCTCATAACCAATCCTTCATCAGGAGTACTCATGGAAAAAACCCATTTCATTCCGCTCATCGCCTTGGCCGCTGCGCTGGGGGCTGTTCAAGCCCACGCAGAAGGCTTGTACACCTATGCCTTGATCGACGGGGGTGTGGCCTCAACCCGTATTTCCGGTAAGAACCTGCCTGCCGTATCGAGCAAAAGTGAATTTGTCACCGGCGGCTATGCCCCGACATTCGTGGGCATGACCTACGAAAAGGGCGCTTCGGGGGGTTTGACTGTGGGCGGCAAACTGGAACAAGGCTTTTTGATCGCGCCGGCCGATGGCACCAACTCGCGCTATTGGTTCGGCAATGGTGATCTGCTCAACCGCGAAGCCAATATTTATATCAAGGGAGGATTTGGCTCTTTCGCAGTGGGCACTCAGCCCAATTTCGCCTTCAAAACCGTGCTCTTGGGCGAGCCACGCGCGGGCTCTAACTTTGGCAGTGCGCTGGCCATGATCGACATAAAAGGCGGCCTGGGCACCGTGGACGATGCGGCCATCAGCTACACAAGCACAGACATGGGCGGATTGGTTTTTGCGGCTCAGTATGTGCCGGAAACCAAATCCAAAACCTGCGCGGGCTGTTCCAATGTCAAAACCGGCACACGGGCCAGCGTGGCTTACACCACGGGCAACCTCAAATTCGGGTTGGCCGCATACGACAGCACGGTATTCACCAGCAACACGGCCCCTTCGCCCACACTCAAAGCATCGGGAAGCATCGCTTCAGGCGCATACAAGATGGGCAGCTTCACTTTGAAGGGCCTCTACGCCAGTCAAAAGAACCCGGATGGCGGCTTGACCACCTCCATGACCACTTCCGGCGTCGGCGGCAGCTACGCCATGACGGGCGAGACCAGCTTTGACCTGGGGATTTACAACTCCAAAGCCGGCACTTTGAGCGTTGAAACTACTGGCGTCGGTGTGCAACAAAAGCTGACCAAAGAACTGACCCTTTATGGCCAGGTGGCCAAGGTTAATAACAAGAGCACGGCAGACAACACGGCATTCATCAATTTTGCGGGCCCGACCATCTTGACCGACGCCCTGCTCAAAGGCCAAACCGCCAACACCATCAACGTGGGCTTGTTGCTGGCTCTGTTCTGATTTTTCATGTGTCTCCTCCAGGGCAACCTGGTTCATACCGCGACAGTTCGCTGTCGCGGTTTTTTCCTTCCTCCCTCTGAGTTCGCTCATTGATTTTTTAATGACTGATCTTGAAAGTTAACCATGAATTCACCCATCTCTCGCCGAATGTTCAAAATCGTCAGCATCATGTCGATGGCACTTCTGGTGCTGGCTTGCTCGAAGAAACAAGAAGCCAGCGCACCCGCCACCCCGGCCGCGCCCGCCAAACCCGACCCACTGAAGATCGCCTTTGCCTATGTGGGGCCCGTGGGTGATGGCGGCTGGACATTCGCCCATGACAATGCCCGCAAGGCGATAGAAAAGGAGTT
>JBEAZY010000164.1:0-3377 GCA_041159205.1 Pseudomonadota bacterium
GATCTTGGCACTGAGTGCGCTTTGTGCGCCTGAGCTTCAGGCCCAGGAAGCGGTGTGGCGTTGCGGCCAGACCCTCACCAATCGTTTGCCCGACTCGGAGACCGAGCGCAGACAGTGCCTCAGCGTGTCTTTGCCTGCGTCCATCACGGTGCACACCGCACCCGCAGCCACCGCCGCCGTGCGTGAGCGCACCACTCCGGTGCCTTTGGCAGATGCCCAGATTCAGCCTGCTGAACAAAAGCAACGCGATGCATGGGCGCGAGATTTGCTGCGGGCCGAGCTGGAGCGTGTCCAAGGCGAGTGGCGGCAGGCCCGCGCACAGGGCGATGCCGTGCGGGCCGCCAGGGCCGAAGCCGATTTGGCTTCGCTGCAGCGTGAGTTGGCGAGGTGGCCATGAACCGCAGCCCCTGGGTGCAAGCCGATCCGCCGGTTGCTCAGTCAGAGCTGGGGTCCTGGCAGGCGCTGGATCTGATGGCCTCGATGGTTTGGGTGATTGGCCTCGGGGGCGAGATTTTGTTTGCCAATACCGCCGTGCAGGATTTGTTGGGTTTGCCGCGACAACTCTTCTGGGGACAGTCTTTGCGCGATTGGCTGGAACAACCGGCTGAGCTGGACCGGGCCTTGCAATCGGCCCGTCAGGGTGAATTTGCCGTCTTGCGCTGTGACAATCTGTTGCGGGTCGGGCAGGACAGTGTTTTGATTCATATGTTGGTGGCTCCGGTCGAGGGCAGCGCAAGGGTGTTGGTTGAAATGTTGCCCATAGAGCAACAAACCCGTCAAGAGCGCGAAGGCCGTTTGATGGAGCAGGCCCGGGCCAATAAAGAACTCATACGCAATCTGGCGCATGAGATCAAAAATCCTTTGGGGGGCATACGGGGTGCTGCCCAGTTGTTGCAAATGGAGGTCGAGTCGCGTGACCTCGTTGAGTACACCCAGGTCATCATCCGCGAGGCCGACCGCCTGCAAACCCTGGTGGATCGATTACTCGAACCGCATCGCAAGCCGCATGTGGTGGGCAATGTCAACATTCACGAAGTATGTGAACGTGTCCGGGCCCTGATTCTGGCCGAATTCCCGCAGGGCTTGCGGGTGCAACGCGACTACGACACCTCGTTGCCGGAATTCAGGGGCGATCTGGAGCAATTGATTCAGACCGTTTTGAACATCACCCATAACGCGGCACAGGCTTTGACCGAGCGCATTCGAACAGGGGACGCGCAGATCACCCTGCGCACCCGGATCGCGAGGCAAGTCACATTGGGCAAGCAACGCTATAAGCTGGCATTGGAATTGCATGTGATCGATAACGGGCCAGGCATTCCTCCCGCACTGAAAGATCGGTTGTTCTTGCCGCTGGTCTCGGGGCGTGAGGGAGGTTCGGGGTTGGGTCTACACCTTGCTCAAACCTTTGTGCAACAACACATGGGTTTGATTGAGTTTGAAAGCGAGCCGGGACGGACCGATTTCAAGATTCTGATTCCTTTGCCTTGAGGCCCAGCCCTAATGCAGGACATGATGACACCACTCAAACCGATCTGGATTGCGGACGACGACCAGTCGATCCGATTCGTGCTTGAAAAAGCCTTGCAGCGCGATGGACTGGCGACTCGCAGCTTCACGCACCCGCGCGAGGTATTGCAGGCCCTGGATGCCGCAGGCAGCGAACAACAGCCGCAAGTCCTGGTCAGCGACATCCGGATGCCGGGCGGTTCCGGGCTTGATTTGCTGACTCAGGTCAAACAACGCATGCCAGGCCTGCCGGTCATCATCATGACCGCCTTTTCAGACCTGGACAGTGCGGTGTCTGCATTTCAGAGCGGTGCTTTCGAATACCTGGCCAAGCCCTTTGACCTTTCCAAGGCCGTCGAACTGATCCGGCGCGCCGTCGATGAAAGCCAACGCGAACAAGGCGCTCACATTGAGATGGATCCCAGCCATGAGATGCTGGGTCAGGCCCCGGCCATGCAAGACGTGTTTCGTGCCATTGGCCGTCTGAGCCAAAGCCATGTCACGGTGATGATCACGGGTGAATCTGGTTCTGGCAAAGAGTTGGTGGCCCGCGCCCTGCATAAACACTCGCCGCGTGCCGATGGGCCCTTTGTCGCCATCAACACCGCCGCCATTCCCAAAGACCTGCTGGAGAGCGAACTCTTTGGCCATGAGCGCGGCGCGTTCACGGGGGCCCAGGCCATGCGGCGTGGTCGCTTTGAGCAGGCCGAGGGCGGCACGCTGTTTCTGGACGAAATTGGTGACATGCCCTTTGACTTGCAGACGCGCCTGCTGCGTGTGCTCAGTGACGGGCATTTCTATCGGGTGGGCGGACACAGCGCCATCAAGGCCAATGTGCGTGTCATCGCGGCCACCCACCAGGATTTGGAGCAACGTGTCAAAGAAGGAGGCTTCCGCGAAGATTTGTTCCACCGCTTGAACGTGATTCGTCTGCGCTTGCCAGCGCTGCGCGAGCGGCGCGAAGACGTGCCCATGCTGACCCGACACTTTTTGCAACTGAGTGCCCAGCAACTGGGGGTGGAACCCAAACGCATCTCTGACGCGGCCCAAGCGGCACTGGCGAATTTCCCCTTCCCGGGCAATGTGCGCCAGTTGGAAAACATCTGTCACTGGCTGACGGTCATGGCACCGGCTCAGGTCATCGAACCCAAAGACCTGCCGCCCGAGGTGCAGTCTGGCAGCGTACCCATGGAAGCCGAAGAGTCGGGGCAAGCAGCGGCCCTGTCTGATGGGGTGCGGACTGACCCCCCGGCCTCGATGGGGGCGCACGCTTTGGCCCCTTCCCACCCGGTGACGAAATCGGCTTTGACGCCTTTGGCCGAACTGGCCCAGACGGACTGGGAATTGGGTTTAGAGGCAGAGGCCATGTCGCTCTTGCTGTCAGGTCGCAGCGATGTCTGGGATGCCATCGTCAATCGCGTCGAAGCCCGTTTGATCCAGACCGCCTTGGCCCATACCCGAGGTCGACGCATCGAGGCGGCGCAAAAGCTGGGCATCGGGCGCAACACCATCACCCGAAAAATTCAAGAGCTCGATCTCTGACCGGCCGGGCGCTGACTTGGCCCGGTTCGACGGGGCTGGCCCTTGCGCCCTAAGCCAGCGCTTCAGGCCCCAGTTCCAGCACCACCGGTGCATGGTCGCTGGGGCGTTCATTTTTGCGCGGGGCTTTGTCGATGACGCAGTCAAGGACTTGTGGCAGCAAGGCCGTGGACACCAGCACATGGTCTATGCGCAGACCCCGGTTGCGCCGGAAGGCCATTTCGCGATAGTCCCACCAGCTGTACAGCTTGGCCTCTTCGTGAAAGTGCCGGAATGCATCGCTCAGCCCCAAATGGATCAGCCCCTGAAAGTGCCTGCGCTCGTCGTCG
>JBEAZY010000165.1:0-2753 GCA_041159205.1 Pseudomonadota bacterium
CAGCACGGTCATCACCCCTGGGGTGAGAGAAGCCTCGAGTACTTCGACGCGTGAATCGAAGCGCCTAGACATGGGTTGGGATGATGGGAGGCAGTGGCTGCTTTTTGTCGCCAACGACTATGCCCGCAAGGGTTTGGATGCCTTGCTCAAGGCCATGACCTTGTGGCCTTCCACCGTTCAAGTGGCCGTGGTGGGGCAGTCGCGTCAAAGGGCTGAATACGAGCATCTGTCTGCCGAGCTCGGGGTGATCTCGCGCTTGCATTTTTTAGGGCCCAGAGCCGATGTGCCTGAATTGATGGCGGCGGCCGATGCATTGGTCCACCCGACGCTGGAAGACAGCTTTGGCATGGTCGTGCTCGAAGCCATGGCCTGCGGCCTGCCTGTGGTGGTGAGCCCGGCGCCCTTTTGTGGCCTCAGTGCAGAGTTAAACCACCTTGATCAAGCCTGGGTGCTTCAAGACCCCAGAAACCCCGATGAATTGTCCTCTGCGGTGAACAAGGTGTTGTCAGATCCGGCCCTCAGACAAGGCCTGATTCAGGCGGGCCTGGCAGAGTCACGGCGTCGCAGTTGGGCCGAGGCCGCAGCGAAATACGATAAAATTTTCAGGGCATGACTCCCATCGTTCCTGTTATCTTGTGTGGCGGCTCTGGCAGTCGGCTATGGCCCCTGTCACGCAGCGGTTTTCCCAAGCAGTTTCTGTGCTTGACCGGTCCGAACAGCCTTTTTCAGATGACGGCCCAGCGTCTGGCTGCATTGGCTTGCAAAGAGGTCAGCATTTCCCAAAACATCGTGGTGACCAGCGAGGCTCACCGTTTTTTGGCTGCTGAACAATGGCGTGAAATTCACAACAACCCAGCCACACTGCTTCTTGAGCCGGCTGGGCGCAACACCGCACCAGCCCTGACCCTGGCCGCGCTGGCGGCCATGGCCGAAGGAGATGATCCGGTATTGGTGGTGTCCCCCGCCGATCAGGTCATTGAGCAGGGCGATGAATTTGTTCGTACAGCCAGACTGGCCATCCAAGTGGCCGCAAACGGGGCCATCGTGATTTTTGGCATACCCCCTGATCGGCCCGAAACCGGCTACGGATATGTTCAGGCACAGCCCCATGCACCAGCCCATGCACAAGATCGGGGGGTGCTGGAAGTGTTGCGCTTTGTCGAGAAACCCGACCTGGTCACGGCAGAGAAATATTTGGCCGATGGGGGCTTTTTTTGGAATTCAGGCCTGTTTGTATTGCGCGCCTCGGTGTGGTTAAACGCATTGGCCCGGCTTCGACCAGATATTTTGCAAGCCACACAGGCCGCATGGGCGCAGCGGCAGCAAGACCATGCTTTTGTCCGCCCCAATCCAGCGGCCTTCGAGGCCGTACCGGCCGAGTCCATTGACTATGCGGTGATGGAACATTGCGTCGCTCAAGGCATCGATCTGCGCATGTTGGCGCTGGATGCAGGTTGGTCAGACCTGGGGGCTTGGGATGCCGTTTGGAACAGCTTGCCCAAAGACAAGGAGGGCAACGCCCTGATTGGCGACACCATGGTTGTGGGTGGTCACAACAACCTCATCCATGCCAGCCACCGACTGGTTTGTGCCGTAGGCGTCAGTGACTTGATGATCGTGGAGACCGCCGATGCGCTGTTGGTGGCTTCCAAGCACGACAGCCAACGGGTCAAGGAAGTGGTCAGTCAATTGCAAAGAAATGACCGGGTCGAAGGCGATTTGCACCGACAAGTCCACCGTCCCTGGGGGTGGTACCTCGAGGTCGATGAGGGGGCGCGCTTCAAAGTCAAACGCATCATGGTCAACCCGGGGGCCAGTTTGAGCCTTCAAATGCACCATCACCGCGCCGAGCACTGGGTGGTGGTCAAGGGCACGGCACAAATCACCAATGGCGATGAGACGCTGACCCTCTCCGAAAACCAATCCACCTACATCCCTCTGGGTCAAACTCACCGATTGCGCAACCCGGGCGTGATGCCTCTTGAAATCATCGAAGTCCAATCGGGCAGTTACCTCGGCGAGGATGACATAGTTCGGTTTGAAGACCACTATGGTCGATAGCACTTGCCACCAGACACTTTGAATCCCATCCCGATCCTCCTGTACCACCAGATCGACGTGCCGCCAGCACGGGGAACACCCCTGCGTGGCCTGGTGGTCTCGCCTCGTGGTTTTGCCTGGCAAATGGCCATGCTCAGCGCTCTCGGGTTTCAAGGCTTGTCCATGCGCGATCTCGAGCCTTATCTGGACGGACGGCGTCAGGGCAGGGTGGTGGGCATCACTTTTGACGACGGCTATCAAAACAATTTTGATCATGCTTTGCCCATCTTGCGTCGCCACGGACATACCGCCACTTGTTATGCGGTCAGCAGCCTGATGGGTCAAACCAATGTTTGGGATTCGGGGGTTGTCGCACCCAAGCCACTGATGGACCGCGACCATTGGCTGCGCTGGATCGATGCTGGCATGGATGTGGGCTCGCACACCCAACACCACATCGATTTGACGGCCACCGACGACCCATTGTGCATGGCCGAGATGACACAGTCCAAAGAAGAGCTGGAAACACAACTCGGCACCGACGTGCGTCATTTTTGTTATCCCTATGGCCGCTTTGAACCACGCCACGTTGAAATGGCGAAAGCCGCAGGTTATCTGACGGCCACCACCATGCGCCGTGGCAGGGTTGGGCCCGAACACGATCGCTGGGCCCTGCCCCGGATCTTGGTCGCCTGTGCCACTTATCCATGGCA
>JBEAZY010000166.1:0-7368 GCA_041159205.1 Pseudomonadota bacterium
CCCGCCGCCGTGCCCCCCCGGGCCGCCATGACCACCCCGGGGCGGCTTACCCAGCTCAAGTGAGTTGACCAGGTTGTCAAAGCGTTCACTGAACAAGCGATCAATTTCCTGGATGACGCCACCGAGTTCGCTCGCCTCGAAATGACGCTCCATGAGTTGCACCACATCCTCAATCAGCAGATCGCGCTGCACCTGCATGATGGCCGCTGGCGTGGGGCCCACAAACAGCATCAGGAAATCATCCCGTGAGGTTGCGCCTTCGGCCTCAGCTTCCTCTTCGAATTCGGCGTCATAAAAAGTCACTTCCAGCACGCCCCCCGTGGCCACGAGCTCATTGAGGCCCATGCACAAATCGTCCAGGTTTTGACGGAAGTCCTCGTCGCCCGAAACCGTCCAGCATATGTGCAACATATGCTGGACCTTGTCGTGGCGTATGCCGGGTTCGTCGTCATAAGCACTGGCGGCCCCATCGCTCAGGGAACGGGCGCCGGCGTACTTCCAAAGCGGCTTGAGTGCCTCCTGGATGGCGTCAAAGCCCACCTCGGGGCGCAGGCCCAAGTCGCCATGGACGTGAATTTCAAAAGGCGCGTTGTACCGTGTCATAGTTTCCCCTGAACAGGGAAATGATATCGCATCGTCTATTCATTCAATGCCCCAGCGGGCGCTAATGGCACTCTTGGTGCCCGAAACCGGAATCGAACCGGTACGCCCCATTTCTGGAAAGCGGCGGATTTTAAGTCCGCTGTGTCTACCTATTTCACCATTCGGGCACTTTGTGCATTGTCGCAAAATTCCAGCACAATGCGGCTTTATGGCTAAGATGTCGACTACGAACTGCTGGCAGCCCTTGACATGGGTGCTGGGTGTGTTCTCCTTGGCCGGTTGTGCCAGTCATTCCACTGAAACCGCGAAACAACTCGACCGTACCCGACCAGAGTATCGCAGCGCCGCCTGCCAGCAGACCTTGGGCGAAGTCTGGATACACCAGGACATCAAAAACACCACGATGCTGGCCACACCCATCGTGGCTTTGGCGGCGGGGCCGGTCAGTGCCCTGCCCCTGCTTTTGACCCATGTCGGTTTGGGGGCCGCCGACCGCATTGACGCCGCCAATCTGGCCCGCCAATGCGGTGCCCCGGCCCCGGGGGCGTTGGACATTTCTGCCGGGGTAGCCGGCGATGCAGCTCTGGGGGTATTGGGGGGTACGGCAGGCACGGCTTTGGGCAAAACCGTGCCCTCAGTCAGCCCGGGGGCTGCGCCCGCGCGCTGAATTCAACCCCACTGGGCGACCATGCGCCCGATCACCTGCCCGGCTTTCAATTGATCCAGAGCGTCCGAGATCTGAGCTGGAGGGCACACCTGTGTGGGCGTGCGGGCCAGTCGACCCGATTGGGCCAGGGCAACCACTTCGCGCAACTCTTGCGGTGAACCGACATAAGATCCTTGCACAGTGATGGCCCTTTGCGCCATGGGCACCAGCGAGAGTGGGATTTCACCTCCATATAAGCCCACCACCACATAGCGCCCGCCTTTGCGCAATGCGGCCAGACCCAGGGTGGCGGTGGCCTGAGCGCCCACCAGGTCAAGCACGCCCCACACCCCACCGGAGAGGGCCGCCAATTGGGCGGCAGCGTCGGGCTGACTGGGATCTAGGGTGCGCTGTGCGCCCAGGGCTTGGGCCGCCGGCCATTTGCGGGAATCGATTTCGCACACCACGATGTGCTGGTGACCCAAGGCCTTGAGCATGGCCACCGCCATCAGGCCCAGGCCACCGGCCCCCATGACCACAATCGCATCGGTGGGGGCGCAAGGCATGAGTTTGCGGGCCGCGCTGTAGGTGGTCAGGCCGGAACAAGCCAAAACGGGGGCATAAGCCGGTTCAAGTCCGCTGGCATCAATCAGATAGCGCGGATGCGGGACCAGCATGTATTGACCATAGCCACCGGGCCTTTGAATGCCCAGAAAGCGAGGGGTGGGACACCAATTGTCCATGCCTTCCAGACAGCGGGGACACTCACCACAACCTGTCCAGGGATAAATCAGCACATCTTGTCCCATCGGGACATTCTGAGCTTGCGGACCAGCGGCGATCACGCTGCCAAAGGGCTCGTGACCCATGGTGACGGGTGGCTTCATGCCACGCTCGCTCATGTGGAATTTTTTGCCGCCACCCAAGTCAAAGTAACCATCCCGAATGTGCACATCCGAGTGGCAAATGCCACAGTACTTGACCTTTATCAGCACTTCGGTGCCCTGTGGCACCGGTTGTGCCTTGACGGCTTGCTGCAGGGGCTTGCCCCACTCTTGGATGTCGTAGCTGATCATATGGGCTCCGGTTAGAGCCCTATCCTAGCCTGAAAACCTCAACTGGCAAATGAGGTCTGCCGCCCGGCAGTGCCCAGCAAAGCGGGCAGATTCTGCCAAGCATCGGCCACATCCTGCATCAGGCCATGGATCTCTTCAAGGGCCTGGAGGTCATTGCGGACGTTCACATGGATGAGTCGACGCAGCACATAGTTGTACAAGTCATTGAGATTTTGTGCCAACTCGCCACCACGCTGAAAATCGAGCGCACCTTGCAGCCCCACCACGATGCGGCTGGCGCGGGAAATGCTTTTGGATTTCTCTTCGATGGCATTATTCAGGATATGGCCCTTGGCCACGGACAAGCTCTCCAGAAAGCCATCAAACAACATCTGAATGAGTTGCACATTGTCGGCAGAGGCAACGCCGGACATGACTTGGACGGCGCCATAACTCTCAGCGGCACGGGCAAATGATCTCATTGTGGATACTCCTGAACTGTCTTGTTCAGAAATATCGGCGCCTAACCGGCAAACTTGAGCGCTGAAGGTCAATATCTGTGCTTAGGACTTGCGTAAAGCCCCGGCTGGGGTTTGGGTGCTGCTGGCCACCGACTCGGAGGGTAATGGGTCAACCAGAGACGGTAAGGGGGGCATAGGGCCCGGCAACAACAAATCAGACTGGGTGGGGAACTGGGTGAATCCGGCCTGCATGTACAAAGATTTTCCGGCCTCGTTCAGACTGGCACGGACGCCCATGAGCACCTCCTCGGGCTGGGTCACCGAATCCACACCGCACTGATACATGGACTTCACATGTGTGGGGGGTAGCCAAGATTCGAGATTGCCCTCCGGGGTAGAGATGACTCGCGGGTTCTTGGGCTCGCCTAACATGCCCCGCTGACCGTCGCGCTGCCCTTCTTCAAAAATAGACTCTATATGCAACTGCAAGGCCAAGGCATAACGTTGCCTGACGTTGGCCCATTCGGCGGCATCGATGCCTGATGGCGGATGCTCGGTCATGGCGTCCCACAATTTGCGGCCGCCCAAACCGAAATAAGGACCGGCAGACAGGGCTGTGGCTTTGGCGACCGCGCCATGATTGCCGCGCGTTTCTCGTTCGATCTGGTTCACCCGATCGACCAAATAAATCAGCAAAATCAGGATGATGATCAGGCCGACCACAAAAATGGCGAGCAAAATCCCATCCATGGGGCTCAACCTGGCGCCCCTTCGTCGCCGCCTGAAGAATCGCCTTCTTGCGATTCCAATTCATCGCGCAAGAAACGCAGGGCCTGAAATGGCTCTTCCAGCCTCAGTTCATAATATGAAATCTGGTTGGCCAAAGCCTGCACAGCGTCGATGGCCTGCTGGGCCGATATTTCGGTGCGCTGGTATTTGGAGCCCATCACAAAAACTTCCTGTACATACTCTTCAGGCAGATAAACAAATATCTCGTTCTCTCCCGATTTGATTTTTTGATAGCAACTGGCCATGGGCGGTTCCGGCTGAGGTTTGCCCTCGGCAATCGCCATCATGGTCAACTCCTGCCACTGGGCCGTCTGCTCGGCACCGGCAATAAAGGTTTTATCCAAATGGGCACGGCACAACAGGCCCAGTCTCATGCGGGCCATGCGCGCCTCGCGCGAATCAGACTTCAGTTCGACCACCTTCTCATAGGTGGCCTTCGCCTGCTTCATCTCGTCTTCGGGGCTGACGCGATTAAATAAGGAAAAAATGGCCAAGTGAATGCCTCTTTCAAACTCAGCCCACCTTCAGTTGCTGTCTGAGTTTCTTGACCACTGTGGACAAGATCTGGCTGACGCGCGACTCGGTGACGCCGAGAACTTCGCCAATCTCTTTGAGATTGAGCTCTTCCACATAGTATAACGACATGACCAGCTTTTCCCTCTCGGGCAAAAGGTCTATGGCCGACACGACGGCTTGCATGAACTCAGCCTCTTCGACCATGATTTCCGGTTGCTGGGTATGGTCGGCCGGCATGGCCATAACCTCATCGCTGACCACTTCAATAGAAAAGGTTTCAAAACGCTTGGCCTGACCACGCTCTTTTTGAAACTCATCAATTTCTTTGCCCATGTACTGGGCCAGTTCAGCCTGGGTGGGGGTTCGCCCCAACTCAGCCCCCAGGACATGTACGGCTTCTGACTCTGATCGATTAAAGGCCACTGCAGACCGAGGCAAAAAGGATTGACGGCGCACTTCGTCAAGGATGGAACCACGCACCCGACTGAGTGCAAAATGTTCAAATTCATATCCCTTGTCCGGATCAAAAGCACGGGCCGCCTCAATCAGCCCCACCATCCCGACCTGGATCAGTTCGTCCAGCTCCATGAACGGCGGAATGCGGGCCTTCAGGTGTATGGCCACTCTTTTGACCATGGGCATGTGTTGCAAGATCAGGTCCTCGGTCGAGAACTCTGTGTGCGTTTGCTGGTAAAGGGCCAAAGCGCTTGCCATCTCAGGCTCCTAGCATGCGTTGCATGAAGAATTGAACCCGCCCGGATGCAGCGGTGATCGGGGTGAGTTGATCCAGTGCTTCAGCCAAAGAACGAAAATCTCTGGATGCGGCGCTTCCCGGTGCAAAATCGAGCACCGATTGATATTTTCTTTGTGACTGCAAGACCAGCTCATCGGCCTCGACCGAGCCCAGCAGGCGGATGTTCGTCCCCAAAAAACGCATGCACACATCATTCATGCGCCGATGCAACTGACGCCCCATGTGGCTGTCGCTGACTAAATTCGGCACCAAATAAATTTCATCCAGGCCCTGCTCCGTGGCCATCACTTTGATCAAGCCATACGCATCGGCCACCGCACTGGGTTGGTCACAAACCACCACCAACCGGTGGTGACAAGCGGCCATGAAATCAAGCACCGAAGGTGCAATGCCAGCCGCAATATCCACCAGCAAATAATCCAAATCCATTTTCAAACTATCAAAGGATTGGATGATCCCGCTGACTTGCTCATTACCCAGAGCCGCCATTTCACGCAGGCCGGATGCCCCGGGAACCAACCACAAGCCCTGAGGCGTGGTGACCATGACCTCCTCCAGTGTTTTTTCACCGCGCAGGACATGGCCGATGTTGTATGGGGCATGCGCGCCCAGGGCGATTTGGGCATTGGCCATGCCGAGGTCAGCATCGAGCAACATGACCTTGTGGTTGCGCTTGGTCAAAGCAACGGCCAAATTGGTCGAAATGCTGGTCTTGCCAACCCCACCTTTGCCGCTGGCCACCCCGATGACCTTGGGGACTTTGAGCGATTTAGACATGAGCCGCTTTCTCGCTGCGGGTGCGGCGGGTGCGGGCACGGGCTTTGCTGGCCGGCGCATTCGCATTGACAGGCACATTCAATACCGACAACGCGCTTTTGGCCCAATCGGCAGGTGACATGGTCGCGGGAGCCACTTTGACTTTTTCGCTGGAAGAGATCCAGCCGATGGGCAATGGGGTCTCAGTGAGTGCCTGTAACCACTGCCACAAACTGGGAGACTCATCGGCCTTGGTGATCATCACGCTGTCCCAACGGGGCGTTGCGTTTTGCAACCGTTGCAGGGTGGACACCGAGGCGTCCATGGGGGCTACGGCATGTCGATGAACCGGACGGCTCAAGCCGCTGAGGTCATGCTCGAATTTAAAGTGAGGATCGCTGCCCGTATCGATCCAAATATGTGTCCGGTCGCTCAATTCATCGAGCAGCAAAAACAAGGTTGACGCATCGTTGGCACGGTAAACATCGACACCGACGCTGGCCGATAAAGCCTGGATTTGAGCCCATGCGCCCGGACGACCGTCTTGAAAACTGATGATGGCCTGACGGTCGACACCAAGGGTCTGTGCCGATTGATGGGCCAGTCGGACCACCATACTGGTTTTTCCTGACCCCGACGGTCCGAGCACGAGATGCACACCCGCTAACAGTGGCGATGCCACACAAGTGCCAAGATGCCCTGCCAGCATATCTTGCATCGCTTGCAAAGCCTCTGAGGCATCGGTTTGGGTCGCCATCGAGTCCGATAGCATGGCCCGCAATCCGGAGGGCACGCCCAACGCCGTCATCTGATCCAGCAAGGATTGGACAGCGGGCGTCAAGTGGAGCGTCGATTGCCAAGCCTGTACCTGTCGCTGGGTGGAAAATTCGCGCCGAAGCACGCTGATTTCATCGCGCAATAATTCAACGATTTCGCGCTGGCGGGTCAATTCTGTTTTGAGGACTTCAGACAATTCAGCCGCAGGGACGTTTTTTTTACTCACTGCCGTTTTGGGTCGGGTGGACTTTTTGACCGTCGCAGAACGCCTGGGGGCAACGGTTTTGGAAACAGAATGGGGGTTTTCTGTCACACCTTGAACCCATTCAACCTGGGCAACCCGTTCGATCGACTTCGGCTCATCGAGTGCTCCGCAAGAGATCGGCGTAGTCATCTCCTGGCGTTGCACAAAACCAAAAATTTCAGCGAAGATTTGTTCTTTCTCGGGGGACTGAGCCGCTGTGTTCGATGGAGCTTCAGTGCCAATGTGGTCAATGGAGGCACCTGCCTCCCGATCATCGATGGCCACGATCAATTCGGTCTGATCGCCGACCTGCTGCGTGGAAATCACCAGCACATCATTGCCATAAAGCTGCATGGCTTTTTCGTTGGCTGATCGGGTGTCACGCGCGAGGATGCGTTTGAGTTCCATGGTTCAACTTCCTTATTCGGCGGGGTCTGACTCGCGCGGTTGGGCGGCCACGCTGGCCAACACCTGGACCGACTGGTCATCCGGGATTTCGCTGTAAGACAAGACGGTGAGATCACTCACCCGAAAACGGACTGCACGGGCCATCCAATTGCGGATCGCAGGAGACACCACCAAAACAGCGGGGATTCCCTTTTCTTCCATGTCGCGTGCGTTTTGGCGCAAGGCAGTGAACAGGCCATCGGCCAATGAAGGCTCGAGCACCACATTGGCCGAGCCACCGTTTTGCTGGACCACGTTGTGGATCATTTGTTCCAGAGAAGGCTCCAAGGTCAGCACCGACAGGGTGTCCCTGGTCTCAG
>JBEAZY010000167.1:0-8328 GCA_041159205.1 Pseudomonadota bacterium
TCTCTCGCTTTAAGCCCAACTCATCTGTCCGTGTGATGGCCCCAGAGCCTGCGGCCCGCTCAACCCCGGGCGCAGGGTACACCGGGGGTATTGCTCCACTCGCTCCAACTGCCCGCATACAAGCCGCTTGAACCCAACCCGGCGATTTCCATGGCCAATAGATTGGGCACGGCACTCACGCCACTGCCGCAGTGGTGCACCACGCTGCCCGGGTCCCGGCCGGCCAGCAATTGTTCAAATTCTTGTTTCAGCGTGGCCGCGGGTTTGAACAGGCCATCGGCGCCGATGTTCTGGCCGAAGGGGCGATTCAAGGCCCCAGGGATGTGTCCCGCGATGGGGTCCAGCGGTTCGACCTCGCCCTTGAAGCGCGCTTCGGCGCGGGCATCGATCAGGGTTTGCTCGGGCCGACCCAGTTGCGTCAAAACCTCGCTGGTTTGCACCAACCGGACTTTGGGTTCGGACAGCTTGTAAACGGTGGGCGCAGCGGCCGGCTCTTCCCCGCTGGCCACTTCACCACCGGCGGCCACCCAGGCTTGCAAGCCCCCGTCCAGCACCCACACGGGGCCGTGGCCGCACCAGCGCAGCATCCACCAGAGGCGACCACAATAATTCACGCCATTGCGGTCGTAGACCACCACCCGGGTTTGGGCGTTCACGCCTTCCGAACCCAGCCACCGGGCAAAAGCCTCTCGGGTGGGCAAGGGGTGACGCCCGCCATTGACTTTGGCCTGGTCACCGTGCGCGCTGAGGAAGCGATTCAGGTCGGCATAACGGGCCCCGGCAATGTGTTGTTCCAGGTACTGGAGCGGCCCGTTTTCGGGCTTCATCAGGTCCCCGGTGCAATCGAAAACGCGCCAGGCCTCGCCTTGGCCCAAAGACCGGCGCAGGTCGGCGACGCTGATCAGCGGTGAGTTCATGGCTGAATTTTCTTTCTGTACCACTCGTGAAAGTGTTGCATGCCGTCTTCCATCGGGCTTTGGTAAGGGCCCATTTCATTGTCGCCGCGCTGCCACAACGCCCATCGGCCCGCATCCATCCGTTCGGCAATTTCGTCGTCTTCCAGGCAGGTTTCCATGTAGGCGGCCTGCTGCGCTTCAACCAGCTCGCGCTCAAAAGCGACGATCTCTTCGGGGTAATAAAACTCCACCATGTTCAGTGTCTTGCGCGGCCCCATCGGGTGCAAAGTCGACACCGTCAGCACATGCGGGTACCACTCGACCATGATGTGCGGGTAATAGGTGAGCCAAATGGCCCCACGCTCGGGCAATTGACCCTCTCGGTACTTCATCAGCACCTCTTGCCAATGCCGGTAGACCGGGCTGCCCGACTGACGCAACTGGTTCGAGATGCCCACTGTTTGGACCGAATACTCTGACTGGAATTCCCAATTCAGGTCTTCACAGGTGACGAAATGCCCCAGGCCCGGGTGGAACGGGCCCACATGGTAATCTTCCAGATAAACTTCGATAAAGGTTTTCCAGTTGTAGTTGCACTCGTGCATTTCGACCCGGTCCAGCGCGTAGCCATCAAATTTCAGCGCATGCCGGGCACCCATGCCGGCCAGATCGGCGGCAATGTCGCGGCCATTGTCCTCAAACAACAGGCCGTTCCACTCGCGCAGCTGGTAATTCTTCAGGTTCAGGCACGGGTCGTTCTGAAAATGCGGTGCACCCAACAGTTGACCGCCCGGCGCGTAAGTCCAGCGGTGCAGGGGGCAAACGATATTGCCACCGGCTGCGGCGCGGTCAGACGCCAGCTGACCACGGCCCTTCAGCATGATGGCTTGCCGATGGCGGCAAACATTCGAGATCAGTTCAACCCCGTTAGGGGTGTGCACCAAGGCCCGGCCCTGTTGTTCCTGGGGCAAGGCATAGAAGTCTCCGCGCTCGGGCACACTCAGGCGGTGCCCGACATAGCGGGGCCCCTGTTGGAACAGGACCTCCATCTCGCGCCCATACAGCGCTTCGTCGAAATAAGCAGAGACAGGAAGTTGACTTTGAGCCTGCTGCAGTTGAAGACTTAAATCAGACATGATGAGCTGACCTAAATTCTCCCCACAGGGAGGTTGCACAAAAAAACGGCACCACGATGCCGTTCAGGGGAAAGCGATTGTACCCGCCCCCATCTGACTTGTGCCGAATGCGGGATAATCCCCAATAAATCCCTTGTCTATCACCATGCCCGCTCACGCCAAAACCGATGCCGCCGACGAATTGCCCGCCACTTACGAGGCGGCGGTGGCCGAGTTGGCGCAATGGGTGGGCCGCATGGAAAGCGGTGACTTGCCCCTCGATCAGCTCTTGCAGGCTTACCAGCGTTCGGCCCTCTTGCTCGAGTTCTGTCGCGGCAAGTTGCAAGCCATCGAACAACAGATCCAGGTCTTGGACGAAGGTGTCATGAAGCCATGGTTGGAGGGCAATTGAGTACTTTGGGGTCCATGGAGGCCTGGATGGCCAGGCACTTAAGCCAGGTCGAGGCGGCTTTGTCCATCTGGGTGCCCGCCGACGCCCCTGCGGGCCTGGGCGAGGCCATGCGCTACGCGGTGCTCGACGGCGGCAAGCGCTTGCGCCCCATGTTGGTGCTTGCCACCCGCCAGGCGGTGGCCCGGGCAGGCGATGGCGATGCGGCCATGTGGGACGAGGCAGCCCTGCGCGCCGCCTGCGCCATAGAACTCATCCACGCCTATTCTCTGGTGCACGACGACATGCCCTGCATGGACAACGATGTGCTGCGGCGGGGCAAACCCACCGTGCATATTCGTTTTGGCGAGGCCGGCGCCCTGTTGGCCGGGGATGCCTTGCAAGCTTTAGCCTTCGAAGTCCTCACCCCGCAACCCAGCCCCATCCCCGATGCCCTGCAAGGCCGTTTGTGCGCGATTTTGTCGCGGGCGGCGGGTCATGCGGGCATGGCCGGCGGGCAGGCGATTGATCTGGCCAGCGTGGGCCTGCACCTGGACGAGGCGGCCCTGCGCCGCATGCACCAACTCAAAACGGGCGCTTTGCTCGAAGCCAGCGTGGCGCTGGGGGCCGCCTGTGGCGAAGTGCCGGCGCAAACCCTGCACGCTCTGGCCGAATATGGCCGCGCATTGGGTTTGGCCTTTCAGGTCATCGACGACGTGCTGGACGTCACGGCCGATTCCGCCACCCTGGGCAAGACCGCAGGCAAAGACGCGGCTCAGGACAAGCCCACCTATGTGTCATTGATGGGGCTGGAACGATCCAGAATATGGGCCGACGAACTGCTGCAACAAGCTCTGCAGGCCCTTGAACGCTGTGGCCTGCCCGATACCCGCGCCTTGCACGACCTCGCCTGGCAGGTCGTGGGCCGACGCCACTGAAACCGATCACGCCATGAACCTGCTGCCACACATTCAAAGCCCGGATGATTTGCGCCGCTTGTCGCGCGAGCAACTTCGTCCGCTGGCCGATGAGTTGCGCGCTTATTTGCTCGACAGCGTGTCCAAGACCGGCGGTCACCTCAGCTCGAACCTGGGCACGGTCGAGTTGACTGTGGCTTTGCATTACGTCTTCAACACCCCGCACGACCGACTCGTTTGGGATGTGGGCCATCAGACCTACCCGCACAAAATTCTGACGGGGCGGCGCGAGCAAATGTCCACCCTGCGCCAACGCCACGGTTTGTCAGGGTTCCCGCGCCGGGATGAGAGCGAATACGATGCCTTTGGCACAGCCCATTCCTCCACCAGCATCTCGGCCGCCCTGGGCATGGCCATGGCGGCGCGACAAAAAGGCGAGCAACGCCATGCCGTGGCCATCATCGGCGACGGGGCCATGACCGCCGGCATGGCCTTCGAGGCGCTCAACAATGCCGGTGTGTCCGATTGCAACTTGTTGGTCGTGCTCAATGACAACGACATGTCCATCAGCCCGCCCGTGGGTGCACTCAACCGCTACCTGGCCCAGTTGATGAGTGGTCGCTTTTATGCCACGGCACGCGAAATGGGCAAACAGGTCTTGCTTGGCGCACCGGCCCCCTTGCTGAATCTGGCGCGTCGCTTTGAAGAACAGGCCAAGCACCTGATCACGCCGGTGACGTTGTTTGAAAAATTTGGCTTCAACTACGTGGGCCCCATCGATGGCCACGACCTCGACGCCCTGATCCCCACGCTGGAAAACCTGCGCCATCTCAGCGGCCCGCAATTTCTGCATGTGGTGACCAAAAAAGGACAGGGCTATCATTTCGCCGAGGCCGACCCGGTTGCTTACCATGGCCCCGGCAAGTTCGACCCCGATGTCGGGCTGAAACCCCCGGCCAGCGCCCCCAAAACCACCTTCACCCAGGTCTTTGGTCAATGGCTGTGCGATATGGCCGAGGCCGACCCGCGTCTGGTGGGCATCACGCCGGCCATGCGTGAAGGGTCGGGCATGGTCGAGTTCCATCGCCGGTTCCCCGACCGTTATCACGATGTGGGCATTGCCGAACAGCATGCCGTCACCTTCGCGGCCGGTCTGGCTTGCGAGGGGCTCAAGCCGGTGGTGGCCATTTACTCCACCTTTTTACAGCGTGCCTATGACCAACTCGTGCACGACGTTGCCTTGCAAAAACTGCCCATGGTGCTGGCGCTGGACCGGGCGGGCATTGTGGGCGCCGATGGGGCCACCCACGCCGGTTTGTTCGACATCCCTTTCCTGCGATGTGTGCCCCATGTCAGTCTGGCTTGCCCGGCCGATGAGGACGAGTGCCGAAAGTTGTTGACCACCGCTTATCAGCAAGACCATGCGGTGGCCGTGCGATATCCGCGTGGCGCGGGGGTGGGGCGGGCCCCCGAACCCGGATTGACCGCCTTGCCCATGGGGCGCGGCGAAATCCGGCGGCGGGGCCAACGGGTCGCCATCCTGGCATTTGGCCCCTTGCTCTACCCGGCTTTGGACGCGGCCGAAACGATCGACGCCACAGTCGCCAATATGCGCTGGGTCAAGCCCCTGGATGAGGCCCTGGTTTTACAACTGGCGCGCGAACACACCGCCTTCGTCACGCTCGAAGAAGGGGCCGTGGCAGGGGGCGCCGGCAGCGCCGTCCTTGAGTGCCTGGCCGCCCACGGTCTGAATCTGCCTGTCTTGCAACTGGGGGTCAAAGACCAACTGACCGAGCACGGCGACCCGGCCCTGCTGCTGGCCGAGTTGGGCCTGGATGCGCGCGGCATCGCGCTCTCGATCCAACGCCGTTTCCCGTCCGGCAACACCATCCCGCTGCGCGCCTGAGCCCCTTCATTGACGCAGTGGGCTGAGTGTCTTTTAACGGGAAAACCCCCAAACGGGGGGGGCTTGCAACTTCTTTACAATAGCTTTTCACATTGCTTGGGCGTTGTTTTGTGCTCGCCCATTCCCTTCATCACATCGGAGTCAATCAAATGGATCGTCGTTCCGCCCTTAGACATGCAGGCATTGCTGGCGTGCTCGCCGCTGGTGTCGCCCCGGCTGTTCAAGCCCAGCCTGTGCTGCGCTTCCGCCTCGCTTCCAGTTTCCCCAAGTCGCTCGATACCCTGTTTGGGGGCAACGATGTGTTCGCCGCCAAGGTCAAGGAAATGTCCGGTGGCAAGATTGAAATCAGCACCCACCCCGCCGGTGAAATCGTGCCCGCTTTTGGCGTGCTCGACGCCGTCAAGGATGGTGCCGTCGACATGGCCAACACCGCTTCTTACTACTTCTTCGGCAAGGACGAAACCTTTGCCCTCAGCTGCGCCATCCCCTTTGGACTCAATGCCCGCCAGATGAACGCATGGATGTTCGAAGGCAACGGCTTGAAGCTGCTGCGCGACTTTTACCGGGGGTACAACATCGTGAACTTCCCCATGGGCAACACCGGTGCCCAAATGGGGGGCTGGTTCCGCAAGCCTTTCAAGTCGCTGGCCGAATTCAAAGGCACCAAGTTCCGCGTCGGTGGTTTTGCCGGTCGCGTCGTTGAGCGTCTGGGTGGTGTCCCCCAAAACATTCCTGCCGGTGAGATTTACCAGGCCCTGGAAAAAGGCACAGTCGACGCTGCCGAGTGGATCGGGCCTTATGACGACATCAAACTGGGCTTCTACAAAGTGGCCAAGCATTACGCTTATCCCGCCTGGTGGGAAGGCGGCCCGCAGCTCGACCTGTATGTCAACGCCAAAGTCTGGGACAGCCTGTCGGCCGAACACAAGGCCATCATCGATGCCGCTTCAGCCTACACCCACCTGGACATCCAGGCCAAATACGACTATCGCAACGCCAGCGCGCTCAAGCAACTGGTGGCTGGCGGTGCCCAGTTGTTCCCCCTGCCCAAGGACATGATAGACGCCGCTTTCAAGGTGTCCGAAGAGCTCTACGCCGAACTGTCGGCCAAGAACGCCAACTGGAAAAAGGTTTATACCGACTACGCGGCCTGGCGCAAAGAAGCCAATGTGTGGTTCCGCGTCACCGAGGCTCGTTTCGACAGCTTCATGCAGTCGGCCAAACTCTGAGGCCCGACGCCCGCCCCGAATTGGGGCGGTGCTCACCGCTCAGGTGCAAAGCCCGGCTCAGGCCGGGCTTTTTCATGGGCGCGCATTTTGCATGCGACAATCGACCATTCATTTGCAGTCGCATTCATCCACATTCATTTCCACTACTGACCATGAAATCTCTACTGAAATGCGCCGAGTGGTTCGACGGCCTGAGCAGACGATTCGGAGAGGTGGCCGCGTGGGCCGTATTCCTGTCTTGTTTCATCAGTTGCGCCAACGCCTTTGTCCGATTTGGTTTCAGCAACTCCTCCAACGCCTGGCTTGAAATCCAGTGGTACCTGTTCGCGGTCTGCGTCATGCTGGGCGCGGCCTGGGTGCTGCGCGTCAATGAACATGTGCGTGTGGACATCATTTACGGCAAATTGTCGGCCCGGGGCAAGGTCTATGTCGACCTGTTCGGAATGATTGTTTTTTTATTGCCCGTGATGGCCCTGATGTTTGAACTCTCCTTGCCGCTGTTCATCCAGATGTTCGACACCGGCGAGATGTCGAGCAACGCCGGTGGCCTGATCCGCTGGCCTGCCATGCTGATGCTGCCGCTGGGTTTTGCCCTGGTGTTCATCCAGGGCTTTTTCGAGGTCATCAAGCGCATCGCCTGGTTGCGCGGCGAATATGAGATGAACCTCGTTTACGAAAGGCCCCTGCAATGACCATGGAGCAATTTGCACCCCTGATGTTTCTGGGGTTGATCATCGTCATGCTGATTGGTTTTCCCGTGGCTTTTTCGCTCGGTGCCCTTGGCCTGTATTGCGGTTTCTACGCCATTGAGATGGGGTGGTTCCCTGTCAATTTCCTGAATAACCTGCCGCTCAATATCTTCGGGATTTTGTCCAACGAACTTTTGCTGGCCATTCCATTTTTCACCTTGATGGGCAGTCTGCTCGAAAAGTGCGGGTTGGCCGAAGACATGCTCGATTCGATGGGTCAATTGTTCGGCCCCGTCAAAGGGGGTCTGGGCTACTCGGTCATCATTGTGGGCTTCATTCTGGGGGCCATCACGGGCACCGTGGCCGGGCAGGTGATCGCCATGGCCATGATCTCATTGCCGGTCATGATCCGCTACGGCTACGACATGCGCTATGCCACCGGTGTGCTGGCGGCCTCGGGCACCATCACTCAGTTGGTGCCGCCCTCGCTGGTGCTGGTGGTGATGGCCGACCAGTTGGGCCAATCGGTGGGCGACATGTACAAAGGGGCTTGGGGCCCGTCTTTGTTGCAGATCGCCTTGTTCGCGCTCTACACCTTCATCCTCACCCGCATCCGGCCCATGGCCCTGCCCGGGGTGCCCCCCGAAGCCCGGACCTTGCAGGGTTGGTCATTGTGGGCCAAGTGTCTGCGCGGCATCATCCCTTCGGCCGTGCTGATTTTCGCCGTTCTCGGCAGCATGGGCGGATTGCCTGGCATCGACACAGCCATCGCCACCCCGACCGAGGCGGGTGCCATGGGGGCATTTGGCGCCTTTGTGCTGGCCGCCATGCACAAACGCCTGAGCTGGCCCCTGGTGCGTGAAGCCATGGCGGGCACCATGCGCATCACCGCCATGGTGGTCTTCATCCTGATCGGATCGCGGGTGTTTTCGCTGGTCTTCCAGGGGGTCGATGGTGGCCGCTGGATCGAGCACATGCTCAGCGACTTGCCCGGTGGTCAAGTCGGCTTCCTGCTGGTGGTCAACGTATTCATTTTCTTTCTCGCCTTCTTTCTTGACTTCTTCGAGATCGCCTTCATCATCCTGCCCCTGCTGGGGCCGGTGGCTGACAAAATGGGCATCGATCTGGTCTGGTTCGGCGTGCTGTTGTGCGTCAACATGCAGACCAGTTTCATGCACCCGCCGTTTG
>JBEAZY010000168.1:0-2937 GCA_041159205.1 Pseudomonadota bacterium
AAGCGGTGGCGTAAACCATTGAAGCATAGCCAAACAGCTTTTTACGGGCAAAAGCCGGCACGATGTGGCTGATGATGCCAAAGGCCGGCAAAATCATGATGTACACCTCGGGGTGACCAAAGAACCAGAAGATGTGCTGGTACATGACCGGGTCACCGCCACCGGCGGGGTTGAAGAAGGTGGTGCCAAAGTGACGATCGGTCAGGGTCATGGTGATGGCACCGGCCAGCACGGGCATGACGGCGATTAACAGGTAGGCCGTGATCAGCCAGGTCCAGACAAACATGGGCATCTTCATCAGCGTCATGCCGGGGGCGCGCATATTGAGGATGGTCACAATGATGTTGATCGAGCCCATGATCGACGAAGCACCCAGGATGTGCATGGCAAAAATGCCCGCATCCATCGAGGGGCCCATTTGCAGGGTTAACGGGGCATACAGTGTCCAGCCGGCCGCAGGAGCGCCACCGGGCATGAAAAAGGAACCGGCCAGC
The DNA here is from genome assembly GCA_041159205.1 of Pseudomonadota bacterium. Classification (GTDB taxonomy): domain Bacteria; phylum Pseudomonadota; class Gammaproteobacteria; order Burkholderiales; family Burkholderiaceae_C; genus Limnohabitans. Next base: position 495 of record JBEAZY010000168.1, read on the forward strand.
ATGGCAGCGGCCGGAATCATCAGCCAAAAGCTGAAGTTGTTCATGCGGGCGAAGGCCATGTCAGAGGCGCCTATCTGCAATGGGATCATCCAGTTGGCGAAGCCGACGAAGGCCGGCATGATGGCGCCGAACACCATGATCAGGCCGTGCATGGTGGTGAGCTGGTTGAACAATTCGGGGTTGACCACTTGCAGACCGGGCTGGAACAACTCGGCACGAATCAACAGCGCCAAAACGCCACCGATCATCAGCATGGCAAAGGCAAACAGCAAATACAGGGTGCCAATGTCTTTATGGTTGGTCGCAAACACCCAGCGCCGCCAGCCGTGCGGGGCACCGTGGTGATCGTCATGTCCGTGATCGCCAGCGACGTGGCCATGGGGGTCGAGAACTGCGCTCATGGGTGGGGTCCTTTTGTATCTCGGAAATTAACGCGAAGCCTTGATTTCGGCGGGCTGTACCAATTGACCGGTTTTGTTGGACCAGTTGTTTTTGGTGTAGCTGATGACCGCGGCGATGTCGGTGTCAGACAATTGCTTCCAGGCCGGCATGGCGCCATTGGCTTGGCCGTTGAGCAAAATTTTGATCTGCTTGGCTTTGTCGGTGTCGAGCACCACGGCCGAACCGTCCAGTGCTTTGATCGGGCCTGCGCCCTTGCCATTGGCTTGGTGACAGGCGGCGCAATTGGCGGCGTAAACTTTCTCGCCACGCTTGAGGATGTCTTCCAGCGCCCAAACCTTGTTGGGGTCGTCCATCTTGGCAGCCATGGCCTTTTGCTGCTCGGTCACCCACTTGGAATACTCTTCGGCACTCACCACTTTGACATGGATGGGCATATAGGCGTGCTCTTTGCCGCACAATTCCTGGCACTGCCCGTAAAAGTCACCGGTTTTCTCGGCCCGGAACCATGTGTCGCGCACAAAACCGGGAATGGCATCTTGCTTGACGCCAAAGGCCGGAACGGCAAAGGCATGAATCACGTCATTGGCGGTGGTAATGATGCGCACTTTTTTGTCGACAGGCACCACCAGAGGGTTGTCGACTTTAAGGAGGTAATTGTCGATCTGCACGCCCTTGGCGCCGCTGTTGGAGATCTCACGGTGCTCGTTGTCGAGGGTAGAGATAAAACCAATGCCCTCGCCCTCGCCCTTGAGGTAGTCGTACCCCCACTTCCACTGGTAACCGGTGGCCTTGATGGTCAGGTCGGCATTGGAGGTGTCCTTCTGGGCCACCACCGCCTTGGTCGCGGGCAACGCCATCAGGATGACAATGATGAAAGGAACCACAGTCCAGGCGATTTCCACCTTGACCGACTCATGAAAATTGGCCGGTTGATGCCCCAGCGATTTACGGTGTTTGAAGATGGAATAGAACATGACGCCAAAGACGGCGACGAAAATCACTGTACAGATGATCAGCATGAACCAATGCAACCAAGCCTGCTCGGCGGCAATCTGGGTGACGGCGGGCTGCAAATTGAGCTGTCGCACACCGGGCCCGCCGGGGAGGTCATTGACGGCCCACGCGCTGACAGGCAGCACCGAGGACGCAGCCAGCAGGCCGGTGGTCAGGCTTGCCGAAAGGTTCTTGATCATCTTCACTTGAAATTGCCTCAAAAAAGAGCGCCGGACTGACAGCCCATGTCGCCTGGGCTGATCTGACGCAACATCAGACTCCGGCTTTTCGGATAAAAAACGGATCGCCCAACATTCTAACCAATGAAACCCACTGGGATGAAGGGTTGCTCAGAGATTTTGTCAATTAACCGGTACGCAACATGTTTTTCATCTCACCCAATGAAATACAGGTGGTGGTATCCATGGGGGAACGTGGCTTGGCCTTGAGTGCATGGCCGTAGACAATTTCAAATGTCAAGCAAAATTGACCCTCTGGCCCTCGACGTGGCCAATGGTCTTGTATCGCCCTGATCAATCGGGCCTGCCATCCCCGCCCTTTGCAAGCCGTGGGACGCAAAGGGTTCAGATTGCGTCCCAAGGTTCGCAATTCGGCGATCAGTGCTTCCGCGGTGGCATAGGTCAAGGTGATGCGTTCCATGTCCATCACGGGTTCGGCAAACCCGGATTGCACCAGCATATCGCCCCAGTCGTGCATGTCGGTCCATTGTGGCCCCGGTGGCGGCCAAGCCAGGTCACGGTACAAGGCATGCAATTCATGCAGGGCATCGGGCCCAAGTGCGGAGAACATCAAAAATCCATCGATCTGCAGGGCATCGTGCCACTGCCGCAGCAAAGACTGTGGTTCAGGGTGCAGGTGCAATTGCATATTGGCCCATAACATGTCGGCCGGCTCGGGGGCGGCTCCCACATCGACCCATGTGGTGCGCGGGCCCAACCAGGCGCGCCATGCCGGCGGATCAAGCCGTGACCGGCTCAGAGCCATGCGGTGGGGCCCCGGTTCTGTGATTTGGCAAGCCGCCTTCGGG
>JBEAZY010000169.1:0-7411 GCA_041159205.1 Pseudomonadota bacterium
GTGAATTTTTTTATGTCATGTCCTCTCTACGATATTGACAGATACAACGCTTGACCAAGCCTCAGGGTTGACACCCACCATAACGCGTGAGCCTGCCACCACCACGGGCCGCTTGACCAGACTGGGATGTGCCAACATCACGGCACGGGCACTGGCCTGATCTGAGACTGTATTTTGCGTCATTTTAGGCAGACCCCGCCAAGTCGTGCCTTTGCGATTGAGCAACAACTGCCAATCGACCGACGCCAGCCAACGATCCAGATGGGCTTCGGACAGCCCCTGTTTTTTGAAATCATGAAAAATGTGAGCCACGCCGTGCTCTAGGAACCATGCGCGCGCTTTTTTGACGCTTGTGCACGCCGGGATGCCAAAAACCTGTATTTTCTCCATGCCTCTATCATGCCCCAATTCGATGGCTTTCGGCATGGGCGACAATGGGTTCATGGATTTAAAAGATTGGTTGGCGCATTGCGAAGGCTTGCACCCGGTGGGCATCGATATGGGCCTGGCTCGGGTGCGGGAGGTGTATCAACGCATGGAGATGAACCTGCCCATGCCGGTCATCACCGTGGCGGGGACCAACGGCAAAGGGTCGACCTGCGCCATGCTCGAATCGATCCTGACCCAGGCCGGTTACGCCACGGCTTTGTACACCTCGCCCCATTTGGTTCATTTCAATGAGCGATGCCGTTTGCGCGGTCAGCCGGTAGAAGACTCAGTCCTGGCGTCGCATTTCCAGCGGGTGGAAGACGCGCGAGGGGAAGTGAGCCTGACATTCTTTGAATTCACGACCTTGGCCATTCTCTCTTGCATCGCCCACAGCGGCGCAGAAGTCGCCATCCTGGAGGTGGGGCTGGGCGGGCGTCTCGATGCGGTCAATGTGATCGACCCGGATGTGGCTGTGATCACCTCGATCGATCTGGACCACATGGAATTTCTGGGGCCCGATCGCGAAAGCATTGGGGCCGAGAAAGCAGGCATCATGAGGCCGCGTCGCCCCGTCGTGGTCAGCGACCCTATGCCGCCCGATTCTGTGTTGGCGCAGGCACAGGCCCTGGGGGCGGATTTGCGCCGGGCCGGCGTTGATTTCATTGCCCAAGGCGACCCTCAGCAGTGGGCCTGGCAGGGGCGAGAGAGAAGATACAGCGGCTTGGCCTACCCGGCCTTGCGTGGGGCCAACCAGTTGGTCAATGCGGCAGGGGTGTTGGCGGCTCTTGAAGCGCTGCACGCCCGACTGCCAGTCACGGCACAGGCGGTGCGCAATGGTTTGGCCATGGTCGATTTGCCGGGGCGTTTTCAGATGGTGCCCGGTCAGCCTGCCTTGGTGCTCGATGTGGCGCACAACCCTCATGCGGCGGCCGTGTTGTTTCAAAATCTGGATGCGATGGGCTTTTTCCCGCGCACCCATCTGGTCTTTGGGGCCATGGCCGACAAAGACGTGGCCGCCATACTGGCGCGCCTGGCGCCCTTGGCAGATGCCTGGTACTTTTGTGATTTGCCCATTCCCAGGGCCAGCAGCGCACACGCTTTGGCGCTCACCTGGTCCGGTTTGCCGGCCGCCTTGCCGCACTGCGTCGTCAGCGAGCACTCGGGCCCGGCACAGGCCCTGGCGGCAGCGGTTAAAGAGGCGGACCCGGCTGATAGAATTGTCGTGTTTGGCTCATTCCTGACCGTGGGCGGGGTCTTACAAAACGGACTGCCCCGCCTTGATGCACCGCACCTGAACTGACCTCAGCCATGGCTTTTTTCAAATTCCGCCCCGGTGCCCAAGTCGGCTCTGAGGGGCAAGCGTCTGGCACCGATAACCAGACCGTTGATCATCTGCGACGTCGCGCGCGCCAAAGACTGATCGGTGCGGCGGTGTTGGTGGTGTTGGCCGTTGCTGGTTTTCCGATGGTGTTTGACACCCAGCCCAGGCCGGTTTCGACCGATTTGTCGATCGACATCCCCGCCAAAACGAAAGTGTCGCCCGACACCCCCCCCGCACCGTTGGCGAGCACTTCAGGCATGCCGCCTCCAGATGCCGGTGCCACAGACCTGAAGCACGGTTTGTCCGATAAAGAAGAATTGGTGGCGAGCAAGGCCGCGGTCGCAGATGCGCCCAAGGAGAGCCCTGTCGAGAACCCGCCTGCCAAGATGGAACCCGCTGCCGGCAAGGCCGCTCCTACTTCGGCCGATGGCGGTAAAAACGGCAAAGCCGCCGCCGAGCACCGTTATGTGGTGCAAGTGGGGGCCTTTTTGGATGACGCCAAAGTCCGGGAGACTCGGGCCAAGCTTGAAAAGGCGGGCCTGAAAACATACACCCAGGTGGTGGAAGCCAAAGACGGCAAGCGTACCCGGGTGCGCCTGGGTCCCTTCAACTCCAAGGCCGAGGCGGACAGTGTGGCGGACAAGGCCAAGTCATTGCAACTGCAAGCTGTGATCCTGACTTACTGAGGTTCACCCGAAGATGCCCGCACTTGATTGGATTTTGCTGGCGCTGGGTGCCGGATCGGCTTTGTGGGGACTGTTGCGGGGTTTGGTGCGCGAGGTTTTGTCAGTGGTGGGCTGGATCGCCAGTTTCTGGCTCGGTCAGCGCTATGCCACTCAGGTGGGTGAGATGCTGCCCCTGGCCGGGTCGAGCGAGACTTGGCGTCAACTGGCCGGTTTTGTGGTGGTGTTTCTGTCCGTATTGGTGGTTTGCGCTTTGCTGGCCGGTTTACTCAGGAAGCTGGCTACAGTGGTAGGCTTGGGCCCATTGGATCGTGTGCTGGGTGCCATGTTTGGTGCCTTGCGTGGCTTGTTGTTGCTCTTGAGCCTGACCATCGTGGTCAATCTGAGTGAGTGGCGAACCCATGAATACTGGCAAAATTCTGCGGTGGTGGCGTGGTTGAATCAAACTTTGCAAGCATGGCGCCCCCTGATGCCGGCCGAATTCGGAAAGTACCTGAACTGACATGTGTGGAATCGTCGGCGTTGTCAGCAACGCACCCGTCAACCAACTGATCTACGATGCCTTGCTGTTGTTGCAGCATCGGGGACAGGATGCGGCTGGCATCGCCACCCAGTTGGGGCAAAAATTCTTTATGCACAAGGCCAAAGGCATGGTGCGCGATGTTTTTCGCACCCGCAATATGCGGGCCTTGCCCGGTGACATCGGTCTGGGCCAGGTGCGATACCCCACCGCAGGCAACGCCGAAAGCGAAGAAGAAGCCCAGCCCTTTTATGTCAACGCCCCGTTTGGCATCGTACTGGTTCACAACGGTAATCTGACCAATGCGCAAAGCCTCAAGCAGGACATGTCCTCGGTGGATCATCGGCACATCAATACCGACAGCGATTCAGAGGTTTTGCTCAATGTGCTGGCCCACGAGCTGTCCCGCGCTTCGGCCGGTGGTGAGCTCGGCCCCGAGCAGGTATTTCAGGCCGTGGGTGGTGTCTACCAGCGGGTGCGAGGTTCTTTCTCGGTCATCGCCTTGATCGCCGGCAAGGGCTTGTTGGCTTTTCGTGATCCGCACGGCATCCGTCCCTTGTGCTTTGGCCGTGGCCAAGACCAAACCTTCATGGTGGCCAGTGAATCGGTGGCGCTGGAAGGCACAGGACACCGTTTCGAGCGCGATGTGGATCCGGGCGAAGCCATCTTTGTTGACCTGCAAGGGCGTATGCACACCCGCGTCTGCGCCCAGAACGCCAGCCTGAACCCTTGCATCTTTGAATTTGTTTATTTGGCGAGGCCCGACTCGACCTTGGATGGCATTTCGGTCTATCAGGCGCGTCTGAACCTGGGCCAAACCCTGGCCAAGCGCGTCATCTCGGTCGTGCCTCCCACCGATATCGATGTCGTGATTCCCATTCCCGAGTCCAGCCGTCCCAGTGCCACCCAGTTGGCCCACCTCTTGGGCTTGCCCTACCGTGAAGGCTTTGTCAAAAACCGTTATGTGGGCCGTACTTTCATCATGCCGGGGCAGGGTGTGCGAAAAAAATCGGTGCGTCAAAAGCTGAATGTGATCGCCAGCGAATTCAGGGGGCGCAATGTGCTGCTGGTCGATGACTCGATTGTGCGTGGCACCACCAGCCGTGAGATTGTGCAGATGGCCCGTGACGCCGGTGCGCGCAAGGTCTATATGGCCAGTGCGGCTCCTCCGGTGCGTTACCCCAATGTGTATGGCATCGATATGCCGACCACAGACGAGTTGGTGGCCCACGGGCGCAGCGTCGAAGAGGTTCGGCAATGGATAGGCGCCGATGCCCTGATTTACCAGGACGTGGAGGGCATGAAGCAAGCCGTGCGATCTGCCGCCGCCCCGGGTTCGGCGGCGCTGACGGGCTTCGATGCTTCGTGTTTCGATGGCGTCTACGTCACCGGCGATGTGACCGCGCAAGACATATTGCGACTTCACGCGCAGCGTGTGCAAACCGGTGAAGACGACGCCGACGCCTCCCGACTGGCCTTGCCCAACGCGTCCTGAATTTAGCCCCCACATGACCGATCACAACCCACCCAAAACTTTGCACCGCGACACCCTGGCGGTGCGCGCGGCCGTGCCGCGCAGCCCCTATGGCGAAAACTCTGAGGCCCTGTACCTGACCAGTGGGTATGTGCAGCCTGATGCGGACACTTCGGCGCGCCGCTTCTCAGGCGAGGAAGAGGGTTACACCTATGGGCGCACCAGTAACCCCACCGTCACCAGCCTGGAGCTGCGCCTGGCCGCGCTGGAGGGCACCGAAGCTTGTATGGCCACCAGCTCCGGCATGTCTGCCGTCTTGTTGATGTGCTTTTCCCTGCTCAAGGCGGGCGACCATGTGATCATCTCGCAATCGATGTTCGGCTCGACGCTTAAACTGATTGGCTCTGAATTCGCCCGCTTCGGCGTGCAGACCACCGTGGTGCCGCAGACCGATATCGATGCCTGGCGCCGGGCGATGACACCGCAAACCCGATTGCTTTTTGCCGAGACCCCGACCAACCCCTTGACTGAGGTTTGCGACATGGCTGCCTTGGCCGATATCGCCCACGCCGCCGGCGCGTTGCTGGCGGTCGACAACTGCTTTGCCAGCCCGGCTTTGCAAAGGCCTGTCGAATTTGGCGCCGACATCATCATGCACTCGGGCACCAAATTCCTGGATGGGCAAGGACGTGTCATGGCCGGCGCCCTGTGCGCCAGTCAAGCCCTGGTGACTGAAAAATTTCTGCCCGTGATCAAAAACGCGGGCATGGTGTTGTCGCCCTTCAACGCATGGGTGGTGCTCAAAGGGCTGGAGACATTGGACATCCGCATGCGCGCCCAGAGCGCCAACGCACTGGCCCTGGCCCATTGGCTCGAAGCCCATCCGGCGGTGGCCCGGGTCCATTACCCTGGCCTGGCCAGCCACCCCCAGCACGAGTTGGCCATGCGCCAGATGTCTGGCGTGGGCGGTGCCGTGCTGTCTTTTGAAGTCAAAGTGGAACTGCCCGCACAGGGCCGGGCGCGCGCCTTCCAGGTGCTGGATCATCTGCAGGTGATGTCGTTGTCGACCAATCTCGGTGATACCAAAACCTTGCTCACCCACCCCGCCAGCACCTCGCACGGCAAGCTCAGCGAGGCGCAGCGCCAGGCCGCAGGCATCGGACAAAACCTGATCCGTGTCTCTGTCGGTTTGGAACACCTCGATGACATTCGCGCCGACATCGACCGTGGCTTGTCTTGGCGCGCCTGATTTGTTTTGAGATGAGCACCCGCACCCGCTTTGCCCCTTCGCCCACCGGCTTCATTCATCTGGGTAATATCCGATCTGCCCTCTACCCTTGGGCCTTTGCCCGTTCAACCGGCGGCACTTTCATTTTGCGCATCGAAGACACCGATCTGGAGCGCAGCAGCCAAGCCGCTGTGGATGTGATTCTTCAAGGCATGAATTGGCTGGGGCTGGACCCCGACGAGGGACCGTTCTATCAGATGCAGCGCATGGACCGATATAAGCAGGTCTTGTCGCAGTTGCGCGAGGCCGGGCATGTCTACCCTTGCTACATGAGCATGGCCGAGCTCGATGCCCTGCGCGAGCGCCAAATGGCGGCCAAGGAGAAACCCCGCTATGACGGCACCTGGCGGCCTGAGCCCGGGAAAGACCTGCCTCCCATTCCTGAGGGGGTGCAACCGGTGTGGCGCTTCAAGAACCCCCTGGCCGGGGTGGTGGCCTGGGACGACAAGGTCAAGGGCCGCATTGAAATTGCCAATGCTGAACTCGATGATTTGGTCATCGCCCGCCCCGACGGCACCCCCACTTACAACTTCTGCGTGGTGGTGGACGACATCGACATGGGCATCACCCATGTGATACGGGGTGATGACCATGTGAACAACACGCCGCGCCAGATCAATATCTTTTTGGCTTTGGGGCATACCCCGCCCGTCTATGCCCACTTGCCCACCGTGCTCAACGAGCAGGGCGAGAAGATGAGCAAACGCAACGGAGCCAAGGCAGTGACCCAATACCGCGACGAGGGGTACTTGCCCGACGCCATGGTGAATTACCTGGCGCGCCTGGGCTGGAGCCATGGCGACGACGAGATATTCAGCCGTGAGCAATTTTTGCAATGGTTCGATTTGGATCATCTGGGCAAGAGTGCCGCGCAATTCGACGAAGCCAAGTTGCGCTGGGTCAATGCCCAGCACCTCAAGGCCATGGACCACAAAGCCCTGGCCCTTGCTGTGACGCCTTTCATCGAGTCGCGCGGACTGAACATCGACCAGCGCTTGCCTGACCTGTGCGCCTTGTACAAAGACCGTTGTGACACCCTGGTGGTGTTGTCCGACTGGGTGGCCCGACACTATGGCGAGGTCACCCCGACTGAGGCCGACTTGCAACAGCACCTGACCGAGGCGGTTCGCCCTGCCGTTGCCGCGCTGGCTCATGCACTCACTGAAGTGACTTGGGAGCCCGTTGCCATAGCCGCTGCCATCAAATCGGTTTTGGCCCAGCACGGACTGAAAATGCCCCAATTGGCCATGCCGGTGCGGGTATTGGTCATGGGCACGCCCCAGACACCGTCTTTGGACCAGGTGTTGGCCCTGCACACACGCGAGCAGGTCTTGGCCCGCTTGTCCAAGGGTTGAAAAATACGCTATAATCTCGCTTCTCGACACCCATTGGGGGTATAGCTCAGCTGGGAGAGCGCTTGCATGGCATGCAAGAGGTCAGCGGTTCGATCCCGCTTACCTCCACCAAATTTGTGTCGAAGTCCAGGTTTTGACCCTATCGTCTAGAGGCCTAGGACATCACCCTTTCACGGTGAGTACCGGGGTTCGAATCCCCGTAGGGTCGCCAAGTTGGCCGCACTTGGCTGGTTGTGCAAGCAATCAGCGAAAGAGGCACCACGCGGAGTGGTAGTTCAGTTGGTTAGAATACCGGCCTGTCACGCCGGGGGTCGCGGGTTCGAGCCCCGTCCACTCCGCCA
>JBEAZY010000170.1:0-14415 GCA_041159205.1 Pseudomonadota bacterium
GGGTGGTGTTGGACATGCAAAATTGTCCGCAACTGGTGGTGGCGCATTTCGCCATCTTGCGCGCCAATGCGGTGGTGGTGCCGGTCAACCCCATGAACCGCGCCGAAGAACTCAAGCACTACATCACCGACCCCGATGCCCGCGTGGCCATCGTGTCTTCCGACTTGGCCGCCGATATGGCACAGGCCAGCAACGGCTTGCCGGCCGGGTCTGGCTTGACGCACCTGATCGTGACCCACTACACCGATGCATTTGACCCCGATCAGGCCGGGCCATGGCCTGACAGTTGGACATCGTGGTTGTTGGCGAGGCCCGAAGGCCCCGAGTTGAGGGGCGCTGAGGTGGTGGCCTGGAATGATGCCTTGGCGTGTACGAGCGAGCCTGCCCCCCATGGGGTGGGGCGTGATGACATGGCCTTGTTGCCGTACACCAGCGGCACCACCGGGCTTCCCAAGGGCTGTATTCATCCACACCGCACCATCATGCACAACGTCATCGCCGGGGCGTTGTGGGGGGGCGGTTCGCACGAAAGCATCACCCTGGCGGTGGTGCCCATGTTTCATATCACGGGCATCGTGGTGCTGTTGCACACCAGCATGTATCTGGGGGCCACCATGGTCATCATGCCGCGTTGGGACCGCGAGCTGGCCGGACACCTGATCTCCCGCCACGGTGTGACCCAGTGGACCAATATCCCGACGATGGTGATCGACCTTTTGGGCAGCCCCAACTTTGACCGGTTTGACCTGACCAGCCTGCAGTACATCGGTGGCGGCGGCGCGGGCATGCCGCAGGCCGTGGCGCAACGACTGCTTGACTTGTACGGCTTGCGTTACGTCGAAGGCTATGGCCTGACCGAGACCGCCGCGCCTTCGCACAGCAACCCCCCTGACCGCCCCAAGCAGCAGTGTCTGGGCGTGCCCTATATCAGTTCCGACGCCAGGGTGATTAACCCGGACACCCTGCAAGAGTTGCCCACGGGTGAGAGCGGAGAAATCGTCATCCGGGGGCCGATGGTGTTTGAGGGCTACTGGAAGCGACCCGATGCCACCGCCGCCGCTTTCATCGAACTGCATGGCGAACGCTACTTTCGCTCGGGCGACATGGGCCGGGTGGATGAGGAGGGCTACTTCTTCATGACCGATCGCCTCAAGCGCATGATCAACGCCAGTGGTTTCAAGGTTTGGCCCGCCGAGGTCGAATCGCTGATGTTCAGGCATCCGGCGATCCAGGAAGCCTGCGTGATCGCCACCCGCGATGACTATCGGGGTGAGTCGGTCAAGGCGGTGGTGGTGTTGCGGGCGGGACAGAAGGGGCAGGTCAGAGAGCAAGACATCATCGACTGGTGCCGCGACAATATGGCGGTGTACAAAGCGCCACGTGTGGTCCAGTTTGTGGACGCCTTGCCCAAGAGCGGCAGCGGTAAAGTCATGTGGCGCGCCTTGCAGGAAGCGGAAAACGCATGAAGTTGTCCATACTTGACCAATCGGTCGCTGCCGCGGGTCGCACCCAGGCCCAGGCCCTGACCCAAACCCTGGCTTTGGCCACCCTGGCCGAAAACCTGGGGTACCACCGTTTCTGGGTCAGCGAACACCACAGTCACCCCAGCATCGTGGGCACCGCCCCCGAGGTGCTGATGGCCGCGCTGGCCATGCGCACCCAACGCATACGCCTGGGCAGTGCAGGTGTGATGTTGCCCCATTATTCGGCGCTCAAGGTGGCCGAGCAATTCCGGGTGCTGGATGCTTTGGCCCCGGGGCGCATCGATTTGGGGGTGGGTCGTGCGCCGGGCAGCGATGGCCGTACCGCGCAATTGCTCAATCCCGATCGCTATGCCTCTGAAAATTTTCCGCAGCAAGTGATAGACCTCTACACCTGGGTCTCAGGGGGCACCCCGGCCCAAGGGCACCCCGGCCATGGGGTCTGGGCCTGCCCGTCAGGGGCGACCCAACCCGATGTCTGGATGTTGGGCAGCTCAGACTATGGGGCACAACTGGCTGCTCATCTGGGCTTGCCTTATGCCTTCGCTTATTTCATCACCGACGGTCGCGGGGCCGAACAGGCCCTGAAGATTTACCGCGAAAGCTTCCAGCCCAGCGTGGCGCGCAGTCAACCCGAGGCGGTGGTGTGCGTCTGGGCGCTGGCGGCAGACACCGAAGAAGAAGCCTGGCATTTGTTCCAAAGCCGGGCCCGTTGGCGCACAGACCGCGAGGTGGGGCGACTGGGGCCCTTGCTGCCGCCAGAGGAGGCGGTGCGCGACTGGAGCCCCGCAGAAGAAATGGTTTTGGCCCGCTTGAAGGCCAATGCGCTGGTGGGCAGTGCCCCGCAGGTCGCAGCCCGTTTGCAGGCATTGGCCCATAGCCTGGAGGTGGATGAATTGGCGGTCATCACCTGGACCCACGATCCGGCCGCTCAGCGCCGCTCTTACGAGTTGTTGGCCCAAGAGTTGGGTCTGTCAGGTCAAACGGCCCGACCTCAGGCTGTGGCCGCCTGAGCATTGAAGGCCCCCACGGCCTGAGGCACTTGAGACCCTCCCGAGTGACGCCCTGCGGCCGCAGGGCGTTGCCGGCTTCAAAGACGCTCGAAAATGGCGGCGATGCCTTGGCCGCCGCCGATGCACATGGTCACCAGGGCGTATTTGCCCTGAATGCGTTGCAACTCGTACAGCGCTTTGACGGTGATGAGGGCCCCGGTGGCGCCAATGGGGTGGCCCAAAGAGATGCCGGAACCGTTGGGGTTGACCTTGGCCGGGTCGAGGCCCAGTTCGCGGGTGACGGCGCAGGCTTGGGCGGCAAAGGCCTCATTGGCCTCGATCACATCGAGATCGTTCACCGACAGGCCGGTCTTTTTGAGCACGGCTTGGGTGGCAGAGATGGGGCCCACGCCCATGATCTTGGGGTCCAGGCCGGTGTGGGCATAGCCCACCAGGCGGGCCAGGGGTTTCAGGCCGCGCGCCTGCGCTGCTTTGCCCTCCATGAGCACCACTGCGGCGGCTGCATCATTGATGCCCGAGGCATTGCCGGCCGTGACCGTGCCGTTTTCTTTGATGAACACTGGCTTGAGCTTGGAGAAGTCTTCCGCCTTGGCACCGGGCCGGAAATGCTCGTCGGTGGCGTAGGCCACTTCGCCCTTTTTGCTCTTCAGCATGACCGGCACGATCTGGTCTTTGAAGCGGCCCTCGGCGGTCGCGCGCTCGGCCCGGTTGTGGCTTTCGACCGCCAGGGCGTCTTGCATCTCGCGGGTGATGCCATATTTGGCCGCCACGTTTTCAGCGGTGACGCCCATGTGGATGGTGTGAAACGGGTCATGCAGGGCGCCGACCATCATGTCGACCACCTTGGCATCGCCCATGCGCGAGCCCCAACGCTGGGTCAGGTTGGCATAAGGGCCCCGACTCATGTTCTCGGCCCCGGCGCCGATGGCCACATCGCAGTCACCCAACAGAATCGACTGGCTGGCGCTCACGATGGCTTGCAGGCCAGAACCGCACAATCGATTGACGTTGAAGGCGGGTGTGCCCTCGGCGCAACCCCCGTTGATCGCCGCCACTCGCGACAGGTACATGTCTTTAGGTTCGGTGTTGACCACATGGCCAAACACCACATGGCCCACATCTTTGCCTTCCACTTTGGCACGGCTGAGCGATTCACGCACCACCAGGGCGGCCAGCTCGGTGGGTGGAATGTCTTTCAGGCTTCCGCCATAGGTTCCGATGGCGGTGCGCACACCGCTGACGACGACGACTTCACGCATTTCAGTCTCCTGTTTGGAATGGAATGGACAGATTGTGCAGCCGCTGGGCTACAGTCTGCTGACAAAAGCCAGACAGGAATGTGTCAGGCAGCGGGCTTTGCCAAAGCCGGTTTTCTTCTGAAATGGGGTGTTTCAAGCCCAGTCGCCAGGCGTGCAGCCCGAGCCTCGGGGCCCGCTTGGCGGTGGCGGGCGGCGCGTACAGGGCATCGCCCTCGATGGGCAGGTTCAGCCAGGCCAAGTGAACCCGCAGCTGGTGGCTGCGGCCTGTGATGGGTCGCAGCGCCAACAGACTGCGACCGCCAGCAGGGTCGCGGGCCAGCACCTGCCAGGCGGTCTGGCTGGGTTTGCCGTCCGGGGCCACATGATGGCGTGGCCGGTCAGGCCAGTGCAGGGCAATGGGGGCATCGATCCACTGCCAGCCGTCGCTCACCTCGGGCACCCCGGCCACCACGGCGAGATAGATTTTGAGGGTGGCCCGCTGGGCGAAGGCGGTCTGCAGGCGGCGCTGAACGTGAGGGGTGCGGGCCATCAACATCAGGCCGGAGGTGGCCTGATCCAGGCGGTGCACTTGCAATGCCCTGGGGTCGTGCGCCTGCATCCGGGTCAGCAGGCTGTCGTGTTTGTCCGGGCCGCGACCGGGGGCGCTGAGCAAGCCGGAGGGCTTATCCAAGACCCATAGCGCCTCGTCATGGTCTATGACACCAATGCCTTCGATTTGCATGAGGGCCTCTCAGGCCTGGGGCCAGACCCGGGCGGCCAAGGCCAGCACCTGGGGCACCCGATCAGATTGATCGCAGCCCACCACATGCCGGTCTGTCATTCCCCGCAGCCAGGTGAGTTGGCGTTTGGCCAATTGGCGGGTGGCTGCGATGCCGCGTTCACGCAAGCGGGCCAGGCGTTCGCCCTCCAGGGCCTGTCCGGCGTGTTCGGCTTCATCCAGGGCCTCCCAGGTTTGGCGGTAGCCCACACAACGCATGGCGGGCAAGTCGGGGTGCAAGTCGCCGCGCGCCCGCAAGCGGCGGACTTCATCGATCAGGCCATGGGCCAACATCTGGTCAAAGCGCAGGGCGATGCGCTGGTGCAGCCACGACCGGTCTTGAGGTTCGAGGCCGATCACCATGGGTGTCGGGGTCGAGGCTTGGGGCTTGCTCTGCTTAAAAAACGATGACAAAGGGCGTCGGGTGTGGCGCCAGACTTCCAGCGCACGGCCGATGCGCTGGGCATCGCGAGGTGCCAGACGCCGTGCCGTGTCCGGGTCGACCAGGGCCAATTGGGCATGCAGGGCCGGCCAGCCCAATTGCCGGGCCTCCTCTTCGATTTGCGCCCGCAAATCGGCTTGAGCCGGGGGCAATTCGTCCAGCCCCTCGAACAGGGCCTTGAGGTAGAGCAGGGTGCCTCCGACCAGCAAGGGGTAGTGGCCGCGTGAGTGAATCTGCGCCATCAGGGCGCGGGCGTCGCGGGCAAATTCTGCCGCGCTGTAATTTTGTGCGGGGTCGATCAGATCGATCAAGTGGTGGGGTACCGCCGCGCGCTCTTGCGCAGAAGGTTTGGCCGTGCCGATGTCCATGCCCTGGTAGACCAGGGCCGAGTCCATGCTGATGATTTCTAGGGGCCAGCGCTGTGCCAAGGCCAGCGAGGCCTCGGTTTTGCCGCTGGCCGTGGGGCCGGTCAGCACCAGGCAGGGGGGCAGGGCCATCAGCGACCCCGCAGGAAAAGCGCGTCCAGTTCTTTGATGGAGAGCATGCGCCAGGTGGGTCGCCCGTGGTTGCATTGGTCCGCGCGTTCGGTGACTTCCATCTGGCGCAGCAAAGCGTTCATTTCGCCCAGCGAAAGGTTGCGGTTGGCGCGCACGGCGGCGTGGCAGGCCATGGTGGCCAGCAATTCGTTGTGTGCCCGCTCGACCACGGTACTGGCTGGCGATTGGGCCAACTCGGCCAACACCCCGCGCACCAGCGCCGGCACATCGCTGTCGGCCAGGCTGCCAGGCACGCTTCGCACCGCCAGGCTTTTCATGCCCAAGGGGGCTATGTCCAACCCCAGCGAGAGCAGGGTGTCGCGGTGTTCCTGGGCCATGGCCCATTCGCTCTCGGTGGCGGCCAGGGACACCGGTACCAAAAGGGTTTGGCTGCCGGTGCGCTGAGCCGCGCCTTGTTTGAGCCGCTCGTAGACGATGCGCTCGTGGGCGGCATGCATGTCCACCAGCACCAAACCCTGCCGGTTTTGCGCCAAGATATAAACCCCATGCAATTGCGCCAAAGCCTGCCCCAAGGGTTGCTCATCGTCGGGCAGCGGGCTGGCCGCGACGGGCGCAAACTGCGCTGCGGGTGGCAAGCGCGCATCGGTGGTCTGGAGCGCCGGGCCGTTGGGCGCTTGGGTGGTAACCGGCGCGCCCCAAAGCTGCTTCAGTTCGATCAGCGTGGCATCCATGGGCACGCGCTGCTGTGACCCATTGGGGGCACGGTCGGGTGAACTGTCGGGGCGATCACCAGGCCAGGCGGGTGCCACGGCCACGGCGCCTGCCTGGCCGGTGCGGGGCACGGCCAGCGCTTGTTCTATGGCATGGCGCACGCCCTGATGGATTTCCCGACTGTCGCGGAAACGAACCTCGATTTTGGTCGGATGGACATTGACATCGACCCGCATCGGGTCCACATCGATGTAGACCACATAGACCGGTTGACGCTGGCCATGGAGCACATCTTCGTAGGCACTGCGCACCCCATGCATCA
Organism: Pseudomonadota bacterium; assembly: GCA_041159205.1. Lineage (GTDB taxonomy): Bacteria > Pseudomonadota > Gammaproteobacteria > Burkholderiales > Burkholderiaceae_C > Limnohabitans. The sequence goes on from JBEAZY010000170.1 coordinate 6,483, forward strand.
CGACCCGGTCGCGCACAAAACGGCCATTGACATAGGCATACTGGTGGTCGGCACGCGAGCGGGCGTGGTCAGGCAAACCCGCACGCCCGCGCACTCGCACCGCCCCGGAAGTGGTGTCCAACGCGATCGATTCAGTCAGAAAGTCGGGGCCCAGCACATCGGCCATGCGCCGCTCGATGGCGTCCGCCCCCGATTGCGCACGCCATTGTTCCAGCAATTTGCCTTCATGCCAGATTTCGAAGCCCACATCAAAGCGGGCCAGGGCATGGCGGCGCACCGATTCGACACAGTGGCCCAATTCGGTCTGAGCGCTTTTGAGGAACTGTCGACGGGCGGGGGTGCTGTAGAAGAGTTCGCGCACCTCGACGGTGGTCCCTCGGGCACGCGCCTGGGGTCGCATTTCGCCGCTGCGGGCATCCAATACGGTGGCGTGTTCGGCTTGGGCCGAGCGCGAACACAAGCTGAGTTCAGACACCGAAGCAATGGCCGCCAGTGCTTCGCCCCGAAACCCCATGGTGGCGACCGATTCGAGGTCGTGCAGGTTGCGGATTTTGCTGGTCGCGTGGCGACGCAAGGCCATGCCGAGGTCACCCGGGGCCATGCCCACGCCATCGTCCTCTACGCTGATCAGGCGCACACCGCCTTCGCCTAAGCGAACCACGATTTGGCTGGCCCCGGCATCGAGGGCGTTGTCGACCAGTTCACGCACCACCGAGGCGGGTCGCTCGACTACCTCGCCGGCAGCAATTTGGCTGACCAATTCATCCGGCAATTCAACAATGGGGCGATGGGGCATCAGGGGGTTCACCCGTCCATTCTATTCATCCCGCGCGGCCCCGGTGTGACCGGGGTCACCCGATGGCGATAATGAGGCCCATGGAATGGATTTTCTGGTTGATTGATTTGGTGCTGCATGTGGACCGCCACATCGGCGCTTTTGTCAGCGAACACGGCATTTGGGTCTATGCCCTTTTATTTGCCATTGTGTTCGTCGAGACGGGCCTGGTGGTCATGCCTTTCTTGCCTGGCGATTCGCTTTTGTTCATCACCGGTGCCTTGTGTGGCGCTGGGCACATGAGCCTGCCGGTGGCCTTGTCGGTCTTGTTCCTGGCGGCGGTGCTGGGCGATCAACTGAACTACCAAATCGGTCATCGGGTGGGCAATGCGGTCTGGCAGTGGGAGGGGCGTTGGTTCAACCGGCAAGCCTTCGAGCAGGCCCACCGGTTTTATGTGCGCTACGGCGGCATCACCATCATCCTGGCGCGTTTCATGCCCTTCGTGCGCACGTTTGCCCCATTTGTCGCGGGAGTGGCTCGCATGGATCGGGCCATATTCACGGTCTATAACCTGCTAGGGGCCTTGATTTGGGTCGGCGGGCTGGGCATGGCCGGCTATTGGTTCGGCAACCATGAATGGGTACAAACCCACCTCAGCAAGATTATTTGGGCACTGGTCATCGTGCCTGGTCTGATCGCCATATTGGGGGCCTGGCGGGCGCGGCAGGCATCCCGCCAAACGCACGGCTGAATGCCCTCAGGCCCGGATGGGGTGCCGCCTGAAGAAGGACACTACCCCCTGATGCAGGGCCTGAACCAGGGCGTCCTGGTAATCCGGGGTATTGAGCAAGGCTTCTTCGAGCGGGTTGCTGATGAAGGCCGACTCGACCAGCACACTGGGTATTTCGGGTGAGCGCAAGACGGCAAAACCGGCCTGCTCAACCTGTGGTTTGTGCAGGCGGCCGACCTGCCGCATTTGCCCCAGCAACTCTTGGCCCAACATCAGGCTGTGGTTGATTTGCACTGAGGTGCTCATATCAAATAGGGCCTGGCGAACCTGCACATCGTTGACCTTGATTTGGCTCAGCCCGCCGATGGCATCAGACCGATTTTCGCGTTGAGCCATCCAGCGCGCGGCCGCACTGGATGCAGCGCCCTGACTGAGGGCAAACACACTGGCCCCGCGCGCCTGCGGCTGGAAAAACGCATCGGCATGGATGCTCAGGAACAGTTCGGCCCGAACCTGATGGGCTTTCTGCACCCGCACATGCAGCGGCACAAAGTAATCGCCGTCTCGGGTGAGGAAGGCCCGCAGCTGAAAATCACCGTGCCGTTGTTTGACCTGGGTCTGGTTGATGCGGTCGCGCAGTTTCATGGCCAGGCTGAGCACCACATCTTTTTCTCGCGTGCCTGCCGGTCCAACGGCCCCGGGGTCTTCGCCGCCATGGCCTGCGTCGATGGCGATGACGGCAAAGCGTTCAGGCGCATTGCTGCGCCGCTCCGGGACGGGGGGCGGTGAGCCTACCCCGGGTTGGTGGCGTTGCCAGATTTCGGCGATGGCATCAGGGGGGGTCGAGTCGGTGCGCGGTGCTGAGGCACGCAAATCTCTGATCAGTGCCTCCAGTGGATCCGGCGGCTGAACCGGCAGCAAATCGAGCAGCAAGCGATGCTGATAGACGGCCTCGACCGGGGGCAGATTCAGCCATTGCGGCCGCACCGGTTGGCGCAGGTCAAACACCAGGCGCACCACGGTCGGGGTGTATTGGCCCGCACGCACGGCAGCGATAAAAGGGTCGTCGGGTCGCACCTGACTGAGCAAATCGCGCAACGATGGATCGAGCACCAGACCCTGGATGTCCACTGCCAGACGCGGGGGCTGATCGATGAATTGAACCTGGGTTTGTAGCGCGGTGTCAGACTCAATCGTCACCCGGGTGTATTCACGCGCCGGCCAAATGCGCACCCCCAGCAGGGTAGCCGCACGGGCCCGGGTGTGACCGATCAGGCACAGCACCAGCCCGGCTTGCAGGCTGGCGCGTCGGGTCCATGGCCGCAAGGTAATCAAAGCACCTCCAGCAGTCGCTGGCCCACATCGGTGCGGGCTTGTGCCTGAACCCGGCGCGTGCCATCCTCGGTGCAATCGATGTAGAGGGCCAGGTCCGCCCGGGGCCGGTCGGCGCCTGCTTGCTCCGGCCATTCGACCAGTTTCAGGCCAGCCTGGGCAAACAAATCGCGCAAGCCGGCCTCGATCCATTCATGCGGGTCGCTGAGCCGGTAAAAGTCAAAATGCCAGATATCCAGGGCCTGCCCCTGCCATTGCCCTTGGTGCGGTTCGACGACGCCGTAGGTGGGGCTTTTGATGCGGCCCGGCACGCCCAGCGCCCGCAGCAAGTGTCGCACCCAGGTGGTTTTGCCTACCCCCAGATCACCGTGCAGCTCAATAATGGCGTCACCCATTGCATCACTGGCGGCCATGCGCCGGGCGCACGCCTGCGTGGCCTGTTCATCCGGCCATTCCGTGTTTTTTACAATAGGTTCAAACGCCATGAGGACATCCTTTGAGCCAAGCAGACCCACCGACCGATCCGCTCGCCCAGTTGCAAGACTGGGCGCGAGAACTCGGATTCTCGCAAATCGGCGTGACCGACATCGATTTGTCACACGCCGAGGAGGGTTTGCAAGCCTGGCTGGCACAAGGCTTTCATGGCAGCATGGAATATATGGTACGCCACGGACTGATGCGTGCCAGGCCGGCCGAGTTGGTGCCTGGCACCGTCAGTGTGGTGAGCGTGCGCATGGACTATTTGCCCGTCGATGCCCCCCCGGACTGGGCCACACGGGCCATGGCGCGCGTCAGCCAGCCTGGCGAGGCCGTGATATCGATCTACGCCAGGGGGCGTGATTACCACAAGGTGCTGCGCCAGCGCTTGCAACAGTTGGCCGATCGGATGCAGCAACACTGGGGCCCCATGGGGCATCGGGTGTTCACCGATTCCGCACCGGTGTTGGAGGTCGAGTTGGCGCAAGGGGCCGGTTTGGGTTGGCGTGGCAAGCACACTTTGTTGCTCGACCGGCAGGCGGGCTCGATGTTTTTTTTGGGTGAAATCTTTATTGATCGCGCCTTGCCGCGCACGGTGCCGGTGGCCGCCCATTGCGGCCAATGCAGCGCCTGCATCGATGCCTGTCCGACCGGGGCCATCGTTGCCCCTTATCGACTCGATGCCCGCCGTTGCATTTCATACCTGACCATTGAGCATGCCGGGCCGATAGAACCGGCGCTGCGACCTTTGTTGGGCAACCGGATCTACGGCTGTGACGACTGCCAATTGGTGTGCCCTTGGAACAAGTATGCGCAGCCGGGTCAGGTGCCCGATTTTTCAGCCCGACACGGTCTGGATCAGGCCGGTTTGTTGGCTTTGTGGGCCTGGGATGAGTCGGCGTTCTTGCGCCATACCGAGGGTAGCGCTATCCGGCGCATCGGCTACGAGCGTTGGCGCCGCAATCTGGCGGTGGCCATAGGCAATGCCTTGCACGCTGCCCACGATCCGGCCGACCGTTTGCCCTGGCAGCAGGCCTTGACGCAGGCACTGCCCCGGGCCAGCGCCTTGGTGGCCGAACACATTGAATGGGCGCTGGCCCAGTGCCCGACGGCTTGAGGCCGGGAAGATTCAGGGCTGTCTTAGCGCAATACCAGCACCGGCACGTCCGAATGGGTCAGCACTTGCTGGGTTTCGCTGCCCAGAAGCAGGCGCTTGAGGCCACGTCGGCCATGCGAGGCCATGACGATCAGGTCCACTTTGGATTTGCGTGCCGTGGCGATGATGGCGTCAGAGATGATGTCCGACTTGACCACCACCGGCTTGACCTTGACGTCTTTGGCCTGGGCTTGTTTGACCACTTGTTCCAGTGTGGTCTGTGCGGTGTCGGCCCAGCGTTGCTCGATTTTCGAGACTTCATGGGCTGACAAGGGCAAAGAGCCTTCGAAGTAAGTTTGGGCGTAGCGCGGGGTGACCCGCAAGGCCAGCAATTCGGCCCCGGTGCTGGCACACAGGCCGATGGCATGGCTGACCGCCTTTTTCGACAAGGCCGAGCCGTCTGTGGTGACCAATACTTTTTTGTACATGAGGTGACTCCTTTTTGTCAAATGTGCGTGAAATCGAGTTCACACAGAGGAGCTTACGCGCATGAAATGAAACTGACTTGATGCAGGTCAAGGTTGACGCATGCCGGGCTGATTAACCTTGAGTCATGTCAAATTCGGCGACCCTACCGGCCGATCTGTGGGATGACCCACAGGTCTGGCAGCAGTACAGCCATTCAGACCCCAAGGCCGGGGAAACAGGGCCGGTTTGGGAGTCGCAGGTCGTGATTGAGGGCATGCACTGTGCGGCCTGCGCCTTCACCATCGAAGACGCCTTGCGTGCCGTGCCCGGCGTGAAGTCGGTGCGTGTCAATGCCGCCTCGCATCGGGCCCGCATCACCTGGGCCGAGGCCGAAGTCAAGCCCTCGGTCTGGTTGCGGGCCATTCAGGGGGCGGGTTATCTGGCTATGCCGGCCCAGGACCACAGCCTGCGCGAGTGGCGTCTGCTGGAGACGCGGCGCATGTTGTGGCGTTTGTTGGTGGCGGCCTTTTGCATGATGCAGGTCATGATGTATGCCGCGCCGGCCTATTTCACCCAGCCGGGCGAGATCGCGACCAACACCTTGCAGTTGTTGCGGTGGGCCTCTTGGGTGCTGACTTTGCCAGTGATTTTTTTTTCCTGTACCCCTTTTTGGCGCAACGCCTGGCGTGACCTGAGACAACAACGCGTGAGCATGGATTTGCCCGTCGCCCTGGGCATGCTGTTGACTTTTGTGGTCAGCACCGCTGGCACCTTTGACCCCGAGGGGCCACTGGGGCATGAGGTGTATTTCGATTCCTTGACCATGTTTGTGTTTTTTCTGTTGGCCGGGCGTTGGCTCGAGTGGCGCTTGCGCGACCAGACCGCCGGCGCGCTGGAGGCCCTGATGAACCGCTTGCCGGAGCGCGTCGAGCGACAGACCGAGCAGGGCTGGGTCATCACCCCGGTGCAGCGATTGAGGGTCGGTGACGTGGTTCGGGTTCGACCTGGCGAAGCGTTTCCGGGTGACGGTGTGCTGCGTCAGGGGCTGACCTTGATCGAAGAGGCTTTGTTGACAGGAGAGTCCCGACCTTGTGCCCGGGGGCCCAAGGATGCCGTGCTGGCGGGCAGCCACAACCTGTCGGCCACGGTGGAGGTTCAACTCGAACGGGTTGGACAAGACACCCGCTATGCCCAGCTGGTGCGGCTGATGGAGCAGGCTGCTGGCAGCAAGCCCAGGTTGGCCTGGATGGTGGACCGGATGGCGCATCCTTTTTTGTGGGCAGTGCTGGCTTTGTCGGCGGCGGCAGTCTGGTACGGCTGGGCCACAGACCCGGGTCGTGCCCTGATGGTGGCGGCATCGGTGCTGGTCGTGACCTGCCCGTGTGCCTTGTCGTTGGCCACCCCTGCAGCCATGTTGGCCAGTGCGGGCCGATTGGCCCGGGCAGGGGTGTTGGTGCGCGAATTGCAGTCGCTCGAAGCCCTGAGTCAAGTGGATACGGTGGTTTTTGACAAAACCGGGACACTGACCCATGACGGTCAGCGCTTGCAGGCGGTCTATAGCGTGGCCGGTACCTTGATGCCCGAACAGGCGGGCGAGTGGATCGGCTTGGCGGCCTCGCTGGCGGCGCATTCCTGGCACCCTGTGTCCCGGGCCCTGGTGGCGGTGGCCCCGTCAGAGCTGCGCGCTACTGAGGTGCGTGAGCATGGGGGCCTGGGCCTGGAAGGCCATTGTGTCGATGCCAAAGGTCAAGGGCTTCATTTGCGTTTGGGCTCTCTGGCTTTTGCAGAGGGCTTTCACTCGGGCATGGCCTGCCCCGAGCTCGCCCGTGGCGCCTCGGTGCATCTGTTTGAGGCCCAGCGCGGCTGGTTGGCCAGCTTCGACCTCGCGGAAGATTTGCGTGCCGACGCGGCATGGGCCGTGCGGCAGTTGCGTCGGTTGGGCCTGGATGTCTGGATCTTGTCAGGCGATCGGCCGCATGCGGTGCAGCGGGTGGCCCAGTGGGTGGGGGTCGGGCCCTCTCAGGCCTTGGGCGCTTGTTCACCGCAAGACAAGCTGGATCGGGTGCAAGCATTGCAGCAGCAGGGTCATCGGGTGTGGATGGTGGGCGATGGCCTGAACGATGGCCCGGTATTGGCCGCGGCTCAGGTGTCGGTTGCTTTGGGTGGGGCAGTGCCGTTGGCCCAGGCGCGCGCTGACCTGGTCATGATGGGGGCTGATTTGCGGGCTCTGCCCGCCTTGGTGCGGCGTTCGCGCCTGACAGTCAGGGTTGTGGCCCAGAACCTGGCCTGGGCCCTTTTTTACAACGCCATTGGGGTGCCTCTGGCGTTTTTAGGCTGGCTTCCCGCCTGGTTGGCCGGTTTGGGCATGGCCGTCAGTTCACTTTGGGTGATTGCCCATTCCTTGCGATTGGCGCGCCCCGTCGTGGGTGAAGCCGGGGCCCGGGAGGCTTGAATGGACATTTTGTATGTATTGGTTCCCTTGTCGGTGGCGCTGGTCCTGCTGGTCCTGGTGGGCTTGTGGTGGGCCATTCATTCGGGGCAATTCGAAGCGATCGAGCAAGAAGGTGAGCGCATTTTGCGTGACGATTGACTTGCATCAAAACAGACTCGATGGGGTCTGAGCATACTGCCATGGTTAGATGAAAGGTGACTTATGAGCAAAACAACGACGCAGCCTGCCGTGTATGCCGATGGCGTGGTGAGGCAGTTTGCCTTCATGACGGTGGTATGGGGCGTGGTGGGTATGTTGGTGGGGGTCTTGATTGCCGCCCAACTGGCCTGGCCCGAACTCAACTTCGGCATCCCGTGGCTGAGCTATGGCCGTTTACGCCCTTTGCACACCAACGCGGTGATTTTTGCCTTTGGCGGCTGCGCCCTTTTCGCCAGCAGCTATTACGCGGTGCAACGCACCAGTCAGGTCAGGCTGTTTGCTCCTGCGCTGGCCAGTTTCACATTTTGGGGCTGGCAGCTGGTCATCTTGCTGGCCGCCATCAGCCTGCCGCTGGGGTACACCACGGGCAAGGAATACGCCGAACTCGAGTGGCCCATCGACAT
>JBEAZY010000171.1:0-7065 GCA_041159205.1 Pseudomonadota bacterium
GTACAAGCACGGATGGCCCGACGCAAGGGCTCCATGCCGTGTTTCGCAATCACGTTTTCGCTCATGCGCACTTTCACGCCCAGGACCACGTCGGCATTCTCGGCCACCGCACGCGCGGTGATTTCGGGTTGAGCGTAATTGATGTTGATCAGTTCCGGCACAGGAAAGCCGGCCAGTCCCGCCACGGCGATGTGCACGAAAGCGAATTGGCGGGTGCGAGACGCCGGCATCACAAAACGTCGCCAGGCGGCAAAGTTGTTGGCGCCGCCGTCGCCCGCAGACACCGTGGTGGTGGTGCATTGATGCGACAAGAGCTCGTCGGCCGGAATGCCTATGGCGGAGCCATAGGGATAGGTATGACAGTGCAGATCAATCAAGCCCGGGGTGACCAGTTTTTGCCCCGCGTCAAGCACGCGCAATGCCCTCTCGGGTGCAATGCTGGCTTCAATCGCCTCGATCCGGCCAAAGCGCACGCCGATGTCCCGCTTGCCGGTCAAATTTTGGCTGGGGTCGACCACATAAGCGTTGCGAATCAGGACATCGAATTTGTCGTTCGCGTCCATGGCGGCCCAAGCGGCGCCGGGCGCCGCGCCCATGGCGGCCAAGGATGCGCCGGTGCCCAAAAAATGTCGCCGGGTGGAATCATGCATGGGGTGTCTCCTGTGATTTCCTGAATGGATTGCGTCATGGCTCATTTGACGCAAGGTTTTCGCTCCAGTATATTGAATCGAGCAAATCAACTAATCTCATTGGAGACAGTCCGTGTCGGAAATCGCATCAGCGTTCTGGTTCGAAATCGTTCGCTGTCGACCGGGTTTGCAAGGGGGAAAAGAATGAAGTTTCAACGCTTGCGACGGTTTTTTCTGGCTGGGTTCTGTGTGCTGCCTTGCGCCATGGCACTGGCGCAGTCTTATCCGAATCGCCCCATCAGAATCATCGTACCCTATACCCCGGGTGACGGGCCAGATGTGATTGCCCGGCTGATCGGCAACAAAATCTCGGAACGCCTGGGCCAGCCTGTGGTGGTCGATAACAAAGCCGGGGCCAGCAGCCAGATCGGGCTGGACTTGACCGCCAAGTCGGCGCCCGTCGGTACACCGCACGACATCGTTCATCAATTGAACGACGAAATCAATCGGGCCATACGTTTGCCCGAGGTCCAAAAGTCCATGAGCACCTTGGGTCTGATTCCCCAGACAGGAACGCCAGAAGACTTTGGCCGCTTGCTCAAAAGCGATTACGACAAGTTTGGCAAGTTGGTCAAAGACATCGGCTATCAACCGCAATAAATTCATCCTCACTTCTTTTTGATTTTCCTGTATGAACACCACCCTCAAGCCCCCCAGTTACGAGCCTTTTGGCTGGCACCATTGGCACAACGACTTCTGGATGTCTTATCAATTCAGGCGCGGTCTGGGCGAAACCCAGGAAGGGGCCGGCACGGTCAGTGAAGTCTTTCAGGCCGCCAGCAAAATCATCCCCAACGATTTTGAAAGCTGGTATCGCGAGTGGACCCACATCGCCGAGCGCAACGACCGGCGCGGCGATGAAGAGATGTCACGCCAACACATCAGAACCGCCATGAACTGCTGGCTCAGGGCTGCGAATTATTTCCGGGAAGCCGAGTTTTGGCTCAAAGCCGATGACCCCAGACGGTTGGCCACCTTTGACCGCTGCGAAAAGGCGTCGCATAAATTCCTGGCGCAATTGACACCCAAGGCCGAAGTGGTGGATATCCCCTATGAGCCGGGCAAGCCCTTGCCGGCCTATTTCATCCGCTCGCCCAACGGAGGCAACCGTCAACCGGTGCTGATTTCTGTCGGGGGATTGGATTCATTCAAAGACGAGCTCTGGTTCATGACCGGTCGTGGCGCCTTGCAACGTGGCATATCGGTGCTGCTGGTCGATGGGCCCGGCCAAGGGGGCGCCTTGCGACGACACGGCTTGGTCACGCGCCATGATTACGAAGTTCCGATTGGCAAGTGCATCGACTGGCTCGAGCAACGCGCCGATGTGGACACCTCAAGAATTGCCGTCAGCGGATCCAGCCTGGGCGGGTACTATGCGGCTCGTGCGGCCTCCAAAGAGCACCGTTTGGCCGCCTGCATTTCGCACGGTGCCATCTGGGACATCCACGAACGTTGGAAGACTCGAGACGACAACCACGGCCTGGCCGGGCACATCAAATGGGTCTTCGGGGCCAAGACCATGGCCGAAGCCACCGAAATCGCCAAGCCATTCAAACTGGAAGGAGTGCTCGAGCACATGCGTTGCCCCTACTTGATCATCCATGGTGGCCACGATGTGCTGGGTGTGGAAGCGGTCAAAACGGTCTACAACTACGCCACCCGACACAAAGTCAATGCCACGCTGCGCTTGACCACTGAAGAGGAGACTGGCGCAGAGCACTGCCAGCACGACAACCCCACCCTGGGCCAGGAGCTGATGATCGACTGGCTGGCCGATGTGTTCAAGATCGACCAGAGCGCGCTTTCCTTCTACCCGGGGTAAACCGGTGCTGAGCAGCCAACTCATCTTTAGGCTTCGCCCCCTCAAGGTCAAGCGATGATCAACTGTGCCACGGCCCAAAAGCCTCCGGCCCACATCCCTGCAATGGCCAACAATGCCACGCCAAAACCATGGCCACGCTTGGCCGGGTCTTTCTGGTAGGCCACTGCATACCAAACCCGCCCGCCGATCCAAATGGCGCCTGCAACGCCAGCGCCCAAATCCCCGATCAGCGCGGCATAAATCCACATCGAGGGCAGCAACAGCATGGCGCTCTCCAGGGTGTTCATTTGCACACGGTACGAGCGATCAAACATTTCATGCCCTGAAGTGGCAGGTGCTTTAATGTCATATTTGGCACGGGCTTTACCCACATTGATTGCCGTCCAAAACATCAGGGCGACCACAAGAAGGGTCATCAGACAGGTGAGTGGTAGTGATGTCATAGGATTTCTTCACGCCTTTCAAAGGTGCATTTCATATTCTAGTCATTGACCTGCATCGGAATGACCAAAATTTAATTGGGGTCTGACCCCAATTTATGTGCAGGGCTCGCCAGGGATTCGCATCGTGTCCTCAGCCTGTGCCAAAGGCGTCTGCAGAAGCATGGACAATGAAAAAAGAAGTAGGCGCTAGGGCATGACGAATCAATGGGTTCAGCCCCAACTACTTCAAAGTAGGCAGCTCAAAGTCCGGCCGGGCCACGCACTTGAAGCTAACGGCCTGTTTGGGGTCGCCCCGTCCATCGTACTGCGGGTAGGCCGGAAATCGGCAGGCGGGCATCGAGCGGATGAAGCGCATGTCGGTCAGCGACAAGTCGTAAGCGATGGGGGCATCCGGCGGGGTCTGCCCGCGCAGCACCCAATCCTCCAGCAGCGCCAGCGCGTTGACCTGGCTGGCCCCCCCCACATTGTGGCTGCCACCGGCGGGCACATAAAACCGCAGGAATCGATCGGTCGCCGCTGCCCCCATGGTTTTGACCACACTGCCGTAGTACTCGGCGGTGGCCGTCAGGGGCGTGGCGTTATCGGCCGAGGGGTGGACGATGATCAGCTTCCCCCCTTTGGCCGCAAATCGACTGAGGTCGGCTTGAGTGGCGTCAAACAGGTCCGACAGCACGCTCAGTCTGGCCTGATAGGGTCGGGGGTCGAAGTGGGCCGGGTTGAAGTCGTCCTGGCCCACGATCACATGGCGTATCCAGTACGCGGCGAAGTTCAAGATGCCTCCCCGGCGTGGCTCCCAGGCGGTGCCGGGTTTGAGGTCTCTGGAGGGCGGTTCCTGGCCCACAGGATAGAAGGCCCATTGCCAGCGTGGTCCGTCTTCGTCACCCGTCACACCATAGCCCGGAAAAGAAGTCACACCATGGGCCAGCCGCACGCCCGAAGCATAGGGCTCGCGCTGCGATTGGGCCGACGCAACTTGCGCCGCGCTCAGGCAACCCGGCGGGGATGCACCGGGCTTGCACTGCAATTCGGCCACATCGTTGGGGCATGCCAGGTATTTGGCGATCACCCCGTCTTCCAATCCATCGGCGGCATCACAGCTGCGCCGGGTGCGATCAGCGATCAGGCGGATGGCAGAGGCGTCAAGCCAGCCGTCCATCAGTCGGTCGCGCGTGCGGTTATCGGCCAAATGAATGATGTTCCAGTTCAACACCGGAGAGGTGGCGATCACGCCATCGTAATCTTCAGGGTACTTTTGCGCCACCATCAACGCCTCGCGCCCGCCGGCAGATTCACCATTGAAAAATAAGCGATCGGGCGGGCGGCCATAGGCGTTTTGAATCACCCAAAGCACGGCATCGCGGGTTTTTTTCAATTCTTCATGGCCCCAGTTGCGGATGGCCTCTTCGCTGCGGGTGAAGGCATGGTCGCGGATGCCCGGCGGGTGGCCATTGTCGCTGCCAAAGGTCACATAGCCCTGGGTGATGGGGTAGGGGACATTCAAAGGATTAGGGTCAAAACGCCCTGAAGCCTTATTGCCCGGGGCCGTGATGAGTTGACCCCCCATGCCACCACCGCCCGATTGCAAGGCCCGACCATTCCAAGCCGCCAGCGGCAAGTTCACGGCAAAGCGGATGGGCGGTGTGCCGCTGGTCACAGGCATGATTTGTCCAATCACCAGGCAGCGCGCCGGGGTGGGCAACAAGTGCTCGCCCTCCGGGTCAGGGTAGGGGGCGACCTCGCCCTCGATCTGCGCCGTCTCGACTTTGGCGCCCATGGTGGGCAAGCCGATCAGGGCCGGGGCGATCTGCAGGCCCTTGAGCGACTCGCATCGGGCGGTGCTTAAACTGTTCTGATGGGTCTTGCTTGGGGTGCTGCAAGCGGCCCCCAACAGCGCCAAGGTGGTGACTAAAAGGGCTTGTCTCATCGGCATCTTCATTTCTTAGACGGTTTTTGACAATTCATTTTAGGGAAGTCCTGCAAAACTCGCTGCGTGCAAGTGGTGCCCAAAATCCGGATGCCGTGCCAGGCGGATTGGATGAAAGCGCCCGAAGACTACCCTCGCACTGTCAGCGAAAAACGCCGGCAAAGTAATTTTTCAATTCAGTCCATCCATCCAGCGGCAGCACATGCGCCACATACTGATCGGGGCGCACCACGACCATGCAGCCCCGGGCCCGGTCTATGCCACGCATTTCATAAATGTCCCCAAGGCCCTTGTGATCGACGCAAAACACTTTTTCGTGGTCTTGCAAACCCAGTTTGCCGGTCTTGGGTTTCAACAGCGACGGCATGTCCTCATAGGCCAGTTGGTCGAAAGTTTGCGGAAACACGGCGCGCACATCAATGACCGCGTCGATGTCTTCGCCCGGGCGGGTGTGTTTCACCACCGGCGAGTCGGCATGCGCTTCCAGCCAATCGGCCAAGCGATGGACGGCCAAGCCCGGTGCCGAGCCATCGTCTTGGCCGGCAAACACATACAAACGCCAGCGCGCATCGGCTTCGGCCACATGGCCCAATTGCATTTGTTTGGCGTCAGCCAGGCGCACCACCGGGGCCGAGTGAAAGCGCCGCCCGATCTCCAGGCCCCGGGCCAACGCCTGGTGTGGCGAAGCAGCAAACAAGGCAGAGGTGTCGTACTTCACCGCTGTGCCGCCGGTGAACTCGAGATTGGCCTTGAATTGGCGGATGATGCGCGGTTCTTCCGTTCCGTCGCGCTCGGCCTGCGTGGTAGGCGCCGACATGATGCGTGACCACTCGTGATCGGTCTCCACCAGGCGCTTGGCCTCGGTCAGCCTCTCTCTCGAATAACTGCGCAGCAGTCTTGCATCCGAACGCCCCTGCAACACATGCACCAGTTTCCAGCCCAGGTTGAAGGTGTCTTGCATCGAGACATTCATGCCCTGACCCGCTTTGGGCGAGTGCGTGTGACAGGCGTCGCCAGCGGTGAACACACGCGGATTCCGGTCCACGCCCTCGGGCACATCGTCAAAGCGGTCCGTCAGGCTGTGCCCGATGTCGTAGATCGACCACCAGACCACCTCCTTCACATCCAGTGTGTAGGGCCGGATGATGCGATTGGCCGCCGCAATCATGTCGTCTTGCGTGAATTTGCGATGTGACGCTTTTTCGTCAGGACGCAGTTTGTCCAACTCGACATACATGCGGAAGATATACCCCCCTTCGCGAGGCAGAATCAGCACATTGCCCTCCTGCGCCGAGGAAATCAAACACTTCTGGCGCACATCGGGGAAATCGGTATTGGCCAAAATATCCATGACCCCCCAGGCCTGGTGGGCCGCGTCGCCGTGCAATTGCCCGCCGATGGCTTTGCGCACCGCCGAATGTGCGCCATCGCAACCCACCACATAGTTGGCACGCACCGTGCGGGTGCCACCCCAGTTCACCCCGGTTGAATCCTTCAAGGTCACCGTCACCGGGTGGTCGTCCCGGTCTGCATCGATGGTCAACCCGACCATTTCCCAGCCATAGTCCGGCTCCAGGCGCGAAGGCGAATTCTTCATGACCTCCAGAAACAATTCATGCAATCGAGCCTGATTGATCAGGATGTGCGGCATCTCGGAACTGTCATCGGCCACATCCTGCACCCGACCCACACGATGGATGTGTCCGGGGTTTTTCGGGTCGGGCATCCAGAAGGCGGTCTGATTGACCCAATAGGTCTCGCGCTTGACCTTGTCGGCAAAACCGAAGGCCTGGAACATCTCCATGGTGCGGGTGTTGATCCCGTCGGCCTTGCCCTTGATGATGTTCGAGGCCATGCGCTCGGTGACCATCGTGCTGATTTCAGGGAACTGGGCCAACTGCGCGGCCAGACACAGCCCGGCCGGACCCGTGCCCACAATCAGCACATCCACTTGCTCGGGCAGGGGCTCGTGCATGCCACGACTGCGCCGGTTGGGGGCCGCCTGCTTGATGTCAGGGTTGCCACCTCGAAAGCCATCTTTGTAGAACTGCATGATCGGTCTCCGGCATTTGAATGAATGCCATGGGTTTTGGATGTTAGTGAAATGATAACTGTACTTACTGTTCGCCGTCAAGTTGGTATGTACAGATACAAAAAAACAAGCATAATTCAGTCATGCACCCCAAC
>JBEAZY010000172.1:0-34537 GCA_041159205.1 Pseudomonadota bacterium
CGCCACATGGTCTTTCAGCGCGGCGATGCGCGCGGGGCTGCGCTCGCGCACCATCGTGCGCGTCATCTCGAGTTCCAGCATGCGCCGGGTGGCGAACACCTGCCTGGCCTCTTCCGCCGAAGGGGTGGCGACAAAGGCACCGCGCGCAGGCTCCATCCGGATCAATCGCTTCTGCACCAACTGAAACAGGGCCTGTCTCACCAAAGTACGCGAAACGCCGAAATGGTCGGCCAGTTTCTGTTCGGCCAGCTTGGTGCCCGGGTGCAGGCGGTGTTCAACGATGGCTCTCGTCAGGGCATCGACGATGTTTCGGGTGGGGGTCAGGTCTTCGGTTTTGCCCATGGCGGCCTTCCTTTCGCATCAGCACCATGACCACTTTCAGTTCAACTGGTGCTGCTCTCAAAAATTGTATACACTTTCGGTAGCCAATACAAGCAGGAGTTTTCGATGGGACTGAGCACGCACGTTTTAGACACCATGCACGGTTGCCCTGCCGCCGGCATGAAGGTGGCCCTTTATCAAACCCAGGGCGACCAAGCCACCCTGGTCAAGCGCTTCACGCTCAATGCCGACGGGCGCAACCCCGATGGGCCGCTGTACAACAACGCCAGCTTGAGAGCAGGCACTTACCGTCTGGTGTTTGAGGTGCGAGATTACTTTCTCGCCAAAGGCGTGGCATTGCCCGAGCCGGCCTTCCTCGATCGGGTGCCCTTGGACTTCGGCATCGCCCACACCGACCAGCACTACCACGTGCCCCTGTTGGTCAGCCCCTGGAGTTATTCCACCTACCGGGGTTCTTGAAATATTTATGTCCAGAATGGGGCGATTTCTTTAAAATCATCGCATTCTTTCATCGATCAGGCGACCGCCCCCGGCGTTTCGCCCCAACCAGTTTTTCACATGACCCAAGTCACCAACACCGTGCGCTTTGTGCTCGATGGCCAGATCGTCGAAGCCATTGGCGTGCGCCGCACCACCACCGTTCTGGACCATTTGCGCGAACAACTGCACCGCACCGGCACCAAAGAGGGCTGCGCCGAGGGCGATTGCGGCGCTTGCGTGGTCATGGTGGGCGAGCTCAATGCCACGGGGGACGCCATCGACTATGTGGCGGTCAACAGCTGCATCCAGTTGCTGCCCAGCCTGGACGGCAAATCGGTCAAAACGGTCGAGAGCCTCAAGAACGCTGACGGATCTTTGCACCCGGTGCAGCAAGAGATGATCGCTTGCCACGGTTCGCAGTGCGGCTTTTGCACCCCCGGCATCGTCATGAGCCTGGTCAATCTGGTGCAAAAAAACGAGGCCCCCACGCGTCTGGAAATCACCGATTCGCTCAGCGGCAACCTGTGCCGTTGCACCGGCTACAAGCCCATCATCGATTCGGCCCAAAAGGCATGTGAACACAAGGGACGGCTGAAACTGCAAGACAGCGCCGACGTGCCTTTGCTCAAGGAAATCGCCCGCGCCAAGACCCCGACCGTCACCCTCGATGGCGAGATTCTGGTCCAGCCCGTCTTGCGCACGCGCAAGGGCAATGAGTTTGTTTCGCCCGCCACCGTGGCCGAAGTGGCCGACTACCTGGTCAAGCACCCGCAAACCACCTTGCTCGCCGGCAGCACCGAGATCGGCCTGCAGGTCAACAAGCAGTTCAGCCGACCCGATCACATCATGTACCTGGGCAATGTCACAGAGTTGCGCCGCGTGCAAGACACCCCCAAATCCTGGCGCATCGGCGCGATGGTTTCGCTTGAAACGGTGCTCGATCTGGTGCAGGGGGCCTACCCCGACTTTGCCGAAGTGCTGCGCCGTTTTGGCTCGCCCCCGATCCGATCCACCGCCACGCTGGCCGGCAACATCGCCAACGGCTCGCCGATTGGTGACTCGATGCCCTGCCTGATGGCGCTGGGTGCGACCCTGAGCCTGCGTCGGGGCGACAAAACCCGCAGCGTGGCCCTGGACCAGTTCTACACCGGTCAAAAGAAAAATGTCTTGCAATCCGGTGAGTTCATCGAAGCCATCGAGCTGCCCAAACCGCAAGACGGTCAGGTGTTCCGGGCACACAAAGTGTCCAAGCGCTTTGAGCAAGACATCTCGGCCACCTGCGCCGCCATTTCGTACCGCGTCAGCGGTGGCAAGCTGAGCGATGTCCGTCTGGCCTACAACGGACTGGCCCCATCGCCCTGCCGCGCGCCCAAGATCGAAGCCGTGCTCCAGGGCAAAGCCCCCGATCAGGTACACGCCGCAGATCTCGACTCCGCCATCAGCGCCAGTTTCACCGCCCGTGACGGCTTGCGCGCGACCTGGGCCTACCGCTCGCTGGTGGCCCGCAATCTGGTGCTCGACTTCATCGCACAACCCACTGCCCAGGAGGCCTGATCATGAACGCACCCATCGACGTCAAAAACCTCCTGCCCGCCAGCGGCCGCCAACAGGGCAGCGAAATCATTCACGAGTCGGCGCACCTGCACGTGACCGGTGAGGCCGCCTACACCGACGACATTCCCGAATTGGCCGGTACCCTGTACGCCGCCATCATCAAGTCGCCGGTGGCGCACGGTGAGCTGATCGGCGAGGGCATCGACCGCGCCGCCATTTTGGCCATGCACGGCGTCGTCGCCGTCTACACGGCACGCGACATCCCCGGCGAGAACAACTGTGGCCCCATCTTGCACGACGACCCCTTCCTCGCCGACGGTAAGGTCGAGTTTGTCGGTCAGGCCGTCGCGGTGGTGGTGGCCCGCGAGATGCTTTATGCCCGCGAGGCCGCTGCTCGCGCCGTGGTTCAGGTTAAAGAATTGCCGGCGATCCTGACGATCGAAGACGCCATGGCGGCCCAAAGTTTCATCATGCCGCCCAAGGGCATCAACCGGGGCGATGCCACGGCGGCCATCGCCACCGCCCCGCACCGGGTCAAGGGCAGTGTCCGCACCGGCCAGCAAGAGCAGTTTTACCTCGAGGGACAGATCACCTACGCCGTGCCGCGCGAAGACGGCCAACTCACCCTGTACTGCTCGACCCAGCACCCCGACGGCAACCAGCGCGAAGCCGCTGCCGCGCTCAACCTGACCACCAACGACGTCGAGGTCATCTGCCGCCGCATGGGCGGCGGCTTTGGCGGCAAAGAAGGCAACGCCAGTATCTTCAGCCAGAGCGCCGCGCTGGCCGCGCACAAACTGCGCCGACCGGTCAAACTGCGCGTCAACCGTGACGACGACATGACCATCACCGGCAAGCGCCACGACTTCCGCATCGACTACGAAGTGGGCTTTGACGCTACGGGGCGCATTCTGGGCGCCGACATCACCCTCATGTCGCGCTGCGGCTACAGCACCGATTATTCTGGCCCGGTCAACGACCGCGCCTGTCTGCACATCGACAACTGCTATCACATCCCGGCGTTGAAATTGATCAGCCACCGCTGCAAGACCCACACCCAGAGCGCCACCGCTTTCCGTGGCTTTGGCGGCCCGCAGGGCATGTTCGGCATCGAGAGCGTGATCGAAGACATTGCCGATACCCTGGGCAAAGACGCGCTGGAGATTCGCAAACTCAACCTGTACAAAGACCCGGCGGTCAGCGGCAACCCGGACACCATGACCACCCAGTACAACCAGTTGATCGAAGACTGGGTGGGTGACCAAGTCATCGATCAGGTCGAGGCCCAGGCCAACTACGGCCAGCGCCGCGCCCAGGTCAGCGCCTTCAATGCCGCCAACACCCGTCGCAAGCGTGGTCTGGCGTTGGTGCCGCTCAAGTTCGGCATCAGCTTCACGGCCACGCACCTCAACCAGGGCGGCGCCTTGCTGGTCATCTACATGGACGGCTCGGTCAGCGTCAATCATGGCGGTACCGAGATGGGGCAGGGCCTGAACACCAAGATGGCCCAGGTCTGTGCCGACGGCCTGGGCATCAGCGTGGATCGGGTGCGCGTGACCGCCACCGACTCGCAAAAGGTGCCCAATGCCTCGGCCACCTCGGCGTCAAGCGGTGCCGACATCAACGGCGCGGCGATCATGAACGCCACCGCGCAAATGCGCGAACGCCTCATGCCCGTCGCCGCCCGCATGCTGGGTTGCGATGCACAGGCCGTCACCTTTGCCGACAATGCCGCGCACGGCGCCGGCAAGTCGGTCGCGTGGGCCGATCTGACCAAGCAGGCCTGGCTGGACCGCGTGGGCCTGTCGGTCACGGGTTTTTACATGACCCCCGAGATCAAATACGACTTCACCACCCTCAATGGCCGAGCCTTTTACTACTACTGCTACGGCGCTGCCGTGTCCGAGGTCGAGATCGACACCTACACCGGCGAGTGGTGGCTGAAAGCCGTGGACATCGTTCACGACGTCGGCCAGAGCATCAACCCCGCCATCGACCGGGGTCAGATCGAAGGCGCCTACATCCAGGGCATGGGCTGGCTGACGATGGAAGAGTGCATTTGGGATAAAAAAGGCAAGCTGCTCACCCACGGGCCCAGCACCTACAAGATCCCCGTCGCCGGCGACGTGCCCGAGCATTTCAACGTCAGCCTGTTTGCCAACCAGAACAACAAGCCGACGCCGTTCCGCTCGAAAGCCACCGGCGAGCCGCCCCTGATGCTGGCCCTGTCCAGCTTCTTTGCCCTGCGCGACGCCGTCGGTGCTGCGGGGGGTCACCGGGGCGTGGTCAGCCTGGACGCCCCCGCCACGCCCGAGCGCATCCTGATGGCGTGCGAGCGCGCCAAAGCCACGCTCGCCTGACTGCCCCTTGACTGTCCATTGACCCAAGCCGTCGCTTCACTTCGTCGCGCCCTGAACCAAGGTCCCGTGGCCTTGGTCATGGTGCACCGTGTGCAAGGTTCCGGCCCGCGCGAAGAGGGGGCCTGGATGGCGGTCAGCGCCGATCAGGTCATCAACACCATCGGCGGCGGTCACCTCGAGTTTCAGGCCATCGCCGAAGCGCGGTCCCTGCTGTCGTCTGACACCTCAGAGCAGGCTGAGCCCCTGATCGTGCGCTATGCACTGGGGCCCTCGCTGGGGCAGTGCTGCGGTGGCGTGGTGCATTTACGCTTTGAGCGCGTCACCGCCACGCACCCGGCCATCGCACCCCTGCTGCAACCCACAGGAAAGCCACTGGCCCTGTTTGGTGGCGGCCATGTCGGGCGCGCCATCGTGCAGGTCATGGCGCAGTTGCCTTACCGGGTGCGTTGGATCGACAGCCGGGATGAGATTTTTCCGGCTGAGTTGCCGGTCAATACCTTGGCCGAGCACTCTGACCCGGTGCACGATGCCGTGGCCGATCTTGAGCCCGGCTCGGCGGTGCTGATCATGAGCTTCAGCCATGCCGAAGACCTCGACATCGTCGCCGCCTGCCTGCGCCGCCTGCGCGTGCGCGATGATTTGCCCTATGTGGGCCTGATCGGCAGCGCGACCAAATGGGCCACCTTTCGCCACCGTCTGATCGAACGCGGTTTTGCCGAAGATGAACTGGCCCGCATCACCTGCCCCATCGGAGTGCCCGGCATCGACGGCAAAGAGCCCGAAGTGATCGCCATCGCCGTCGCGGCTCAATTGTTGATAGTTACACAGACAAATTGAATTCTTTTGGATTATCATGAATCCAGTTGAAATTCAAAAGGACAAAAGGTGTCACACCATGAGCGACGCAACGAACAACTTGGTCCTGGAGCACCTCAAGCGTTTTCAGGCTGGACAAAGCCGTATCGAGCGCGACCTCAAAGAGGTCAAGACACGTTTGACCCATGTCGAGGTCAGCATGAGCGGATTCAAAGGTGAGTTGAGCCACATGGCCACCCACATGGCCACCATGTCCAGCCGGCTCGACCACCAGCAATCGAGCCTGGATCACCTGACCGATCGCATGGACCGCATTGAGAACAGGCTCGATTTGCGGCTGGGCTGACCCGCCATTGACAGCATTCAGGCCAAAAACCGCCTGATTGCCGCCAGCGTTTCCTCGGGCGACTCGTTCATCTGATGGTGACCCATGGGCACCGTCACCACCTGATGCGCCTTGCCATGCTCACGCGCCGCCGCGATCAGCGACTGTGCCGCTTTGGGCGGCGTCATCTGGTCCTGTGACCCCAACAAAAACAGCACCGGGCAGCTCAGCTCTGCCATGGCCTGCAGGCCCCGGTCATAACTGTCGCAGGCGACAAAGCCACGATGGAACACATTGACCTTGGGGTTCGAGCGCAGCACCCGGCGATTGAGCGCCGTGTTGGCCCCATAGACCCAGGTGCCCGGCCCCAGGGCCGAGGGCGGTGCCGCCAGTGTCGCGCGCGAAAACACATTGATCATCCGTATCGCTTTTTCCGGGTCGTTCAGACTGGTCTCGATCAGGGCGGGCGTCACCTTCATCGGGAACGCCGTGCCCACCAGCACCGCGTGACTGATGCGATGGCCCAGCCGGGACGCGGCCTCGAGCGCGATCAGCGACCCCCAGCTGTGCCCCACCAGCGCGGCACGCTCGACCCCGGCGGCATCGAGCAAGTCGCCGACAAAGGCAGCGGCTTCAGCCACGCTGGAAGGTGCTTCGCCGCTGCTCTTGCAGTGCCCCGGCAAATCAATCGCCAGCACATTCCATCCGTGGTGGGCCAGATAGCGGCTTTGCAAAATCCACACGCTGTGGTCGTTCAGTACCCCGTGAATGAACAACACCGTGGGTTGGCCCGGCACATGGGCGCGGCCGCCAGTGTAGGCATAGATGGATGTTCCCTTGACGTCGATGATCATGATCAGGCCCCCGCTTTCTCGGCCGCTTTGAGCGCGCGCTTGAGGTCGTCGATCAGATCGTCCGGGTCCTCCAGGCCGATCGACAGTCGGATGGTGCCCGGCCCGATGCCCGCGCCCGCCAGGGCCTCGTCGCTCATGCGGAAATGCGTCGTGCTGGCCGGGTGGATCACCAGCGAGCGGCAATCGCCCACATTGGCCAGGTGACTGAACAGCTTGAGTGCTTCGATGAAGGCGCGCCCCTGCGCCCGGCTGCCCGCCAGATCAAAACTGAACACCGAGCCCGCCCCGCGCGGCCCGAAGCGCAGCAGGCGCTGCGCCAGTTGGTGTGAGGGGTGCGACTCGAGCAAGGGGTGGCCGACCCGCGCCACCATGCTTTGAGAGGTCAGAAACTGCACCACCTTTTCGGTGTTGGACATGTGCCGCTCCATGCGCAGCGGCAGGGTCTCGATGCCCTGCAAAATCAGCCAGGCCGTGTGCGGGCTCATGCAGGCGCCAAAGTCGCGCAAGCCCTCGCGCCGCGCCCGCAGCAAAAAAGCGCCCACGGTGGATTCTTCGCTGAACACCATGTCATGGAATCCGTCGTAGGGTTGGGTCAGCTCGGCAAACCGCCCTGACGCTTCCCAGTCAAAGCTGCCGCCATCGACCAGCACGCCGCCGATCACCGTGCCGTGCCCGCTCAGGAATTTGGTGGCCGAGTGGTAGACCAGATCAGCGCCCAAGGACAAGGGCTGGATCAGGTAGGGCGAAGTCAGCGTCGAGTCGACCAGCAGCGGCACCCCGGCCTGATGAGCGATGTCAGCCACGGTCGGGATGTCAAGCACATCCAGTCCCGGGTTGCCCACCGTCTCGCCAAACAGAAGCCGCGTGTTGGGCCGTATCGAGGCACGCCAGCCGTCGATGTCACCGGGCTTCACAAAAGTGGTCTCTATCCCGAAGCGACGCAGGGTGTAGTGCAACAGATTTTGCGAGCCGCCGTACAAGGCGGTCGAAGCCACGATGTGCGAGCCCGCGCCCATCAGGGTGGCCACCGCCAGGTGCAGCGCCGCCTGGCCGCTGGCCGTGGCGATCGCGCCGATGCCGCCTTCCAGAGCGGCCACGCGCTGCTCCAGCACCGCATTGGTCGGGTTGCTGATGCGGCTGTACACATGACCTGCGCGCTCCAGGTTAAAGAGCGAAGCGGCGTGGTCGCTGGACTCAAAAACGAACGAAGTCGTCAGGTGGATCGGCACCGCGCGTGCGCCTGTGGCAGGGTCGGGGCTGGCGCCCGCATGCAGGGCCAGGGTGTCAAAGTGCGGGTCGGAATATCCTGACATGTGTGTATCCTTCTAGAAAGGTTTCTGAACTATATTGTGTCTCACCCACCTGAAGGAGTGATCATGAAAGTCAGCGACATCCTGCGCATCAAAGGGCATGCCATCCACAGTGCCCAGCCCGAGCAAGCCCTGTACGATGCAGTGCGCCTCATGTCCAGCCATGACATAGGCTCGCTGGTGGTGCTTGATCAGGGGCGGCTGGTCGGCATGTTGACCTTTCGAGAAGTGATCCAGGAACTCGGGCGCCAGGGTGGTAGCCTGGGGCAGGCCAAGGTGGGCTCAGCCATGGTGCAAGACCCCTTGGTGTGCACCCCCGAGACCGACCTCGATGAGGTCCGCCGCATGATGCTCGAGCGCCACGCCCGCTACATGCCGGTCGTGAACCAGGGCGACATTCTGGGGGTGATCAGTTTTTATGATGTGGCCAAGGCTGTGGTCGACAGCCAGAACTTCGAAAACCAGATGCTCAAGGCCTATATCCGCGACTGGCCGGAAGGCCAGGAACCCAAGGCTTAAGCCGTTCCGGGCCAAACCCAGACCGGCACCTGGCGTTGCCGGGCCTGTGCCCACAGGCAAGAGGCATCGCGGACCCCTTCAAACAACACCAAACCGCGCCAACGCTGGCTCAGCCGCAGTTCATCCCAAGGGGGTTCGGAGCCCGGTGGCAGCAAACACCAGGCCCTGGCCTCACCACCCATGCGCGCGCCCTCTCGGGCTTGCCAATAAGCCTCCAGACCCCGGGCCGATGTCGGGCACGCCAACCAGAAGCAATTGTGGGTTTGGGCAAGAGAGGACGGCATGGTCAATGTGACTTTTGGTGACGATATCTATGATGACAGAAAGTCTCGATGTTCGCCACTATCTTTCTGTTTGTGCCCTCCTCAAGACCTTTATCCAAAGACGCCCAAAGAGCCGAGTTTTCGCGACGGTTGCGCGATGAACTGCAGCGCAGCGGCCGTGACCTCAGCCCCTCTGCCCTGGCGCGAGAGTTGAATTTGCACTTGCGGGCATCTGAACAAATACATCCCAGCAGTTGCCGCAAATGGTTGAATGCTCAATCGTTTCCCACGCAGGAAAAATTGATGTGGCTGGCGCGCTTGTTACAGGTCAGCGCGTCATGGTTGCGCTACGGTCAGGCGACCGATTTGCACGAGACGGGGCCGGCCCAGCCGCCCCTGGGCCCGGATGAGTTGGCCCTCTTGCACCAATGGCGGCAATTGCCCGTTCAGCACCGCCGAGCGGTACGCACCCTGATGGCCCAATTGCTGAAATCCTGATCCCCGCCCGGGTATGTTGGATAATGGGCCCATGAGCGGAAACACCCTGGGCAAATGCTTTGCCGTCACCAATTTTGGCGAGTCACACGGTCCGGCCATCGGTTGCGTGATCGACGGTTGCCCCCCCGGCCTGACGCTGTCCGAGGCCGACATTCAGCCCGACCTGGATCGGCGCCGCCCCGGCACCAGCCGCCACGTCACCCAGCGCAACGAGGCCGACCAGGTCAGAATCCTCTCCGGGGTCTATCAGGGCCAAACCACCGGCACCCCGATCGCGCTTCTCATCGACAATACCGACCAGCGCAGCAAAGACTACGGCAATCTGCTTGACACCTTCCGCCCGGCCATGCCGATTACACCTACACCCAGAAATACGGTTTGCGCGACCCGCGCGGCGGTGGCCGGTCTTCAGCCCGCCTGACCGCGCCCACGGTGGCCGCCGCCGCCGTTGCCAAAAAATGGTTGCTTGAACACCGGGGCGTGCGCTTCATGGGCTGCATGACCCAATTGGGTGAGATCGACATCCCGTTTGAAGATTGGTCCCATGTGCCCCGCAACCCGTTTTTTGCCCCGTTGGCCGATGTGGCCCACTTGGAGCAATACATGGACGCCTTGCGCAAGTCGGGCGACTCGTGCGGGGCCCGCATTCGCGTCGTCGCCCGGGGCATGCCCGTGGGCCTGGGCCAGCCCCTGTTTGACAAACTTGACGCCGACATCGCTCATGCCCTGATGGGCCTCAATGCCGTCAAAGGGGTAGAGATCGGTGCCGGGTTCGCCAGCGTCGCTCAGCGCGGCAGTGTGCATGGTGACGCCCTCACACCGCAGGGCTTTGTCGGCAATCGTGCGGGTGGCGTTTTGGGTGGCATCAGCACCGGACAAGACCTGGAAGTGAGCATTGCCATCAAGCCGACCAGCTCCATCCTTACCCCGCGCCCCAGCATCGACGCGCAAGGCCGGGTGACCGAAGTCATCACCAAAGGCCGCCATGACCCTTGTGTCGGCATCAGGGCCACCCCCATCGCCGAGGCCTTGCTGGCCCTGGTGGTGATGGACCATGTGCTGCTGCATCGCGCCCAATGCGGCGACGTGGCACACCCTTTGACGCCCATTGCGGCCCAATGCCCGGATCAGGGTTGATGCCCCATGACGCCTGAGCCGACCACCGGCCACCCGGTGACCCGTCGGATGTGGGTGCCCTTTGCCGCCATGTCGGCCAGTTATTTCGCCCACATCGGTTTTTTCAATCCTTATTTGTCGCTGTGGCTGAAAGATTTGGGCTATGGCGTGGGCGTGATTGGTTTGCTGATGTCGATGCAGGCCTTCACCCGCCTGTATTCGCCCTATGCCTGGGGCTGGCTGAGCGACCGCACCGGCCAGCGGGTGCTCTTGCTCCGAACCAGCGCAGGCATTGCCCTGCTGTGTTCTTTGGGTCTGGCCCATCAGGGCAGCTTGTGGTGGCTGGCCGGGGTTTTATTGCTCATGTTCACCCACACCAGTTCGATGATGCCCATGTCAGAAGCAGCCATGGCCCATTTGGTCAGCCAGGGCGGGTCGCTGGATGCGCGCCGCTATGGCCGCATTCGACTTTGGGGTTCTCTGGGTTTTTTGCTGACCGTGTTTGCCGCCGGGTGGTGGTTTGACCACCACGGCATGCAGGATTTCCCGGTCTGGACCTGGGGCACCTTGTGTCTGGTCAACCTCAGCGTTTGGGCCATGCCCAATGTGCGCGAAGCCCATGGCGAGCACCACACCCAGGCGTCCATCCTGACCGAGCTCAAGCGGCCGCACAATCGCTGGTTTTTTATCACCCTGTTTTTTCATGTGCTGGCGCACATCGCCATTTATTCTTTCTACTCGCTCTACCTCGACAGCCTGGGTTATTCCAAAGCCATGATCGGTGCGCTGTGGGCCTTGTCGGTGGGGGTAGAGGTGTTGGGGTTTCTCACGCAGGGCCGCTGGTTGCACAAGCTCAGCTTGTCCAATTGGGTCATGATCGCCGCCCTGGTGCTGGTGCTGCGCATGACCCTGATGGCGGCCGGGGCCGAACATCTTTGGCTGCTTGCCTTGGCGCAGGTCTTGCACACCGTCACGTTTGCCATCCATCACAGCGTCTGCATCGCCTGGCTGTCGCGCCATTTCCCGGCCCGGCTGCGCGGGCGCGGCCAGGCCCTGTATTCCGTCATAGGCTATGGCGCCACGGGTATTCTGGGGGCCCTGGGCGGGGGCTTGCTGAGTGAGCATTTCGGTTTGGCGGCGGTATTCTGGGTGGCCATTCCGGTGGCGGCTTGCGCCGTGATCGGGGCCTGGCAACTGCTGCATGCAGAGCGCGGCCTGGCCCGGCACTGAAGTCGATCAGCGCAACTGGTCCTGGGGCCGGAAGGTGATCAGCATCGGGCAAGGCACGCGACCATCGGTGTCGCGGGGCAGGGTGGCCGTTTTCCAGATGGCATTTTGAACCGCTTCATCCCACCGGTCCCAGCCACTTTTGCGCACCAGCTTCACCCCCAGCACGGTCCCGGCGGGGGCGCACATCACTTCCACCTCGGCCTCAGGGTTGCCTTTGACGGCGTCCAGCGGCGGGAAAGTGATGTTGGGCAATATGGCGCCACGCACTTTGCCCGCATAAGAGGCCGAAGGCCCCGAGTTTTGCTTGGCCTGCCCGGTGCTGTTTGCCGGGCCGCTGGCCTCCGCCAGACCCATGGCGCGACGGATGTTCTCCTGGCGCTGGGCCTCGCGTTTTTTCTCATCGGCCTTGTCTTGCTTCTCCTGCTCGGCCTTTTCGCGCTGCCTATCTTTTTCTTTTTCCTTCTCTTTTTGCAGCTTTTCCTTCTTGTCTTGCTCGGCTTTTTTGCGCGCCTCTTCCTGGGCTTTGAGCTTGTCTTCCTTTTCTTTCTCGGCTTTCTTTTTCTTCTCGATGGCCAGTTCGGCGTCTTTGCCCGGTGGCGGCTTGGTCACCGGTTTCGGCTCCGGCTTGGCTTGGGGTTTGGGCTCGGGTTTGGGTTCCGGCTTTGGTTCCGGCGCAGGCTCAGGGGTCAGGGTCTCGCCCTTGGGTGCGGCCCATTGAGGAAGGGCCGACCAGAGTTCAGCCTCAACCCCGACACTGCGGTCGTTTTGCCAACTCACGCCCCAGGTCAAGGCCATCAGCAACAAACCATGAATCACCAGGGCCAGGCTGAGGGCGCGCGCGCCACCCGGTGGGGGCGGCGGGGCAAAGTCCAGGTGGGGTGAGGGTGTCATGCGTGCGGCAGGCGGCTCAGGAATCGAGTTTGACCGACAGACCCACGCGCTGCACCCCGGCGCGTTGCAGGCGGTCCATCACCTGGACCACCGTTTCGTAAGCGACGGTGCGGTCGGCGCTGATGATCACGGGGGTCTGGCTGTCGCCGCCCTGCAGTTGAAGCGCCTGCTGAGCCACATTCTCTGTGGTGGCCTGGCTCACCGTATCGGTGCCTTTGCTGCCCGTGGCACGCGAACGGATGAGGATTTGACGGTCTTTGCCGATTTCGATGGTGATGACCCGATCAGGCGCAGCGCTGGCTTTGCCAACGCTGGGAATGTCGATCACGCTGGGGGTGATGAGCGGGGCGGTCACCATGAAGATGATCAGCAGCACCAGCATCACATCGATGAACGGCACCATATTGATGTCGTTCATGGTGCGGCGGCGGCGTCCGCTGCGCTGAGAGATGGCGGCCATGGTTGCCTCCTTCAATGCCCTGAGTTGGACTGCCCCGCGAGATTGCGTTGCAGGATGTTGGAGAACTCTTCAATGAAAGTCTCTAGCTTGATCGAGACCCGGTCGATGTCACGCGAGAAACGGTTGTAAGCCAGCACGGCGGGTATGGCCGCAAAAAGGCCTATGGCTGTGGCCACCAGGGCTTCGGCAATGCCCGGGGCCACCTTGCCCAAAGTGACCTGCTGCATGTCGGCCAGACCGGTGAAGGCGTGCATGATGCCCCAGACGGTGCCAAACAGGCCGACATAGGGCGACACCGAGCCGACCGAGGCCAGCAGCGAGAGGTTCGATTCAATGGCGTCCATCTCGCGCTGGAAGCTCGCCCGCATGGCGCGCCGAGCACCTTCCATCAGCGATTGAGGGTCAGTGATGCGGCGTTCTTTGAGTTTTTGGTTCTCGCGCATCCCGCTGGCAAAAATCCGCTCCATCGGGCCTGCCAGCTTGGCGTTTTGGGTGGCGGCGGCAAACAATTCATTCAGCGTCTTGCCCGACCAGAAGTCGCGTTCGAATTCATCATTCAGCGAGTTGACCTTCTTGAGCGAAAAAATCTTGCGGAAAATGGCGGCCCAACTCGCGACCGAGACCCCCAGCAACAACAGCACCACGATCTTGACCACCCAGCTGGCGTGTAGGAATAGGTTGATGATGTCTAGGTCTTGGCTCATGTCAAACGTTCCAATAGGGTGGAGGGAATGCGCTCGGGCTGCATGCGCTGGGCGTTCACCCAGCCGATGCGGATTTGCCCTTCGCACAGCAATTCATCGTCGCGCCAGGCTTGTTGCGCGATCATTAAACTGGCCCGGCCGGCTTGCGACAAGCGGGCGGTGACGCGCAACACATCATCCAGCACGGCTGGGCGATGGTACTTCACCTGGGTTTCGCTGACCACGAACATGCCACCGGTTTGCTGCCGCAGGCTGTGTTGTTCAACGCCCAAGTGGCGCAGCCACTCGGTGCGCGCCCGCTCAAAAAACTTCAGGTAATTGGCATAGAACACGATGCCGCCCGCATCGGTGTCTTCCCAATAGACGCGCACGCGCCAATCAAAACTCATGCGCCCTCCCACAGCCGGCGCAGCCGCCGGGCGGCGTCTTCGAGCTGGGCCATTGAGTTGGCCGTAGAAAACCGGATGTGCTGCTCGGTCTGGTGGCTGCCAAAGTCGCGGCCCGGCGTGGCGGCCACGCCGATACGTCGCATCAACTCAAAGGCCAGTTCCCAACTGCCGGGCAGCCCCAGCTTCTGGCACAGCGCGGTGCAATCGGCCCATGCGTAAAACGCCCCATCGGGCATGACCGGCACACTCAGGCCGCACTCTTGCAGGGCTGGCACAAAGAAGTCGCGTCTGGCTTTGAACTCGGCTCGGCGCTGTTCGTAAAGCGCCAGGCTGTCGTCTTCAAAACAGGCCAGAGCGGCATGTTGGGCGATGGCGCTGGCACAAATGAACAGGTTTTGCGCCAGCCGTTCGATCACGCTCACCAAGGCGTCGGGCACCACCAGCCAGCCCAGCCGCCAGCCGGTCATATTGAAATATTTGGAAAAGCTGTTGATGCTGACGATCTGTTCGTCGATGGCCAAAGCCGTTTGACCGTAGGCGGCATCAAAACTCAGGCCCAGATAAATTTCGTCGACCAGGGTGACCCCCCCCTTCTGGCTGACCCAATCGTGAATGCGGGCCATCTCGTCGGGGGCGATCGAAGTGCCGGTCGGGTTGGAAGGCGAGGCCAGCATGACGCCGCGCGTGGCCTGCGTCCAATGCTGGCGCACCTGCGCCATGCCCAACTGGTAGCGTTGCGAGGCGCCGCAGGGCAGCAACACCGCCCGGCCTTCGGCGGCACTGACAAATTGCCGGTTACAGGGGTAGCTGGGGTCGGGCATCAACACCTCGTCGCCAGCCTCAATCAGGGCCAGACAAGCCAGTTGCAGGGCCGCCGAGGCCCCGGCGGTGATGACAATGCGCCTGGCCGGCACCTGCACCCCAAAGCGTTGCGCGTACCAGGCACTCAGCCGCTCGCGCAGGGCGGGCAGCCCCAGCGCGGGCAGGTATTGGGTGCGGCCTTCAAACAAGGCCTTCTGGGCCGCCTCAACCACGCCCGGCGGGGCGGTGAAATCGGGCTCGCCGATGTTCAGGTACAGCATGGGCGCAGCGTCACCGGCCTGCCGGCGTGCCATATCGGCTGCGGCCTTGGCCACTTCCATCACATGAAACGGCTCTATCCTGAGTGCTCGCTGGGCGATGCGCATGGCTGGCGTCACTGCTGGCTCAGGGCGGTGCCGGTTTCTTGCGGTCGCAGTTGAATGGCCAGGGCATGCAAGACGGCGTTGACGTATTTGTGGCCGTCTGTGCCGCCAAATTGCTTGGCCAGCTCAATGCATTCGTTCAGGGTCACGCGCCATGGCACTTCCAGACAGTGTTTCAGCTCGTAAGCACCCAGCCACATGACGGCCCGCTCGATGGGCGAGATCTCGGCCAGGGGGCGGTCAAGTTGTGGCCCGATCAGCGCGTCCAGCTCGGCAGATTGCTCGGCGCAACCGCGCAGCAGGGCATCGTAGTGGACCGAGTCGGCTTTGTGAAACCCTGTCAGCCCCTGGGTGAAAGCATCGATTTGGGCGATGGGCTGTTGCCCCACCAGCACCTGATACAGCCCCTGCAAGGCAAATTCGCGCGAGCGGCTGCGGGCGTTGCGCACCGGTTTGCGGCCTTCGCGGCGGTTCACGGCTTCGCTCATGCCTGAGACTCCAGCAGGCGCGCCATTTCGACCGCCACGCGGGCGGCGTCGCGCCCCTTGTCGTGTTGCCGGGCCACCGCCTGCGCGGTGTTTTCTGTGGTCAGGATGGCGTTGGCGATGGGGACATGAAAATCCAGCCCGACCCGCGTCACCCCGGCCCCAGATTCATTGGCGACCAGCTCAAAATGATAGGTCTCGCCACGGATGATGCAGCCCAATGCGATCAGCGCCTGAAATGGCGGCTCTTCCTGTTGGGCCAGGGCTTGCAGGGCCAGCGGGACTTCCAACGCACCGGGCACCGTCACATGCACGATGTCGTCGTCAGTCACGCCCATGGCGGCCAACTCGGCCGTGCAGGCGCTGAGTAGGGCTTGGGTGATGTCTTGGTTGAAGCGGGCCTGCACGATGCCGATGCGCAAGCCTTTGCCGTTCAGGGTGGTGGGGGTGTCGGAAGGTTGAAACATGGGGTCACTCCTGAGCCAGGTGGCCCTCTACTTCAAGGCCGTAACCGGTCATGCTGGGCAAACGGCGCGGGTTGCCCAGCAGCCGCATGCGGTGCACCCCGCAATCGCGCAAGATTTGCGCACCCACGCCATAACTGCGCAAGTCCATGGTGCCGCGCTCGGGGCCGTGCGAGGCCCGCGCCGTGCCTTGAAACTGAGCCCACAATTGGGAAGCGCTCTCGCCGCCATTGAGCAACACCACCACGCCACAGTCTTGTGCGCTGATGTACCTCAGTGCCGCATCCAGGCTCCACGAGTGCATGGGGCGCCCCACCTCCAGCGCATCCAGCACCGACAGGGGTTCATGCACCCGCACCGGCACCACCTGCCGGTCACTGGGTTGGCCCTTGACCAGAGCCAGATGAACGCCCTGACCGGGCAAGTCGCGGTAGGCGTGGGCGCTGAACAGGCCATAGGCCGTTTGCAGCGGTTTCGAGCCGATTTTTTCCACCAGCGACTCAGTGCGGCTGCGATAGGCGATGAGGTCGGCGATGGTGCCGATTTTCAGGCCATGCTCGGCGGCAAACCATTGCAGATCGGGCAGGCGGGCCATGGTGCCATCGTCTTTCATGATCTCGCAGATCACGGCAGAGGGGGTGCACCCGGCCATGCCGGCCAGGTCACACCCGGCCTCGGTATGGCCAGCGCGCATCAACACACCGCCATCGACGGCTTGCAGCGGGAACACATGACCGGGCTGGACCAGGTCGGAAGGCTTGGCCTGGGGGGCCACCGCCACCTGAATGGTGCGGGCGCGGTCGGCCGCCGAGATGCCGGTCGTGACCCCCTCGGCGGCTTCGATCGAAACCGTGAAAGCAGTGCTGTAGACCGTGCCGTTGCGTGCTGCCATGGGCGGCAGTTGCAGGTATTCGCAGCGTTCGCGGGTGAGCGTGAGGCAAATCAGGCCGCGCCCGAAGCGGGCCATGAAATTGATCGCCTCAGGGGTCACATGCTGGGCAGCCATGACCAGGTCGCCCTCGTTCTCGCGGTCTTCTTCATCGACCAGAATCACCATGCGCCCGGCCCGGATCTCAGCGACGATGTCTTGCACGGGGGAGATGGGCACAGGTTGGCGGGCGTTCATGCGGAGGCTTTCTGGGTCAGGCCGGGCTTGAGCATGCGCTCGACATAGCGCGCCACGGTGTCGATTTCAAGGTTCACCTGCGACCCGGCTTGTAACTCGGACAAAGCGGTGTGGGTCACAGTGTGGGGAATGAGGTTGATGCTGATTTCACAGCCCCCGGCCAGGTCTTGCACCTGATTCACGGTCAAACTGACGCCGTTGACCGTCACCGAGCCTTTATAGGCCAGGTACTTGGCCAAATCGGGCGGTGCGACGATGCGCAAGGCCCAGCTTTCGCCCACTTGGGCAAAGTGGCTCACCCGGCCCAAACCATCCACATGGCCCGAAACAATGTGTCCGCCCAGACGGTCGTGCGCACGCAAGGCTTTTTCGAGGTTGACCGGGCCGGTCTGATCGAGGCCGCCGGTGCGGGCCAAGGATTCGGCGGAGATGTCGATGCAAAACTGTTGTTGGGGCAGATCGAGGCGGGTGACTGTCATGCAAGCGCCATTGATGGCGATGCTGTCGCCCAAGCCGACATCGTCCAGGTACCCGGCCGGCGCCTGCAAGGTGAGCCGTTTGCCGTGATCCAAAGAGCGACCCAGGTCGTGAACGGCGACGATGCGCCCCACGCCGGTAATGATTCCGGTGAACATGGCCCTATTGTAGCCCTGCCGCTGTCAAGCCCGGCGGCGCGCCCGCAAACGCAAATCGCCCCCGATCCGGGTGGCTTCCAGCCATTCAAATTCCAGCGCCTGCCCCAGATCGGTGAGGTCGGGCAACTGCGCCATGCCGCGCCCATGGCCCAGCATTTTGGGGGCCATGTAAATCAGCAGTTCATCGACCAGCCCGGCGCCCAGCAAAGAGCCATTGAGGGCATGGCCCGCCTCGATATGCAGCTCATTGATGCCGCGTTGGGCCAAGTCAGCCAGCATGGCGGCCAAGTCCACCTTGCCTTGGGCATTGGGCAACCGGCGCCATTCGGCCCCTCTGGCGGCCAGGACCTGTTGGGCCGCTGGCAGGTCTTGGGCCCCGTATATCCAGACCGCCCGCCGGGCTTGCCACAGCCGGGCCGTGGTCGGGGTTTCCCAGCGCGAATCGACCACCACCAGCACCGGCTGGCGCGGGGTGTCGACCCATCGCACATCCAACTGGGGATCGTCCTCTTTCACGGTCCCCATGCCGGTCAGCACCGCGCAGGCCCGGGCACGCCAGGCGTGGCCGTCGGCGCGGGCTTCAGGCCCGGTGATCCATTGGCTCACACCATTGGCCAGCGCAGTCTGGCCATCGAGCGAGACCGCCACCTTCATCCGCACCCAGGGCCGCTGGCGCGTCATGCGCGAAAAAAAACCGATGTTGAGATCGCGCGCCTCATCGCCCAGCAGACCCAAATCCACCGCCACGCCATGGGCGCGCAAATGCGCCAGACCCTGACCGCTGACCACAGGGTTGGGGTCGGTGGCGGCCACCACAACCCGCGCCACCCCGGCCTCGCAGAGGGCCACACAGCACGGGCCGGTGCGGCCCTGATGGGCGCAGGGCTCAAGCGTCACATAGGCGGTGGCCCCCCGGACGCTGTGGCCGCGTGCCTGCGCGTCCCGCAGGGCCATGATTTCTGCATGCGCCTGACCTGCAGCCTGGGTATGGCCCTCACCCAGCACCTGGCCCTGCGCATCGGTGAGCACGCAACCCACGCGCGGATTGGGCGAGGTCAGGTACAAGGCCTGGTGCGCCAAGTCCAGCGCCCGGCGCATCATGCGCTGATCGAGGTCGACATCTGTCATGACCCGATTATCTGGCATTCGTTTCATCGGCCCGGGGCCGCTCACCAGCACCCATCGGCATCGGCACCGCGCAAGCCCTGATCGGTCAGCCACAACACCCCGCAGGGGTCGTTCGCCTGACGCCCCAGAGGGCTGGCGCGCAACACATAGCCCTGGCCCTCGACGCTGAAGCTCAAGCGGTAACTCAGCCCCTCGGTCCAGGGCGCTGCCTCGGGCCATGCGCCAGGCCATGCCCCGGCCAGGGCCATCTCGCGCTCAAGCCAGGCCCCGGCCTGGGCCAGTGCCACCCGGGCCTGGGCCCGTTGGCCGCGTTGCCACTGGCCGTGCGACAGCGGCACCGACAGTGACGCCAGCAGGGCGGCGATGGCCACCGCCCACATGCATTCAATGAGGGTGTAACCCCAGGGCCGGGGCAGTCGGTGCGGGCTCAAGGCATCACCTCGCGCCAACTCAACCACTGGCCCGCGCCACCGCTGGCTTGCCAGACCGCTTGCATCAGCGTGGACTGTTCGGCCCGATCACCTTGTACCCAGGCGGTGAAACGCACCAGCGTGCCTGCGGGGTGAGGGGTGCTCTCTGTCCAGCAGGCCAGGCGGGTGTCGGGCAGAGTGGGCCAAGCAGAGGGCCAGGGCGCAGGATCCCCGCAACCGCCCCAGGCGGCCTGATCGAGCCTGGACTGCCAATGCGATCGCGCCAGTCCGGCTTGGCCCTGCCAGACGCAACGGCCGCGCAGGCAATCGGTGGCCGACCCGCCGGGTGCGGCGACTGCCCCCCAGCTCAGCCAGTTGGCTTGAGCGTCGCGCAGCACGGCCTCGGCCGCCACCTGCGCCTGCCACAGCCACTGTCGTTGCGCCCATTGACGCTGGTCGTGGGCCAGTTCCAGCCACACCGGCAAGCTGCTGGTCGACATCAGGCCGCAGGCCATCATGACCCCGGTAGTGGCCCAGCCACGCGACCTCATGGGTTGACCACCCGCAAGGCCCAGGCACGGGACCAGACCCGCCAGGCGCGGCCGTTGTCGGTCAAGGGGCGTTCCGCACAATCTTTGCCGGCAGGCGGGCGGCGGGCCAGCGGGCTCAGACTGTCCATGGTCAGGCACAGCCGCACGCCCACGGCATAGCCCTGTGCGGGGGTGTCACCCACCGGTCGCCAGCGCCAACTGAGCTGGCCCCCGCTCACGGTTTGCCAGGCCAGCATGGCCTGCCAGCCACGCACTGGCTCGACCCAAGACTGCCAGCGGGCATTGCTTTGGGCCAGGTCTTTGC
The DNA here is from genome assembly GCA_041159205.1 of Pseudomonadota bacterium. GTDB lineage: Bacteria > Pseudomonadota > Gammaproteobacteria > Burkholderiales > Burkholderiaceae_C > Limnohabitans. The sequence continues at coordinate 20,399 of JBEAZY010000172.1, forward strand.
ATTTGAGCTGGCCATCGACCCAGGCAAATTGGTCACGCAGATGGCTGGGGGCCGAGGCCGCATCCTGTGCCCAGACCCGAGTGTTTTGGCAGTTGGGGGCATAGGCGGGCGAGGCATGAATATCGCGCGCGTGCACCCAGGTCGGCCCTGTGCCCGGGGGCAAGGCCACATAGGCCGGGGCGATCTGCCATTGCTTGTCTGCCAGCCACAGCGCACGCGAACCCGCCTGACGGCTCAGGCGCAGCAACAGCCGACTCAAAAAAGGCGTGCGCTCGAACAATTCCTGCCGAGTGTCGCGATCGCTCAACCACTGTCGGTGCAGCCCCCAAGCTTGCATGCTCATGGCCAGCACGCCCAGACCCAGGCTCAGCCCCAGCATCACGTCCACCAGGGTTTGGCCTTGGCGGCGCTGAGGGAAGTCCTGCAAAACCCCATGCGCCGTGGCACCGCACACCCGGGCGCTGTGCATCGTTCGATGTCTCATGGCCACCCCAGCGTCACCACGCAGCGCCAGCCGCTGGGGCAGGTTTCGCCGTTGACCTTCAGGCCTTGTGCGGCGCTGCCCCGCTCAGGCCAGCGCAAGCCCGACGCTTGCAAGCGGGCATCGGCGGCCCAAGGGGCCAACCAGACCTGCGCTTGCGGCCACTCTTGCCCCAGGCGGTTTTGCCAGTCGGCCAGCAGATGGTCACGCCAGGCCGCCGGGTCGCAATCGCGCAGACTGCAGTCGTCCCCGCGCACCGTTTCGCCCCAGCCCAGACTGAGCGGGGCCGCCAGGCGCGCCAGGCGCAGGCGTTCGTGCAGATCGCCCAGCCATTCAAGCGCCTGGGTTTGCTGCCAGAGGTTTCTTTGTTGCACCAGCACTGCCCGGGTTTGCCAGATCATGCCCAGCCCCAGCGAGGCCCACAAAGACAAGGCCAGCAGCGCATCGAGGGTGACCCAGCCGCATCGTTGCGCAGCCCGCCGGGCCCGGCGGCGTTCGGGGCTGAAGGCCCCTGCCTTTATTCGCATGCGACCCCCCGAACCCGACGCAATCGCCCCAAGACATTCATGCACAGCAATTCGGGATCGGCTTTGCCCTCGGCCGATTGAAACAAAATGCTGGCCCCGCCACTGAGCGGTTCGCCCCATGCGTCGACCCGCCAGGGGGCATTGGGTTTGACGCTGACATTCAGACCCGAGGGCAAACGTGATTCCTGCACCAGTTGACCGGTGTCTTCCCGCACCAATTGCCAGCCGCAGTGCCAACCGCCGGGCAGGTTGGGGCGCACACAGGGGCTGATGGCCTGCAGGCGCAAGGCCCGGCCCCGGGTTTGGGCCTGCCAGCGCGCGCCCCGCCAATCGGTCTCGAAGGCCGCCCGGGCCTGACTCAGGGCCAAGCCCGCGCCTGTGTTGCCCCACAGCGGCAACGAGTGCGCCAGGCCGATGGCCAGGCAAGCGAGCAGGCACAAAGTTTCGGGCAAGCTGGTGCCCATAGACCGTTGTGGGTGGTGGTGGCGGAGCAAAAGATCCATGCCGCCATGGTGCGGCATGCGCACCGGCTTTTCAATGGCACGGTGACCGTGATGCGTGCACCAGGGGCAGTTCTATTTGCGGACTTCGTCGACCAGGGTTTTGAATTCGTCGATGTCTTCGAAGCTGCGATAGACGCTGGCAAAGCGCACATAGGCCACTTTGTCGAGCTTGCGCAATTCGCGCATCACCATTTCGCCGATGCGGGTGGAGGCGATCTCGCGCAGCGCCTGACCCAGCAATTTTTCTTCAATGCGCTCGATGGCCGAATCGACCTGCTCGGTGCTCACGGGCCTCTTGCGCAGGGCCAGATTCATGCTGGCGCGCAATTTGGTGCGGTCGTACTCTATGCGTCGGCCGTCTTTTTTCACAATGGCCGGAAAGTTGACCTCCGGCTTTTCGTAAGTGGTGAAGCGCTTTTCGCAGGCCCCGCATTGGCGGCGGCGGCGGATGGTGTCGCCCTCTTCCGCCAGACGGGTTTCCATCACCTGGGTTTCCAGGTGGGCGCAAAAAGGACACTTCACTCGGGCACCTTGGGTCTTCGGGGCATCAGCGGTAGACGGGGAAGCGCGCGGTCAGGGCATGGACCTTGGCCCGCACGGCTTCAATGTGGGCCGGGTCACGCGGGTGATCCAGCACATCGGCAATCAGGTGGGCTGTGGCGCGCGCCTCTTCATCCTTGAAGCCCCGGGTCGTCATGGCTGGGGTGCCGATGCGCACCCCACTGGTCACCATGGGTTTTTCGGGGTCATTCGGAATGGCGTTTTTATTGATGGTCATGTGCGCCTGGCCCAGCACCGCTTCGGCTTCTTTGCCCGTGATGCCCTTGGACCGCAAATCGACCAGCATCACATGGCTCTCGGTGCGGCCACTGACGATGCGCAGCCCGCGCTGGGTCAGGGTCTCGGCCACGATTTGGGCGTTGCGGATTACCTGTTGCTGGTAGGCTTTGAATTCTGGCGTCAGGGCTTCCTTGAAGGCCACTGCCTTGGCGGCGATGACGTGCATCAGCGGGCCGCCTTGCAAGCCGGGGAAAATGGCGCTGTTGATGACCTTCTCATGCTCGGCTTTCATCAATATGATGCCGCCGCGGGGGCCGCGCAGGCTCTTGTGGGTGGTCGAGGTCACGACATCGGCGTGCGGCACCGGGTTGGGATAGACCCCGGCGGCAATCAGACCGGCATAGTGCGCCATGTCGACCAGAAACACGGCCCCGACGTCTTTGGCCACTTTGGCAAAACGGGCCCAATCGATGCGCAGGCTATAGGCCGATGCGCCAGCCACGATCAGCTTGGGGCGTGCCTCGTGCGCCTTTTTTTCCATGGCGTCGTAATCGATTTCTTCCTGCGCGTTCAGGCCGTACGAGACGACATTGAACCATTTGCCGGACATATTCAGCGGCATGCCATGGGTCAGGTGCCCGCCTTCGGCCAGGCTCATGCCCATGATGGTGTCGCCGGGTTTAAGGAAGGCCAGAAACACGGCTTCGTTGGCCGAGGCCCCGCAATGCGCTTGCACATTGGCGGCATCGGCGCCGAACAGTTGTTTGACGCGGTCTATGGCCAATTGTTCGGCCACATCCACGTTCTCACAACCACCGTAGTAACGCTTGCCGGGGTAACCCTCGGCGTATTTGTTGGTCAGCTGCGAGCCTTGCGCCGCCATCACGGCGGGCGAGGCGTAGTTTTCGCTTGCAATCAATTCGATGTGGTGTTCCTGGCGGGCGTTCTCGGCCTGAATGGCGGCCCAGAGTTCGGGGTCGGTGTGTTGCACCAGGTGTTGGCGGTCGTACATAAAAGCAGTCCTTCGATGAATGAGATGGCCTGGCACCGGCCAAGCCTCAAGGCTGCCCAGGCGATCGGCTCTTGACCCGTGAGGGTGGGGTGCGCTCCACCGTGGTTGTGGCCCGCAAGGGCCGGCCCACGTCGACACCGATTCACGCCGGTGTCTATCGCCAGTCACGCACCGGGGGTCATTTTAGACCACCGGCAGGATCTTCCGGGATCATTTCTCATCTTCAGACGGAATGACCAGCCGTTGCGCTTTTTCCCACAGGTTTTCCAGCCCGGCGGCAGCCACGGCACCCGCGCTGGGTTCGGTGATGGGCACCCGCTGACCCTGGGCCACCTTCATCAAACGGTTGTGCTCGGCCAAGACCCGGCTGAGGTAATTATTGGGTGAATTCTCCACCGAACCCACATACAGCTTGAGACCGCCTTCCACCGAGCCGGCGCGCACGATGCAGTCTTTCAGCACCTGCACCCCCACCTTCAAATTGGACAAGGGGTCAAATGCCGCCAGTTTGCCGCCAAAGCCTTCGTATTTTTCTGTATGGACCTTGGTCATCACCTGCATCAAACCCTGCGCGCCCACCGGACTTTGGGCAAAGGGGTTAAAGCCCGATTCAATGGCCATCACAGCCAGAATCAGCGTCGGGTCGATTTGGGCCTTCGAGCCGGATTCATAGGCTTCGGCCACCAGGGCACTGAGGGGTTCGACCCCGACCTTGTATTTGCGGCTCAACCAGTAGGCCAAACTGGCCTGCTGCTTGGGCAACTCTTGCGGGTTGGCGGCAGTGGTGCGTTCGACGGCGGCGGCATCGCTCATCATGAAGTCGGCCTGACGGTCTTGCAGCCAGTTGATCAGGCGCAGCTCGGCGTTCATGCGCAAGTCGGGCCGTGTGCCGAACAAAGTGGCCACGCAAAACACCACCAGGCCGATGAAGGCCAGGCCGTTGTGGGTGATGACAAAAAAACCTTCAGCCACATCGGCCGCAAAGGTCTTGATGCCGTCCCGGATGTTTGTCATGGCTGGCATAGGGAGAACTTTAGCAGACGCCGACGGCGCACGACAGAGCGGGCCTAAAAACCCGGGCGAGTGGCCCCAACACCCCTTAAAATGCGCGAGTGAATACTCAATTAACCTCAGAACTACAAACCCTTGACTCGGCCACGGGCGGGGTCTTTACGGCCTCCACTTCGGGTGAGCGCGCGGCACGGCTACGGGCCTGGCTGGCCACCGGCCCCGGGCATGAATTGATGTTGTCGGTCTACCGTGAGCTCAGCGCTCGCGACAAAGGGGCGGCCAAAGCCCTGCGCGAGCGCCTCGATGAAATCAAGCGCGAACGGCATCAATCGGAACTGGTCGAAGAATGGGCGCAAAAGGGGGAAGCCTTGCGCCAGGCGCCCAAAATGGCCCTGGCCCAGGCCCTGGCCTGGCAGCGCGATGCCGCCAAAGCAGGCGCGCCCTTGTCCAAAGAACCCCTGGCAGGCATCAAGCAGTCGCTCAATGACCGCATACGGCACATCGAAGACTTGCAGCACCGGGCCCAGGTGCTGCGCGAGTCGGCGGTCTTGCTGGGGCAGCGCACCGAGGTCTTGTCGACCAAATCCTGGCATGAGGCCAGCGCGCAGCGCGAACAACTCGGACACGATGTGCAACGCTGGCTGGCTGAAAACACACAACTGGCCCTGGACCCCGATTGGCCCAGCGTGGACCCCAAATTCCCGCCTGCCTTGCAAGCCAATGCCCAACAAGTGCAGGCTGTGTCCGAAGCCTTTCACGCCGCGCTGTCCGTGGCCGAGGCGGCAGCGGCCGATGCCACATTGCCCTTACCTCCGGTACCGGCCTGGGCCGACGAAATTCGTCAGACGCGCGAATCGGCCCAACCTCAGGACACGCCGCCTGCGGCGCCGGCCAAGCCCAAGGTGGACCCCGCCTTGCGGGCCAGGTCGGTTGAACTGATCAAACCCTTGCTGCAAAAACTTGAGCTGGAATTGGCCGAAGGCCATGGCAAGGCCAGCGCCGGTGTGGCCAATGACCTGCGCCAGGCCCTGCGTGAACACGCCGCCGTTTTGCCCGACCGCTTGGAACACCAAGCCCAAGCCGCGCTGGCGGCGGCCAACGAACTGGAAGGCTGGCAGCGTTGGCGCGCCGACCAATTGCGCACCGAGTTGGTGGCCAAGGCCGAAGCCCTGTTCAAGCCTGCCCCGCCGCCCGTCGAGGGCCAGGAAAGCGCCGAACCGCAACCGGTGTTCGGTGGCCGCAAGATGCAAGAAGCCTTGCGCGAGTTACGCGAGCAGTGGAAGCAGACCGATCAAGGCGGCATGCCCAACCATGCCTTGTGGAAACGTTTTGACCAAGCTTGCAACCGGGCCTACAAAGTGGTCGAGGCATGGCACGAGAAGGTGCGCACCGAGACCAGCCTGCACCGCGATCAGCGCTTGCAACTGATTGCCGACTTGCAGGCCTGGGCGGCCGAGCAGGCCCAAGGCCCCGATTGGCGAACTGTGGGTCGGCAGTTGGGGCTATGGGCCGAGCGTTGGCGCGAGGCCGGCCATGTCAGCGAGAAAATTTTTGCCGAGCTGCAGCCGAAATGGAAAGCCGCGTTTCACGCCGCCCAGGCGCCGCTGGACGCGGCCCAGAAAGCCGCCATCCAACGCCGGCAGGCCCTGATTGAAGAGGCCACGGCCTTGTCGCAACGACCCGGCTTGCCCCTCGACGCCATCAAGGCCCTGCAGCAACGCTGGCAGGTCGAATCGCAGTCCATGGCCCTCGATCGGCGCACCGAACAAAAGCTGTGGGACGCCTTTCGCCAGCCGATAGACGCCTTGTTCCAGCGCAAATCGCAAGAACGGGCACAAGAGGCCGCTTCTGTCAGTGCCCATGACAAGGCCGTGCTTCAGGCCGTACAAGCCCTGGAAGCGGCTTGCCAAAGCGCTGACGCCAGCGCCATTCGGGTCGCCACGGCGGCTTTGCAGCAGGTCAGCCGTGGCCAGCCGACCCCGACCCCGACCCCGTCCGCGCCGCCACCGGCATCCACCGCTGATTCAAACCTTCAAGCCGACACTGCACCCGACCCGCAGTCGGACGCACCCACCCCGCCCCCCACCCCGCGCAAAGTCGTGGCGGTGCGTGGCGATGACCGGCCCGGAATGAAAAAAGCCGAACCGGCAGCCCCTGCCCGTGGTCCTCGCAAAGGCGCCCCGAATCGGCCGGACCGGGGTGGCTTCGACCGCCCTGAGCGCGGCGGCCCCCGTGGAGGTGCCTCAGACCGGGGCGATCGCGGGGATCGCGGAGATCGCGGCGATCGGGCACCGCGTTTGGGCGATGCGGCGTTTCGTGCCATGCGCCAGGCCCAAGATTTGGCCGAACAGACCATGCGCAAACTGGCTGCCCAAGCCCATGGCGAAGTGCTCAGCCACCTGATCCATGCCTGGAAAGACCGCCAGCCCGAAAAATTGCCTGGGGCCAAAGAATTGGGCGCCCGTGTGGCCCCGGGCCAGCGACAGGCCTGGCTGGCGGCCTTGTCATCGGCTCCCCAGGCGGGTCAGGGCGATCAGGCCCTGCTGCGTCTGGAAATCGCGGCCGAAGTGCCGACACCGGCCAGACATCTGGACGAGCGTCGGCGCATGCAACTCACCTTGTTGACGCAGCGCCATCAGGCCGCCCCGCGCGAAACCTGGGCGCAAGATGTGGCCTTGGTGCTGGCAGAACCGCATGCCGAAGACAGCGCCCGCCGCTTGCAGGCGGCGCTCAAGGTGTTTTTGCGCTAAGTCAGGGCTTGGGAGTCAGCCGGCGACAGCCAGGCGTTGCCAACCCCCGGGTGGTCCCGAGTGCCAGCGCAAGACCTCGGCCCGCGCGGGCAGGGTGTCCAGACACCAATCGCTCAGAACCGTCCGGCCCAGACCCTGTCCGAGGTCATGGTCAGCCGGGCGATGGGTGTGCCCATGAATCATGCGGGTTGCCGCATGTGCCCGCAGCAATCGACGGGCCTCGTCGGCATCGACATCGACGTGCGCCAGCGAGGGGTCGGCATGAGCGGCCATGCTTTGTTCGCGCATTTGTCGCGCCTGGGCTTGGCGTTGCGCCAGGGGTTGATTCAAAAATGCCTGTTGCCAGGTTTTGCCGCGCACACGGCCTCGAAAAGCCATGTAGTCATGGTCTTGCAGGCACAGGCTGTCGCCATGGCAAAGCACACACACCTCATGGGGCAAGGTCAGTTGGCAGTACTCGGCCAGTGCGGTGGCCCCGCTGGCCCGCACAAATCCGGACCCGGTCAGAAAATCGCGATTGCCCGGCAACCAGAACAGCCGCAGCCGCTCACTGGCCCGGGCCAGGGCCTGTGTGCAGGACCGCTCGAACTCGCTGCCCGGGTCTTGCAGCACATCGTCACCCACCCAGACCTCGAACAGATCACCCAGCACAAACAAGGCTTGTGCCGGGGTATTTTTCAGGTAATTGAAGAAGGCTTGGGCTGTGCGCGGCTCTGCGGCCTGCAGGTGCAGGTCTGACACCCAGTCTATGCAAGTCCAGGCACGGCCATCGATGGCCGACACGAGGGCGCTGGACTGAGTATCAGCCATCGTCCTCTTACAGGGCGACGGCTTTTTCGATCACCACCGCTTCCTTGGGCACATCGTCATGAAAGCCATTGCGTCCCGTTTTGACGCCCCGAATTTGATCAACGATCTCGGTGCCTGCGACCACTTTGCCGAACACCGCATAACCCCAGCCTTGCAGCGAAGGGGCGGTGTGGTTGAGGAAAGCGTTGTCGGCCACATTGATGAAAAACTGCGCCGTGGCCGAATGCGGGGCCTGAGTGCGGGCCATGGCAATGGTGTAAGCGTCGTTGCGCAGGCCATTGTTGGCCTCGTTTTCTATCGGCTCGGCTGTGGGTTTTTGCTGCATGTCGGCGTCAAAGCCGCCGCCCTGGATCATGAAGCCGTCTATCACCCGATGAAAAATCGTGCCGTCATAGTGTCCTTTGGCCACATAGTCGAGAAAATTGGCGCTCGATTTGGGGGCCTTCTCGGCGTCGAGTTCGAGGGTGATCACACCGTAGCCGGTGATGTGCAGTTCAACTTGTGGGTTACTCATGGTGTCAGGATGGTTGCAGATTGAATGATGACCGGCGTGCGGGGCACATCGGAGCGGAAGGGGCCGCCAGCCCCGGTCGGGGTCGATTGGATGCGCTTGACCACATCCATGCCGGCGACCACCCGACCGAACACAGTGTACCCAAAGGACTGAAAGCTGGGGTCAAGGTAGGCATTGTCGGCCACGTTGATGAAGAACTGCGAGGTGGCCGAGTTCGGGTCGTTGGTGCGTGCCATGGCCACGGTGCCCACGGTGTTGCGCGGCCCGCCACGCTCCAGCGCCTGACGCCCTTCATGGGCGATGGCGGCGCGGGTGGCGCGTTCTCGGTATTGGGTGTCGTAGCCACCCCCCTGAATCATGAATCCATCGATCACCCGGTGGAACATCGTGCCGTCGTAATGTTTGTCGCGCACATACTGCAGGAAATTGGCCACCGTCATCGGGGCCGCTTTGGCATTGAGCTCCAGCACGATGTCCCCCTGGCTGGTTTGCATCCGCACGCGCGGTGCCTCGGCGTTGGCTGGCGCGGGGGCGGGTGCAGCGGCGTTGGGGGTGTTTTGGGCCAGGGCCAGTTGGGGGCCAAGACACAGGGCGAACAGGCTCAAGATGGCCCAAAAGCGAGAGATTTTCATGGGGTATCAAGGAGTGGGGGTGGGCAAAGGGGGCAGGGCGTTGATTTTTTGCGCCAGGGCCTGACGCGGGGTGGAAGCCTGTGCTGCCCGCTCATACCAGCGGCGGGCCTGCAGCAACAACACATCGGCCAGATTTTCCATGGCTTCGGCATAGCCGGTGTTCATCCTTAAAGCCTGCTCAAAAGAAGCTTGGGCGGCATCGATGTCACCCCGGCGCAACCAAATCACCCCCAGGTTGTTGTGCGGCTCGGGCAACTCGGGGTGGTCTTGCGTCAGGGCCTGGTATTCGACCCGGGCCTGCATGGTCTGCCCCAATTTATCGAGCGAGAGGGCATGCCAAAAGCGCATTTGCGGATCGCGTGGTTGTTCAATCAGGGCGCGTTGCGACAGAATGAAGACCTGCTCGTAGCGGGCCTGGCGCAGTTCGCGCTCTATATCGCTGTGACGCACGTTTTGGGCCAGACAGGCACCAGCCATGACCCCAAAAAACAAGGGCCAAAGTCTCTTGGGGGCAACCCTGAGAGCGATGTGACTGAGGGCAGAACGCAGGTTCATGGCTATACTACAGGTCATTGTAGTCCAGCCCCTCCAGAAGGGGCCTTTGGTTTGACTGCCCCGCCTGAACAACGCTTCTCCATGTCGCTACGCATCTACAACACGCTGTCGCGTGAGCTGGAACCTTTTTCGCCTTTGCAAGCGGGTCATGTGCGCATGTACGTTTGCGGCATGACCGTGTACGACCTCTGCCACCTGGGGCATGCCCGCTCGATGATCGCCTTTGACGTGGTGCAACGCTGGCTCAAGGCCACGGGCCATCAGGTGACCTACGTGCGCAACGTCACCGACATTGACGACAAGATCATTCAGCGCGCGCTCGCCAACGGCGAGTCGATCCGCTCACTGACGACCCGCATGATCGAGGCCCTGCACCAGGATGCCGATGCCCTGGGCATCGAGCGCCCCACCTTAGAACCCCGCGCCACCGATCATGTGCCTCAAATGCTGGGCCTGATCCAATCCCTCGAAGATCGCGGCTTGGCCTATCGCTCGCCCAACGGCGACGTGAATTATTCGGTACGGGCCTTTCCCGGTTATGGCAAGCTGTCGGGTAAATCGCTGGACGAACTCCATGCGGGCGAACGGGTGGCGGTCGAATCGGGCAAGAAAGACCCGCTCGATTTTGTCTTGTGGAAAGCGGCCAAAGCCGATGAACCCGAGGAAGTGAAATGGGCCGCCCCTTTCGGCGCCGGGCGTCCGGGCTGGCACATCGAATGCTCTGCCATGAGTTGCCACCTACTGGGCACCACCTTTGACATTCACGGCGGCGGTGCAGATTTGCAGTTCCCGCACCACGAAAACGAAATCGCCCAAAGCGAGGGCGCCAGCGGCCAGCCCCTGGCGCGCTACTGGATGCACAACGGCTTTATCAATGTGGACAACGAGAAAATGTCCAAGAGCCTGGGCAATTTCTTCACCATTCGCGACGTCTTGCAGCGCTACGATGCCGAAACCATTCGCTTCTTTGTGGTGCGCAGCCACTATCGCAGCCCGCTCAACTACAGCGACGTCCACCTCGACGATGCCCGCGCCGCGCTCAAGCGACTCTATACCGCGCTGCAAACGGTCACGCCCGCCCCGGTCAAAATCGACTGGTCTCATGCCCATGCCGCCCGTTTCCATCAGGCCATGAACGAAGACTTCGGCACGCCCGAAGCGGTGGCCGTCCTGTTTGACCTGGCCACCGAAGTCAATAAAACCCGCGACCCGCAGGCTGCCGGTTTGTTGCGTGCGCTGGGCGGGGTGTTGGGCTTGTTGCAACAAGACCCCACCGCCTACTTACAAGGCGGGGCCGGCCTGGACGAAGCGGCGTTGCAAGCCCTGATTGCAGACCGCGCCGCCGCCAAAGCCGCCAAAAACTTTGCCCAGGCCGACCGCATCCGTCAGGAATTGCTGGAACAGGGCGTGGTTCTCAAAGACGGCCCCGGCGGCACCACCTGGGAGCGGGCGTGACTGCCGCCAGCGTGGCCGCCAACGGGTTCCCCGGGTATTGGGACGAGGCCTGCCAGCACCTCATGAAAAAAGACCGGGTCATGCGCAAGCTGATCCCGCAATTTGGCGATGCCCGTCTGGTCACCCGGGGCGACGCCTTCGTCACCCTGGCGCGCAGCATTGTGGGCCAACAAATTTCGGTCAAAGCGGCCCAAAGCGTCTGGGACCGCTTTGCGGCCCTGTCCCGGCGCATCACCCCCTCCAGCGTGCTGAAAATGAACATCGACGAGATGCGCGCCAGTGGCCTGTCGGCGCGCAAGGTGGAGTACCTGGTGGACTTGGCCTTGCATTTTCAGGATGGTCGCTTGCGCCACAAGCAATGGCCCGAGATGAGCGACGAAGACATCATCGACGAACTGGTGGCGGTGCGCGGCATAGGCCGCTGGACGGCAGAGATGTTCCTCATCTTCCACCTGATGCGGCCCAATGTCTTGCCGCTGGACGATGTGGGCCTGATCAATGGCATCAGCAGAAATTATTTTTCAGGTGATGTGGTCAGCCGAAGTGATGCGCGTGAAGTGGCCCTGGCCTGGGCGCCGTATTGCAGCGTGGCGACTTGGTATATTTGGCGTTCGCTCGATCCATTGCCCGTGATCTACTGAGTTTGGAGGTTGAAAATGGCGAAAAAGACTTTCCTCGATTTTGAGCAACCGATTGCCGAACTGGAAACCAAAATCGAAGAACTGCGCTATGTGCAAAGCGAGTCGGCGGTCGACATTTCTCAAGAAATCGAGCAGTTGTCCAAGAAAAGCCTGCAACTGACCAAAGACATCTACAGCGACCTCACCCCCTGGCAGATCACCAAGATCGCGCGCCACCCCGAGCGCCCCTACACGCTGGACTACATCTCTGAAATCTTCACCGACTTTGTCGAGATGCACGGCGACCGCCACTTTGCCGACGACCTCAGCATCGTCGGGGGGCTGGCCCGATTCAACGGCATGCCCTGCGTGGTGCTGGGTCACCAAAAAGGCCGCGACACCAAAGAGCGCGCCGCGCGCAACTTCGGCATGAGCCGCCCCGAAGGCTATCGCAAAGCTTTGCGCTTGATGAAGACTGCCGAAAAATTCAAGCTGCCCGTGTTCACCTTTGTCGATACGCCCGGTGCCTACCCCGGCATCGACGCCGAAGAGCGCAGCCAGTCGGAAGCCATCGGGCGCAATATTTTTGAAATGGCGCAACTCGAAGTGCCCATCATCTCGACCATCATCGGCGAGGGCGGCTCGGGCGGGGCCTTGGCCATCAGCGTGGCCGATCAGGTCCTGATGCTGCAGTACTCAGTCTACTCGGTCATCAGCCCCGAAGGCTGTGCCTCGATTTTGTGGAAAACCTCCGAACGCGCGGCCGAAGCCGCTGAGGCCTTGGGCATCACGGCCCACCGCCTCAAAGCCCTGGGTCTGATCGACAAAATCGTCAACGAGCCCGTCGGCGGAGCACACCGCGATATCAAACAGATGGCCACAGCCCTCAAGCGCGGCCTCAGCGACGCCTGGCGCCAACTCAGCGACCTCAAGACCAAAGAGCTGCTCGACCGGCGTTACGAGCGTTTGCAAAGCCATGGTCGCTACTCGGACACCAAAGCCGCTGCCTGACGCGCCAACCTGGCCGTCACTCGACCACGTCCCCGAAGGCCCGTTTGCGGTCGCCTTCAGCGGTGGGGCCGACTCGACAGCCCTGCTGCAGGCCAGTTTGCAACTGGGCCCCCGCCGGGTGCACGCCATTCACATAAACCACAGCTTGCAGCCTGCCGCCGACGATTTTGAGTGGCATGTGCGCCACCTGTGCCGACACTGGGGCGTGCCGTTGGCCGTGGTTCGGGTCCAGGCCCGGGCCGCGCGCGGCCAAAGCCCCGAAGAAGCAGCCCGGGCGGCACGCTACCCGGCGCTGGCACAGGCCGCGCTCACCCACTGGCCACAACCCTTGCCGACGGTATGGCTGGCGCAGCACGCCGACGATCAGGCCGAAAGCGTCTTGCTGGCCTGGTCGCGCGGGGCCGGTTTGGGCGGGCTGGCGGCCATGCCTTTCAGCATCGGGCGCCATGGCGTGAATTTTCTCCGCCCCTGGCTAAGCGCCAGGGGTGAGGACTTGCGGCAAACCTTGCGCCACATCGGCACCCCATGGGTCGAAGACCCGACGAACGCCAGCAGTGCCTACACCCGCAATCGCATCCGCCACCAGGTTTTGCCCGTACTTGAGTCGGCCTTGCCGGGCAGCCGGGCCACCCTTGTGCGCACCGCCCGCCATGCGGCGCAAGCCTTGCAATTGCTGGCCGATCTGGCCGAACTCGATGCCCGTGAGGTGGGGCTGCCGCCACGCATCGACGCGCTCAGGCAATTGCCCGGGCACCGGCAGGCCAATGTCTTGCGCCATTGGTTGGCCTCGCTGGGTACCCAGGCACAAACCAGCCAGATGACCGAATTGCTGCGCCAGCTGGACGCTTGCCGAACCCGGGGCCACCGGATTGAGCTGCGCGTGGGCAGTGGCCATATCAGGCGCGAGGGGGACCGCCTGGCTTGGCTACAATCGAGGGTTTGATCACAGATCTGGTCTGTTTTTATGTCCCTCATCGTTCACAAATACGGCGGCACCTCGATGGGCTCGACCGAGCGCATCCGCAACGTCGCCAAACGCGTGGCCAAATGGGCCCGCGCCGGTCACCAAATGGTGGTGGTCCCCAGCGCCATGAGCGGCGAAACCAACCGTTTGCTGGGTTTGGCCAAAGAATTGGCCCCTGCCCAGGCCCAGACCGCCTACTACCGCGAACTCGACATGCTGGCGGCCACCGGCGAGCAGGCCTCTTCGGCCCTATTGGCCATCGCCTTGCAGGCCGAAGGCATGGATGCCGTCAGTTATTCAGGTTGGCAGGTGCCCATCAAGACCGATGACGCCTACACCAAGGCCCGCATCGAATCGATCGACGATGCCCGTGTGCGTGCCGACCTTCAGGCAGGCCGCGTGGTCATCATCACCGGCTTTCAGGGCATCGACCCTGCCGGTCACATCACCACCCTGGGCCGTGGCGGATCTGACACCTCTGCCGTGGCCGTGGCGGCGGCCCTGAAGGCCCACG
>JBEAZY010000173.1:0-8678 GCA_041159205.1 Pseudomonadota bacterium
CTCGACCTTTACCTGGCTTTGTGTCCCGTGCGTTATTTCAAAGGGGCGCCTTCACCGCTGCGTGAGCCCGAAAAAACCCGCATGATCGTCTTTCGCGAAAACACCGAAGATGTCTACGCCGGCATTGAATACGAGGCGGGCACCGATCGCGCTCAACGCCTGATTCAGTTCCTGACCGAAGAATTCGGGGTGAAGAAAATCAAACACCCCGAAACCACTGGCATCGGCATCAAGCCGGTGTCGCGCCAAGCCACCGAGCGCCTGGTCAGAAAAGCCTTGCAGTACGCCATCGACCATGATCAGCCCCACGTCACGCTGGTGCACAAGGGCAACATCATGAAATTCACAGAAGGCAGCTTTCGCGACTGGGCTTATGCCCTGGCCAGGAAAGAGTTCGGGGCCAAGATGCCCGAGGACAGCCCATGGCTTGAATTCCAAAACCCGAACACGGGCCGTCCGATTCTGATCAAGGATGTGATTGCCGATGCGTTCATGCAACAAATCCTGATGCGTCCTGAGGAATACAGCGTGATTGCCACGCTCAACCTCAATGGGGATCTGATTTCAGACGCCTTGGCGGCTCATGTCGGGGGCACAGGCATGGTGCCTGGGGCCAATATTGGCGACAGTGTCGCCCTCTTTGAGGCCACACACGGCACGGCCCCCAAGTACGCGGGAAAAGACATGGTCAACCCGGGTTCCATCATTTTGTCCGCAGAAATGATGCTGCGCCATATGGCCTGGCGCGAGGCCGCAGATTTGATCATCACGGCCATGGAACGCGCCATCAGCGGTCGGATGGTCACCTATGACCTGGCTCGTCTGATGCCGGGGGCTCAAGCCATCGGGTGCTCGGCCTTCGGGCAGGCCTTGATCGATCGCATGTGAGCTTCGGTCAGGGCTAGGTTGCGACCGGATGCATGCGACCGGTTCACCTCAAGCGCCGTTGATTTTTTGGATGTTGTTGGCTTGCCAACCCCTGGGGCCCTGGACGGGTTCGTACTGAACCTTCATGCCTTCCTCCAGGGTTCGATATCCTTCCATATTGATGGCTGAAAAGTGCGCAAATACATCCTCACCGCCGCCTTCGGGCGTGATGAATCCGAATCCTTTCGCATTATTGAACCATTTGACTGTACCCGTCGCCATGCTTTCTCCTTCACACAAAATATGAATCCATTAATACTAATTATACATGGACACTAAAAAAAAGAATTATTTTTAGGGATTTTTTTGAAGACATAGAGTTCAAAAGCAAACCGAATAGACCTCCGAAAGACTTGGGCTCGGTCTCATGCCAGGGGCGATGGCGGCTGATGCGGGGCTTTTTCCGGGGCTGGGTTGCACACAAGGCAGAATCACTAAAATGAAATCCATGTCCAACCAGAAACCTCCTGCACCCAAAATCGTGCCCGAGCGCGAGGAGGGCGGCTCAGTGGTCCTTGAACGGGTCACCCTGCGCACCAAACCGCCCCATATGCATCAAGTGGTGATGCTCAACGACGATTACACCCCCATGGAATTCGTGGTGCTGGTCTTGCAAGAGTTTTTCGGCAAAGACCGTGAAACGGCCACCCAGATCATGTTAAAAATTCATCTGGATGGAAAAGGCATCTGTGGGGTCTACACCAAAGATGTGGCTGCCACCAAAGTGGATCAGGTTCTGGACGCGGCCCACCAGTCAGGACACCCCCTGCAGTGCTTGTCGGAACCCATTGAATAATGCAAACTTGACCCCAGATGTTAAAAAACACGTTTTTTTGATAGCAAGCTTGAAGGAACACACATGATTGCCCAGGAACTCGAAGTAAGCTTGCACATGGCCTTTGTCGAGGCAAGACAGCAACGACACGACTTCATCACCGTCGAGCACTTGCTGCTGGCCTTGCTGGATAACCCCAGCGCGGCCGAAGTATTGCGGGCCTGCTCGGCCAATATGGACGATTTGCGCAAGTCGCTGACCCATTTCATCAAAGACAACACCCCCCAGGTGGCGGGCACCGAAGAGGTGGACACCCAGCCTACCCTGGGTTTTCAACGCGTCATCCAACGCGCCATCATGCATGTGCAAAGCACGGGCAATGGCAAAAAGGAAGTGACAGGGGCCAATGTGCTGGTGGCCATTTTTGGCGAGAAAGACTCGCACGCGGTGTACTATCTGCATCAGCAGGGCGTGACCCGGTTGGATGTCGTGAACTTCATCGCGCATGGCATTAAAAAGAGCGATCCGCCCGAGCAGTCCAAGCCTGCCGAGAACAATGCCCCCGAGTCCGAAGAGTCGACCGACAAAAACGAAAAGGCTTCTGCACTCGAGCAGTTCACGCAAAACCTGAATCTGGCGGCCAAAGAGGGGCGCATCGACCCACTGATCGGCCGTGAATACGAAGTCGAGCGGGTGATTCAGATTTTGTGCCGACGCCGCAAAAACAACCCTTTGCTGGTGGGTGAAGCCGGCGTCGGAAAGACGGCCATTGCCGAAGGTCTGGCATGGCGGATCACGCAAAACGACGTGCCCGAAGTATTGGCCGATGCCCAGGTTTATTCCCTGGACATGGGCGCGTTGCTGGCGGGCACCAAATACCGGGGCGATTTTGAACAAAGGCTCAAGGGTGTTCTGAAGTCACTCAAAGACCGCCCGCATGCGATTTTGTTCATCGATGAAATCCACACACTGATCGGTGCCGGGGCGGCTTCAGGGGGCACGCTCGATGCTTCGAATTTGCTCAAGCCCGCCTTGAGCTCGGGCCAGTTGAGGTGCATTGGCGCCACCACCTTCACAGAGTACCGGGGTATTTTTGAGAAGGACGCCGCTTTGTCTCGCCGCTTCCAAAAAGTGGATGTCGTCGAGCCTTCAGTGGAGCAAACCATCGATATTCTCAAAGGCCTGAAATCGCGTTTCGAAGAGCACCATCAGGTCAAGTACGCGAATGCGGCCCTGCAGGCGGCGGCTGAATTGAGCGCCAAATACATCAACGACCGCCATTTGCCCGACAAGGCCATCGACGTCATCGACGAGGCCGGTGCGGCGCAACGCATCCTGGCTCCCTCCAAGCGCAAGAAAACCATTTCGCGCACCGAGATCGAGGACATCGTGGCCAAAATTGCCCGCATTCCCCCCGCCAATGTCTCCAATGACGACCGCTCCAAACTACAAACACTGGAGCGAGACCTCAAAAATGTGGTTTTTGGTCAAGACAAGGCGCTGGAAGTGTTGGCTTCCTCCGTCAAGATGGCCCGCTCCGGACTGGGCAAGTCGGACAAACCGATCGGCGCATTTTTGTTCAGCGGCCCGACGGGTGTGGGCAAAACCGAGGCGGCCAAGCAATTGGCCTTCATCATGGGCATAGACCTCATCCGCTTCGACATGTCCGAGTACATGGAGCGCCATGCCGTCAGTCGATTGATAGGCGCGCCCCCCGGGTATGTGGGTTTTGATCAGGGCGGTCTATTGACCGAGGCGGTCACCAAAAAACCCCACGCCGTGTTGCTGCTCGATGAAATCGAAAAGGCTCACCCCGACATCTTCAATGTATTGCTCCAGGTCATGGACCACGGCACGCTGACCGACAACAATGGCCGCAAAGCCGACTTCCGCAACGTGATTGTCATCATGACCACGAATGCGGGGGCCGAGACCATGAACAAATCGACCATCGGTTTCACCAACTCACGCGAATCGGGTGACGAAATGGCGGACATCAAGCGCCTGTTCACCCCCGAGTTCCGCAACCGCCTGGACGCCATCGTCAGCTTCAAAGCGTTGGATGAGCAAATCATTTTGCGGGTGGTCGACAAATTCCTGTTGCAGCTGGAAACCCAATTGGCCGAGAAAAAGGTCGAGGTCACATTCAGCGATACCTTGCGCCAGCATCTGGCCAAGAAAGGATTTGACCCTCTGATGGGCGCCAGGCCGATGCAGCGCCTGATTCAGGACACCATCCGCAAAGCGCTCGCCGACGAATTGCTTTTCGGGCGTTTGACCGATGGGGGACGCCTGAGCGTGGACATCGACGATCAAGGTGAAGTGTTGCTCGACATTCAGCCCCTTCCGAAAAAGGATGGCAAGTCCAAATCCGAGCCGCAGGAAGCGGAACTTTGATTCGAAGGCACCCGCCCATTAGGGGGCATTCGACCTACAATACCCCATCAGAATTGAACACCTGAGGGGTATTTGTGGCAGGACATTCCAAATGGGCCAACATCCAGCACCGCAAGGGGCGCCAGGATGAAAAACGCGGGAAAATATGGACCCGGGTGATCCGTGAGATCATGGTGGCGGCCCGCAGCGGCGGGGGCGATATGACCGCCAACCCAAGATTGCGTTTGGCTGTAGACAAGGCCAAGGCCGCCAATATGCCCGCCGACACCATCAAACGCAATATTGACAAAGCCACGGGCCAGCTTGAAGGGGTCAGTTACGAAGAAATCCGCTACGAGGGCTATGGCATAGGCGGCGCGGCCATCATCGTGGACACCATGACCGACAACAAAGTCCGGACTGTTGCGGAGGTGCGCCATGCGTTCAGCAAGCACGGCGGCAATCTGGGCACCGAGGGCTCTGTGTCCTTTCAGTTTCGCCATTGCGGTCAACTGGTGTATGCCCCTGGCAGCAACGAAGATCAAATCATGGAAGTGGCCCTGGAGGCCGGGGCCGATGATGTCGTCACTTCAGAAGACGGCGCCATTGAGGTGCTGACCGCACCGAATGACTTTGAATCGGTTCGCAATGCATTGCAGGCTGCGGGCTTCCAGGCAGAATTGGCCGAGGTGACTTTGCGCCCAGAAAACAGTGTGGAGCTGGCAGGCGATGACGCGCTGGGAATGCAAAAACTTTTGGATGTGCTGGAAGACCTCGACGACGTGCAGGCGGTCTATCACAACGCCGAACTATGAAAGTGCTGGTCATAGGCTCCGGTGGCCGTGAGCATGCCTTGGCCTGGAAACTGGCCGCCTCGCCCAAAGTCCAACAGGTTTTTGTGGCCCCCGGCAACGGTGGCACCGGGCGCGATGCCAATCTGAAGAACATCGCCATCACTGACATCGTGGCTTTGCGCCAGTGGGCCCAGGCCGAGGGCATGGGCTTGACCGTGGTCGGGCCCGAAGCGCCGTTGGCTGCGGGCGTGGTCGATGAGTTCCGCGCCCATGGCTTGCGTATTTTCGGACCGACCCGTGGGGCGGCCCAGCTGGAAAGCTCAAAAGCATTTTCCAAAGCATTCATGCAAAGGCACGGCATCCCGACCGCGCAATTTCAGACCTTCAGCGACCCGGATCTGGCCCATGCTTATGTCGACCGTCAGGGGGCCCCCATTGTGGTCAAGGCCGATGGTCTGGCGGCCGGCAAAGGCGTGGTCGTGGCGCAGACGGTGGCCGAGGCCCATGAAGCCATCGACTTTATGTTGCTGGACAACCGGCTGGGGGTGTCCCACAACGCCGGCGGTGCCAGGGTCGTGATTGAAGAGTTTTTGCAGGGTGAAGAAGCCAGTTTCATCTGTGTCTGTCACGGCACCGAGGCGCTGGCGCTGGCCACCTCGCAAGATCACAAACGGCTGCTCGACGCCGATCTGGGGCCCAATACCGGCGGCATGGGGGCTTATTCGCCCGCCCCCGTCGTGACACCGGAAATCCATGCAAGGGCCATGCGCCAGATCATCCTGCCGACCTTGCAAGGCATGATCAGTGAAGGCCTCCCCTTCACGGGGTTTTTGTATGCGGGTCTGATGATCGATGACCGGGGCCAACCCAAAACCCTGGAATTCAATTGCCGTTTGGGCGACCCGGAAACCCAGCCCATCCTCATGCGGCTGAGATCAGATTTGTTCGACATGATGTGGGCTGCCACCGAGGGGCCGGCGGCCTTGGCTGAACACACTGCGCAATGGGACCGCCGATATGCTTTGGGGGTGGTGGCCGCTGCAGCCGGGTATCCCCTGTCCCCCCGCAAGGGCGATGAGATCACCGGCCTGCCCCCGGACAGTCCCGATGCCGTGGTTTTTCATGCCGGCACTGTGGCGCAGGAAGGGCGGCTGTTGACCCAGGGTGGACGGGTTTTATGCGCGACGGCCCTGGGTGAGTCTGTGCGAACCGCGCAATCCCTGGCCTACCAGACCCTGGCCCCCATTCAATTTGAAGGCATGCAGTTCCGCCGAGACATCGGGCACCGGGCCATGCGCTAAAGCAGGCATGCACAACGATTATCCTGGCCCGCACCCCATACGCTTTCAGGGCAGCGCCTGGGCCCGTCGAGTGTTGGCCTGGCTAGGCTGGCGGGTTCATTTCGATGGCCTGCCCAGCCCGCAGGGGGTGGCCATTGTGTATCCGCACACCAGCAACTGGGACTTTGTCATCGCCATGCTGGCCAAGCTCTCCATGGGCATCGAAATTCACTTTTGGGCCAAAGACAGCTTGTTTCGGATCCCGGGTTTCGGTCGCTGGCTGACCGCTTTGGGCGGGGTGCCCGTAGATCGCCATGCGCCGGGTGGAGTGGTTGAAGACATGGTGCGGCAACTTTCCTTGGCTGAGCGGGAAGGTCGACTGCTTTGGTTGGGGCTCTCGCCGGAAGGCACCCGTTCCTACCAGCCTGGATGGCGCAGCGGTTTTTATCGGCTGGCGCTGCAATCGGGGCTGCCGCTGGGGGTCGGGACACTCGATTACGGTCGGCGCGAACTGAGATTGCAACACTTTATCCGCTTGACCGGGCAGGTGGACCAAGACTATGCACGCATAGAGGCCATTGTGGGCCAGGCGCGCGGTTTTCACCCCCATCAGGCGGCCCCCGTGTGTCCGCTGCCTGCTGCGACATCTGTGAAGGAGACATCATGAGCGTCGCCGATAGCAAAACCTTTTTGTTGGGTTTGCAAACTCGCATCACGCAGGCCATCAGCGAATTGGATGGCAGCGCGTTTCTGGTCGATCGATGGACCAAACCAGCCGGCGAGACCTTGCAAGGCGAGGGCGTCACCATGATTCTCGAAGATGGGCCGGTGTTCGAGCGTGCGGGTTGCGGGTTTTCTCATGTCAGCGGGCCCAGTCTGCCGCCCTCGGCCACCCAACACCGGCCTGAACTATCGGGCCTTCCTTTTGAGGCCATGGGGGTTTCATTGGTGTTTCACCCCCGCAATCCCCATGCCCCTACCGTGCATATGAATGTGCGCAACATTCAGGTCGTCGACCGTCAGGGGCAAAGCGTCTCCTGGTACGGTGGCGGCCTGGATTTGACCCCGATTTATGGTTATGAGGAAGATGCCGTCCATTTCCACCGCGTTTGCCGGGCCGCAGTACAACCCTTTGGAGAGGGCCTCTACCCCCGTTTCAAGAAATGGTGCGACGACTATTTCTATTTGAAGCACCGGCAGGAACCTCGCGGCATCGGCGGTTTGTTTTTCGATGACTTCGCTGAATTGGGCCCGGCGCAAGACCGCGCCATGTGGCAATCGGTCGGTCAGTGCTTGATCGATGCCTACCTCCCCATTGTTCGACGCAGAAAAGACATGGCTTATGGCGAGCGGGAAGTCGATCACCAACGATACCGCCGCGGTCGCTATGTCGAGTTCAATCTGGTCTGGGACCGGGGCACCCATTTCGGCCTGCAATCGGGGGGTCGGACCGAATCGATATTGCTGTCCATGCCTCGCCACGCCAGCTGGGCCTATCAGCGTCAACCCGAGCCGGGCTCGCCTGAGGCTCGCCTTTACACAGACTTTTTGACGGCCCGCGACTGGCTGAAAGACGTGGCATGACCGCGCAAAGGGTGGGCTTGCTGGGCGGAGCATTTGACCCCCCGCATGAGGCCCACGTGGCCTTGGCCGAACTCACCCTCAAGGCACTTGAACTTCAGGAACTGCTGGTGCTGCCCACGGGACAGCCCTGGCACCGCGAGCAGGCCCCGACCCCTGCCTTTCATCGGGCGGCCATGTGCCGGTTGGCCTTTCGCGGCTTGGATCGGGTCCGGGTGGACGAGCGGGAACTCAGCCGCAGTGGCCCCACGTACACCATCGACACCGTGTTGGAACTGAAAGCCGAAAGGCCAGCGGCAGAGTGGTTTTTGATCATGGGGGCGGATCAAGCCAGGAAAATCCAGACCTGGCATCGTTGGGAAGAATTACTGTGCATGGTCACCATGGTGGTGGCCGATCGAGACCCGGCTCTGGGTCAGTGGCAAAATACCGCCTTGGCTCAGGCTACTTTGTTGCCCTGGTCCCCCCGAGATATCAGCGCCACACAAATCCGAAACCATCTTGCACAAGGTCGGCCAGTCCCTTGGCTTGATGCACAGGTCTTGGGCTATATTCAACATCATCAACTTTATACACAATGCCACTCATGACCGAGACCAGCGCCAAGCGCGACGTTCAAAAACTCCAACGGGCCATCGTCGATGGGCTGGAGGATGTCAAAGCCCAAGACATTGTGGTGTTCAACACTGAACTGTTGTCACCCTTGTTTGAGCGGGTCGTGATTGCCAGCGGGACATCGAATCGGCAGACCAAAGCCCTGGCCGCCAGTGTGCGTGACAAAGTCAGGGATGCGGGTTTTCCCAAGCCCCGCATCGAAGGCGAAGACAACGGCGAATGGATCATCGTCGATTGCGGTGCGGCCGTGGTCCATGTGATGCAGCCTGCCATCCGCCAGTATTACCATCTGGAAGAAATCTGGGGTGATAAACCTGTGCGCCTCAAACA
>JBEAZY010000174.1:0-12657 GCA_041159205.1 Pseudomonadota bacterium
CACAAAACCGATTTCGCACCGGTGTTGTCGGCGACATCGAGCCGAGATTCTGTCTGGATCATTTTGTTTAATTCCCAACTTGTACCAAGGCGCCGGGTAACACACCCGGCAGACCTCGGTCAGTCTTGGTCCCGTCATCAAAGGCTGGCCTTGCGGCGCGGCCCCCGATGCTTGGGGTTGAGTTTTGCCCCCCCTTAAGAGGGGACAGGCACAAGCGTTTTTCAACGCCTGCTCACCACTTTCTTCAAAGCGGAAGCCCTCGATTATGACACAACTTAAAGCGACCCGCAAGCCCCTGCGCCAAAACCAGGTCCCTGGCCATGGGCCAAGCCGCCCAGCCCGCCGGACTCAACCGAATTCCCGGCCCAACTCTTGCGCCCTGAGCCTTGCTTTTAAAAGAGATTCTTCGAAGTGTGCGCCAACTTTCGTGGCTTCCATATGGGTCAGGGCCGCATGGGTGGTGCCCCCTTTGGAAGTGACCCGCTCGCGCAACACAGCGGGCGCGTCCGGGCTGGAGCGGGCCAATTCAGCCGCCCCGGCCATGGTGCCGACCGCCAATTGACGCGCTTGCGCCTCGCTCAGGCCCATGGCCTGACCGGCCCGCATCATCGACTCGATGAAATAAAACACATACGCCGGGCCCGAGCCGGACAATGCGGTCACCGCATCCAGCAGGGGCTCTTCCCCCACCCACAAAATTTGTCCGGTGGCCGCCAGCACCTCCTCGACCCACAGCCGGTCATCGGCACTGACGGTGGGACGGGCATACAGACCGGTCTGGCCCAAACCCACCAGGGCCGGGGTGTTGGGCATGGCGCGCACCACGCGCTGGCTGCCCAGCCAACGGGCGATGCTGTCGGTGGGTATACCGGCGGCCACGCTCAGGTGCAAGGCCTGCCCCACATGCGGGGCCGCTGGCCGGGCCGCCTCGGCAAACACCTGGGGCTTGACTGCCCAGACCACCAAATCGGCGCTGGCCAGTGCCGCAGTGGCTTGCGCGTGCACGGCCAGCCCCCATTCGGCCAAACGCTGGCGCGCAGGCTCATGCGGGTCCACCACCTGAATTTGCGCGGCGGGCACCCCTCTGCGCAGCAAACCACCAATGATGGCGCTGGCCATATTGCCCCCGCCCATGAATGCGATGCGTATCTTCATGCCCTTAGCGTAGCGCAAAACCCAGGGCGATACCGGCAAACAGCGTCGCACCCAGCCAGTGGTTCAGCCGAAAAGCGCGAAAGCAGCCCTCACGGCTGCGATCGCGAATCAAAAAATAATGCCAGACGGCCTGCGCCGCCGCCAGCACCAGCGCCAGCTGCAAAGGCCAGCCCAGCCCCAAGGGGCCAAGCCACGCGGCCCAGATCAGCAGATGCAAAAAGTAACACAGCATCACCACGGCCACATCCCAACGCCCCAGGGTAATGGCCGAGGTCTTCATGCCGATGCGCAAATCGTCATCGCGGTCGACCATGGCGTACTCGGTATCGTAGGCCAGCACCCAACACAAATTGCCCCACAGCAATGCCCAGGCCAGCGGCGGCACACTGTCCCACGCCGCCCGCCACGACAGGCCCAGGCCATGCACGGCGGCAAAGGCCATCGGAATGCCAAAGCTGAAAGCCACACCCAGCACCGCCTGCGGCATCGACAGATGGCGCTTGGCATACGGGTAGACCAGCGTCACCGCCAAGGCCGCAAACGACCAGGCAACGGTCGGCTCATTCAGCGTCAGCACCAGCGCAAAGGCCAGCAAAGCCAGCAGCGCCCCGAACCCCAGCGCCTGGCGCACGCTCAGCACCCCTCGGGTCACCGGGCGCATGGCGGTGCGTTTGACATGGCGGTCAAAATCACGGTCAGCCACATCATTGATGGTGCAACCCGCGCTGCGCATCAACACCGTGCCCGCCACAAAGACCGCCAGCAAGTGCCAGCCCGGCCAGCCCTCTGCCGCCACCCACAGCGCCGACAAAGTGGGCCACAAAAGCAAAAGCCAACCCGCCGGGCGGTCCCAGCGCACCAGGTCAAAGTAAGGCCGCAGGCTCATGAAAGCCGCACCACCCCCGGCAAGGCACAGGCATAAACCGCATTGCGCAAAGCCGCGATCGCCTCATAGCGGGTGAAGCTGCGCCGCCAGGCCAGCACCACACGCCGCATCGGCGGGCTGTCATCGCCATCCACGATGGGCAAATAACGCACATATTTTTCGTCGGCGCGGGTCCGGCTGCGCCGTGGCTTACCCGCCTCCAGCGCCTGCGCCGGCACCGACAGGCGCGGCACCAGCGTCACCCCCATGCCGGCGGCCACCATGTGCTTGATCGTCTCCAGCGAAGAGCCCTCAAAACTCTTGCGTATGCCTTCGGCGTCACTGGCAAAGCGGGCGAACTCGGGGCAAACCTCCAGCACATGGTCGCGAAAGCAATGCCCGGTGCCCAGCAACAGCATGGTCTCGGCCTTCAACTCACGCGCGCTGATCTGCGTCTTTTGCGCCAAGGGGTGCGTGCTGGGCAAAGCGGCCAGGAAAGGCTCGTCATACAGCGGCGCCATCGCCAGGCCCGTGTCCGGAAAAGGCTCGGCCAGAATGGCGCAGTCGATCTCGCCGGTGCGCAACATCTCGAGCAACCTGACGGTGAAGTTCTCCTGCAACAGCAACGGCATTTGCGGGGTTTTCTCAATCGTGTGGCGCACCAACTCAGGCAACAGATAAGGGCCGATGGTGTAGATCACGCCCAGCCGCAAAGGGCCCGCCAGCGGGTCTTTGCCACGCTTGGCGATCTCCTTGATGCTGGCGGCCTGCTCCAGCACACTTTGCGCCTGGCGCACAATTTCATCGCCCAAAGGGGTCAGGGAGACTTCGTTGGCGTTGCGCTCAAACAGCTTGACCTCCAACTCCTCCTCCAGCTTCCTGATCGCCACCGACAGCGTCGGCTGCGACACAAAACAGGCTTCGGCGGCACGGCCAAAGTGCTTTTCCCGCGCCACCGCGACGATGTACTTCAATTCGGTCAGGGTCATGCCGCCATTATCCGTGTTTGCCCCACATCGCTTCAGGCCTTCAGGTAATCGTGGCGTTGCCCCAGCCAGCGGTGCAAATGGGTTTGGGCCAGCGCCGGGTGCTGCGCCAGCATCACCGGCGCGACCCGACGCGCCCACTCCAGCCAGCTCAGGTCGGTTTGCAAATCGGCAAAGCGCAACATCGCCGCCCCCGACTGACGGGCCCCGAGAAATTCGCCCGGCCCACGTATCTCCAGATCACGGCGGGCAATCTCAAAACCGTCGGCGGTATCCACCATGGCGCGCAAGCGCTCACGCGCGGTGTCAGACAAGCGTGCGCCCTCACCCTGGGCATACAACAACACACAAGCCGAGGCAGCGGCACCGCGCCCGACGCGGCCCCGCAACTGGTGCAACTGGCTCAGCCCGAACCGCTCCGCGTGCTCAATCACCATCAGCGAGGCATTGGGCACATCCACCCCCACCTCAATCACGGTGGTACTGACCAACACCGCCATCTCACCCCGGGTGAAAAGATCCATCACCGCTTTCTTTTCGGCCACCGGCATGCGCGAATGCAACAATCCCACCAACACCGGCCGCTCGGGGTCGGTGTTCAGCGCCTCGCTCAACAAGCGGTGGGTTTCGGTGGCATTGCTCAGGTCCAGCGCCTCGCTCTCCTCAATCAAGGGGCAGACCCAATACACCTGCCGCCCCTGGGCGATCTGGGCGCTCATGCGCTCGACCAGCTCGGCGCGCCGGGTATCGGCCACCAGCCGGGTCAACACCGGCGTGCGCCCCGGGGGCAACTCGTCCAAAGTGGACACATCCAGATCGGCGTAATGCGCCATGGCCAGGGTGCGCGGAATGGGGGTCGCGCTCATCATCAGCATATGCGGCTCTTGCACCCCGTCGGCCCTCTGCGCCTGCTGGGTCTTGCGGCGCAAACTCAGGCGCTGCTCGACCCCGAAGCGGTGTTGTTCGTCAATGATGGCCAGCCCCAAACGATGAAACCTCACATCCTGCTGAATCACCGCATGGGTCCCCACCACCAACAGGGCCGAACCGTCGGCGATGGCCTCGTTCATCACATCCCGCTCTTTCTTTTTTTGGCTGCCGGTCAACCAGGCCACCCGTTTCCCGGCGGGCAACAGCGGCTCTATCCATGCCACCAATTTGCGGAAATGCTGCTCGGCCAGTATCTCGGTGGGCGCCATCAGGGCGCACTGCCAACCGGCATCCATGGCCTGTGCCGCCGCCAGCGCTGCCACCACGGTCTTGCCGGACCCGACATCCCCTTGCAGCAAACGGTGCATGGGCACCGGGCGCGCCAGGTCAGCGGCAATCTCCTGCGTCACGCGGCCCTGGGCGCCCGTCAGTTCAAACGGCAGGGCAGCCCGCAAGCCCTTGGCCATGCCATCGGCGCGGGCAGGCAAGACCGGCCCGCGCAGGGCATCGCGCTCCATCTTGGCCAGGCGTTGCGACAACTGCTGCGCCAACAACTCTTCCGCCTTCAAACGGCACCAGGCCGGGTGGCTGCGGTCTTCCAGCGTGGCCAGCGAAGTTTGGGGGCTGGGGTGATGCAAAAACCGCAGCGCCTCGGCCAGCGTCCAAATGCCCTCGGGTTGCAAGCCCGCAGGCAGGGTTTCGCTGAACTCGCCCTCGCGCAAAGCGCGCTCCAGCCCGCCCTGCACCGCCTTGCGCAAATAGGCCTGGGGCAGACTGGCGGTACTGGGGTACACAGGGGTCAGCGCCTGCGCCAGCGGCGCTCCCGCCGCCGACACCGTGGGGTGCATCATGGTGCGCCCCATAAAGCCACCGCGCACCTCGCCACGCACCCGCACCTTCTGCCCCACCTCCAGCATTTTTTTCTGGTTCGGGTAAAAATTGAAAAACCGCAGGGTGCAGGTGTCGGTCCCGTCATCCAGCACCACCTGCAGTTGCCGCCTGGGCTTGAACGCCACATCACAGCGGCGCACCACCCCCTCGATCTGTATGGTGTCGCCGTCCCGCGCCTCGCGCAGCGATACCAGGCGGGTTTCGTCCTCGTAGCGATAGGGCAGATGCAGGGCCAGGTCCACCGGGCGCAACAAACCCATTTTGCGCAAGGCTTTTTGCGGTGCCGACAAAGGCTTTTCGGTACTGGGCTTGGGGTCTGCCATGACCGGATTGTGCCTTGGCATGCGACAATTGTTCTCTTTCTTGGAACGGGCCTGTCCAGCCCTCAAGCACCATGTCGCAAACCGCCCCCAGATTCCAGCTGTCGGATTTTGACTTCGACCTCCCGCCCGAGCTCATCGCCCAGCACCCTGCGCCCCAGCGCAGCGCCTCCCGCCTGCTCGATGGCCGCGCCCCGCAGCCGCAAGACCGGGTCTTTCGCGAATTGCCCGATCTGCTGCAACCCCAAGACCTGCTGGTCTTCAACGACACCCAAGTGATCAAGGCCCGACTGTGGGGCCACAAGCCCACCGGCGGCCAACTCGAATTGCTGGTCGAGCGGGTATTGCCCGATTTGCCGGGCCAAGCCCCTCACCAGGTGGTGGCCCACATGAAGGTCAGCAAAAAACCCCCCGTCGGCACCGTGCTCGACATGGCGGGCGGGTTTCAGGCCACCCTGCTCGGCCGCTGGCCCGACGAACACGGCGGCCTGTTCCGCTTCGCCTTCAGCGCCGCCCCGTTTGACCTCATGGCCCGCCACGGCCATGTGCCCTTGCCGCCCTACATCCAGCACCCCGATGACGCCGAAGACGAACGGCGCTACCAAACCATCTTTGCCCGCCAGCCCGGTGCCGTCGCGGCACCGACCGCAGCCCTGCATTTTGACGAAGGCGTGCTGGCCCGACTCGATGCGCGCGGCATAGAGCGCGCCAACATTACCCTGCACGTCGGCGCGGGCACCTTTCAACCGGTCAAGACCGAACGCATCGATCAACACATCATGCACCAAGAGTGGTACCGCATCCCGGCCTCCACCCTCGATGCCATTCAACGCTGCCGTGCCAGAGGGGGGCGCGTGCTCGCGGTGGGCACCACCACCGTGCGCACCCTGGAATCCTGGGCGGCCACCGGGCAGACCGAAGGCGACACCCAGATCTTCATCACACCCGGCTTTCAGTTCAAAGTCATCGACCTGCTGCTGACCAATTTCCATCTGCCCAAAAGCACCCTGATGATGCTGGTCTCGGCCCTGGCCGGGCACGACCGCATCATGGCCCTGTACCCACACGCCATCGCGCAGCGCTACCGGTTTTTCAGCTATGGCGACGCCATGCTGCTGGCCCGCAGCGGGCCGCGCGACACCCTACAATTTTGACCGTGCTCACCTTTCAACTGCTCACCTCCGACCCCGACAGCCACGCCCGCAGGGGCGTGCTGGGCCTGCGCCACGGCGCGGTACAAACCCCCATCTTCATGCCGGTGGGCACCTACGGCACGGTCAAAGGCGTCATGCCGCGCAGTTTGGAAGACATGGGGGCCCAAATCATTCTGGGCAACACCTTCCACCTCTGGATGCGCCCGGGCCTCGACATCATGCGCAGCTTTGGCGGCTTGCACGGTTTCGAGCGCTGGACCCGACCCATCCTCACCGACAGCGGCGGCTTCCAGGTCTGGTCACTGGGCGAAATGCGCAAAATCACCGAGGAAGGGGTGCATTTCGCATCGCCCGTCAACGGCGACAAACTCTTCATGTCGCCCGAAGTCAGCATGCAAATCCAGACCGTGCTCAACAGTGACATCGTCATGCAACTCGACGAATGCACGCCCTACGAGACACGCGGCCAACTCACCACCGAGGCACAGGCCCGCGACAGCATGGAAATGAGCCGCCGCTGGGCCTTGCGCTCGCAGGCCGAGTTCGAACGGCTGGGCAACCCCAACGCGCTCTTTGGCATCGTGCAAGGCGGCATGTTCGAGCACCTGCGCCAGGAGTCGCTCGACGCCTTGGTCGACATGAACTTCCCGGGCTACGCCGTCGGCGGCGTGAGCGTGGGCGAACCCAAAGAAGAAATGCGGCGCATCATGGCGCACACCCCGCACCGCCTGCCCGCCCACAAACCGCGCTACCTCATGGGGGTAGGCACCCCCGAAGACCTGGTGCAAGGCGTGGCCGACGGGGTCGACATGTTCGACTGCGTCATGCCCACCCGCAACGCCCGCAACGGCACGCTGTTCACCCGCTACGGCGATTTAAAACTTCGCAACGCCCGCCACAAAGCCGACCATGGCCCGCTCGATGACACTTGCAGCTGTTACGCCTGCGCCGGACACACCCGCCCCGACGGCAGCACCAGCGGCGGCTTCAGCCGCGCCTATCTGCATCACCTCGACCGCTGCGGTGAAATGCTCGGGCCCATGTTGTGCACCATTCACAACCTTCACTACTACCTCAATCTCATGCGCGAAGTGCGCGAAGCGCTGGAACAGGGGCGGTTCTCTGAATACCGCCGCCAGTTCGCCGCCGACCGCGCCCGTGGCGTCTGAGCCCCAGGGAAGCCCTGCAAAACCCCATGAGCCTTGAATCAGTAAAAGCATTTTTTGCCCAACACGGGGTGAACGCACCCATCCTCATCACCACCGAAACCACCGCCACCGTGGCCACCGCAGCGGCGGCGCATGGGGTACAGCCCGGCCAGATCGCCAAAACCCTGGCCTTTCGTCTGGCCGACGGTCGCGACATTCTGGTGGTCGCGGCGGGCGATGTGCGCATCGACCATGGCAAATTCAAACGCACTTTCGGCAAAGGCAAAATGTTGTCTGCTGAAGAAGTGCTGCGCCTCACCGGGCACCCGGTCGGCGGCGTCTGCCCCTTTGGCCTGGCCACCCCCATGCCGGTGCACCTCGACGCCTCATTGCAAGCCCACGCAGAAATGTGGCCTGCGGCTGGCAGCATCGACAGCGCCGTGCGCATCTCGGTGCCAGAAATGGCGCGCCTGACCCAAGGCATCTGGGTCGATGTGTGCAGCCCGCCCGCATCGCCTGCGCAATGACCCAAAGAAGCAGTAATTGGGGTCAGACCCCAATTACTGCGTGCTATTTCTTAGGCAGCTCAATGCCGGGGAATATTTTGATGACCGCACTGTCGTCTTCACGGCCATGCCCCTTGGATGAGGCTTGCATGAACATCTGATGCGCGGTGCTGGCCAGCGGCAGAGGAAACTTGCTGGCCCTTGCGGTGTCCAGCACCAGCCCCAGATCTTTGACAAAGATATCCACCGCCGACAAAGGGGTGTAATCGGCGGCCAGCACATGCGCCATGCGGTTTTCAAACATCCAGCTGTTGCCCGCGCTGTGGGTGATGACCTCATACAGTTCATGCGCATCCACGCCCTCGCGCAGACCCAAAGCCATCGCCTCGGCTGCAGCGGCAATATGCACCCCGGCCAGCAACTGGTTGATGATCTTCACCTTTGAGCCATTGCCCGCGCGCTCGCCCAATTTGTACACCTTGCCGGCCATGGCCTGCAAAAAAGGATCGGCCAGCGCATAAGCGGCCGGGGTGCCCGCAGTCATCATGGTCATCTCGCCGCTGGCGGCACGCGCCGCCCCGCCCGAGATCGGGGCATCCAGATACAGCAAGCCCATCGCCTGCAACTCGCCCTCCCATCCTATCGATCGGTTCGGGTCCACGGTGGAGCACATCACAAACAAGCTGCCGGGTCGCATGGCATGGGCCACCCCTTGCCCTTGTCGCTCCGCCCCCCACAACACCTGTTCGGTTTGTTCGGCATTGACCACCACCGAAATCACCACATCGCAAGCCGCCCCCAACTCGGCCAAACTGGCGCAAGCCACGCCCCCCTGGGCGGCAAAGGCCTGCGCAGCCTCGGGTCGCACATCGTACACATGGGGCGCAAAACCGGCACGGCGCAAACTGCCGGCCATGCCCGCACCCATCGCCCCCAACCCAATCAAACCCACTTTTTTCATGTCTTGCTCTCGCTTCATTCGTGCCTCATACCCGACGCAAAATAATCAACGCAAAAATACCCCGCGCAAAAACTTCGCGCCCACAAATCGCCCTCAAGACGCCCTCAAGGCGCCTTCTTGCGTCGGCTGCCCGTGCCGCGCCGGGTCGCGCCGGCGGTGCGCGCCTTGCCCTTGGCCGGGGCGGCAGCGCTTGGGCCACCGGCACCCGGCTGCGCCTGGGCTTTGCGCTGCATGTCTTGCATGGCATCGCCCGCAATTTGCTGAAACTGTTGCGTCAAAGCCCCCCACCAGGCCATGGGGTCCACCGGCGCCCCGGACTCTTTACCCTGGCCGGCACCGGCCTGCCCTGCGGCGGAGGTGCGTCGTTTTTTGGCGGGGGCTTTTTCTCCGGCGCCGGCTGCCGCACCGGCTGCTACACCGGTAGCCGCACCGGCACCCTGGGGGGCTGCGGGCACTTTCAAGGCCTCGGCCAGCTGACCCATGCTGACATTCATGCCTTGCAGCGTGGCCAAAGTCATGCGCTGCACCTCCAGTGCCTTGATCGTCGCATCCACCGCTTGCGTGTTTTGTTCCAGCCAGAATTTCACCGTGCGCAAATCCTGAATGCGTTTTTCCAACTCTTTCGGGTCCAGCGTGGGGGCCACCCAACTGCTGACCGACGGGGCCGCAGCGCCGGGTGCGGTGGCCAGCTTGTTCAGAAAGTCAAAGCCGGGCACCAGTGCAGAGAAATCGTAGGGGGTCGATGCGCTCATGGGGTCTCCTTGCTCTTTTCAGTCACAAAACCGACTTGCTTCAAGCCCACCCGCTGGGCGGCCGACAGGGCCTGGGCCACGCCCTCATAGCGCGCCATGCGATCTCCCTCAATCAGCAAGCGGGGCTGGGGCTCTCGCGCAGCCACCTCGGCCAAACGGCGCGCCAAATCGCCGGGGGGCAAAGGCGCACCATCCAGATGATAGCCCCCCTGCGCCGTGACCTCCAGGCGCACGAGAGGCGTTTTCACGGGCAAAGGCTGGGCGTTGGCGCGCGGCAACTCCACCTGCACCACCTGGCGCATGACGGGCAAAGTGACCATGAAAATGATCAGCAACACCAGCATCACATCGACCAGGGGCGTCATATTGATTTCACTCATGGCCTCATCGGCCTGCTCATGGGTCTGAAAGCCCATTTCAGGGCCCTTCCCAGGGTTCGGTCATGGCATGGGCATGCACCCAACCGGCGAACTCGCGCCAGCGGGCCAGGCGGTTTTTACCCATGCGCACCAACCCGTTATAGGCCAGCACCGCCGGTATGGCCACGGCCAGACCGAAGGCCGTCATGATCAGGGCCTCGCCCACCGGACCGGCCACCTGGTCTATCGAGGCCAGACCAGACTGACCTATTTCAGCCAGCGCGTGATAAATGCCCCAAACCGTGCCAAGCAGGCCGACAAAGGGGGCCGTGGCACCGACCGAAGCCAGCAGCGTGAGGTGGCGCTGCACCTGCAGCCCCGCTTGCTCCAGCGTGTTTTGCAAATGGCGCGTGACCCAGTCGCTGTCGGCCATGACTTTGGGGTGGGGCTGGCGGCGCAGTCGTTCCAGTTCGCGCAGCGCCTGCAGGCCGCTGTCGTGCAGCCGGGCATAGGGGTCATCGGCGCTGGCCTGCTGACGCCAGGCGGCGCGCTCTTCCCGGCCCATTTGCCGCCAGGTGCTGGCGCGTTGCGCCATTTGGCGGTCATGCCAGCCCTCTTGAACCTTCAAAATCAGCACCACCCACGTCAGCACCGACATCGCCAGCAAAAGCACCGCCACCCCCAAGGTGACGGCATCGCCCTGCGCGAGGGTGGCCACAAAACCTGTATTCAACGCCATGCATCAATCCTGCGAAGGTTTCAAATCAAACACGATGGGCACATTGAACCACATGGCCTGTGCCCGCCCACCCCGCTGTCCCGGCACATAACGCCATGACTGCGCGGCCTGCAGGGCCGCACGGTCCAGTCGACTGTACCCGCTGCTGGTGTGCAATTCTGCCTGTTGCGCCACACCCTGCTCATCAATCAGCACCCGCACCACCACCCGTCCCTGCTCGCCCATGCGTTTGCTCATCGGCGGGTACTGGGGCGGCGGGTTGTTCAAATACGACGCCGACAGACTGGGCCCGGTCCATGCTTCGCCCCCAGGCACTACAGAGGCCACTGCAGACGCGGCGGCAGATGCGCTGGTGGCTGCGCTAGTGGGTGCGCCCGCAGATGCAGGGGCCGCCGGGGCGACCCTGGGCTCTGCGCCGGGCACCGGGGCAGGGGCTGCAGGAGGGGCTGCAGGAGGGGCTGCAAGGGGGGCGGGCGGGGGTGCCGCCACAGCCTGCGCCGAACCGGGCTGCGGTTTGGGCTTGGGCTGCGTGGGGCGCAATAGGGGCGGCACGGTGGCCTCCGGCTCGGGCGGCGGCATTTGCAGCCACACCACCTCAGGGGGCCTCAGCCGCGTCAAAGTCGTGAACTGCCAGGCCCACAAAGCCAAGGCATGGCCCCCCAACACCAGGGCCCAAACCCCCGCCAGGCCGGCACGGCTCATGGCCCGCTCATTCGAAGCGTGGGGCGCGTCGCTCGCGCAGCGAGGCCACCCCTTCGCGCACATCGGGCCCGGCAAAACCCATGAACTCCAGCGC
The DNA here is from genome assembly GCA_041159205.1 of Pseudomonadota bacterium. Lineage (GTDB taxonomy): Bacteria > Pseudomonadota > Gammaproteobacteria > Burkholderiales > Burkholderiaceae_C > Limnohabitans. The sequence continues at coordinate 11,563 of JBEAZY010000174.1, forward strand.
CAGTGAAGCGTCAAAGGTCGGGCCGGCCTGACGCAACCAGTTGTTCAGCGCATATTTGGTCCAGCGGATCGCCGTTTGGCTGCCGGCCGCCAGGCGGTCCGCCACCTCATAGGCCTTGGGCAGCAAGTCGGCCTCTTCCACCGCCAGCGACACCAGGCCGATGCGCTCGGCAGTCTCGCCATCGACCGGCTCACACAACATCAGGTGGTATTTCGATTTGGCCATGCCGCACAAAAGGGGCCAAATGATCGCCGCATGGTCACCCGCCGCCACCCCCAGGCGGGTATGGCCATCGACGATGCGTGCCGATTTGGCCGCGATCGAGATGTCGGCCAGCAATCCCGCCACCAGACCGGCCCCCACCGCAGGGCCGTGCATGGCGCTCACGATCGGTTTATCGCAATTGATCAAGTTGTAGACCAAATCACGCGCCTCGCGCCAGACCCGGCTGCGCACCCCGAAATCATCGGCCATGTCCGACACCAGGGCCAAATCGCCACCCCCCGAAAACCCCTGCCCTTCGCCGCGCAGCACCGCGACCCGCACCGAATCATCGCGGCCTATGTCACGCCAAATCTCGGTCAGCTCGTTGTGCCCCTCATGCCCGGCGGTGGGCAATTTGCCGTTGCTCGCCTTCATCTGCACATCCAGCACACGCCCCTCGGCTCCCCGGCGCTCAATGCGCAAGGTTTCATAGCGGCTGTAATCAACGGTCTGCTTCATGCGAGGCTCCTGTGGGGGGCGAGGGGGTGGGATGGGGTGCCATGCCTGCACCCGGGTGGGCATGCATGGGGCGGCCAAGGAGGCCGCCGCGTTCATTTCGAAGGGGGCACGAGTGGCGCAATGGTTTGGTCGATGGCACCAAACACGCTCTGGCCGTCCAGGCCCTTCATTTCGATGCGGATGGTGTCACCGAATTTCATGAAATCGGTGCTGGGCTTCCCATCCAGGATGGTTTCAATGGCGCGCTTTTCAGCGATACAGCTATAGCCTTTGGGCCAGTCTTTGCGGCCATTGTGCTCGACCCCCTGGTTGCTGACCGTGCCGCTGCCCACAATTGAACCGGCCCGCACGTTGCGAGTTTTACAAATGTGG